>CAZOMJ010000020.1:0-34463 GCA_964581055.1 uncultured Candidatus Kuenenia sp.
TTCACGGCCCGGGATTTTTATTCCCTGGGCGCTTTTTTCGCCGACATCCAGGAGCCGATCGTCGGCCGCCGGGAAGACGGCATGATCGTCGGCACGCCCGAGGAGCACAAGCGGCTGGCGGACCTCGACGCAACGCTCGCCGACGCGAAGAAAAAGTACGAGTCGATCGCGCCGCAACTCGATGCGGCGCAGCAGCAGTGGGAGGGTGACATCGTCGCCTACAACGTGACGTTGCCCGAATTGGCCGCCGATGCGAAAGCGTCCGATGCGGAGAAGAACATCGCCAAGCAGGTGGCGGCAAGCCTCGCCAAGGAGCCGGCCAAGCGGGATGGCAACGACAAGAACAGGCTGCGCGACTATTTCCGGTCGAAGGCCACGAGGCTGTTCCAGGCGGAGCGCGACGGACTGGCGAAGGCCGAGAAGGATCGAAAAGACTTCCACGAGCAGCTTGCCAAGTGCCTCGTCAGCGTCCACACCGACAAGCCGCGGACCGTCCGCATCCTGCCCCGCGGCAACTGGATGGACGAGACGGGCGAGGTGATAAAGCCCGCGTTTCCGGCCTACTTGCCTCAGCCAGCGATCGTGGGACGCGAGCCGAACCGGCTCGATCTCGCCCAGTGGCTCGTCTCACGAGACAACCCGCTCACCGCGCGGGTCGTGATGAACCGTCTCTGGAAGCAGTTCTTCGGGACGGGACTCTCGAAGGTGCTCGACGATCTGGGCGCCCAGGGCGAGCCGCCGGTCAATCCGGCCCTGCTCGATTGGCTGGCCTACGAGTTCATGGACTCGGGGTGGGACATGAAGCACATGGTCCGCACGATCGTCACGAGCGCCGCCTACAGGCAGACCTCCGTCGCCTCGCCCGAACTGGCCGCGGCCGATCCCTACAACCGCGAGTTGGCGAGGCAATCGGCCTTCCGCGTCGACGCCGAGTGTGTTCGCGACGCGGCGCTTTCCGTCTCGGGCCTGCTTGCCCGCACGATCGGTGGCCCGAGCGTGAAGCCCTACCAGCCCGACGGCTACTGGGAGAATCTGAATTTCCCGGTGCGGACCTATCCGGCCGATACGGGAGACAAGCAATACCGCCGCGGCCTCTACACCTGGTGGCAGCGGTCCTTCCTCCATCCGAGCATGCTCGCCTTCGATGCACCGAGCCGCGAGGAATGCTGTGCCGAGCGGAATCGTTCCAACATCCCGCAGCAGGCGCTCGTGCTCCTGAACGACCCCAGCTACGTCGAGGCGGCGCGGAGCCTTGCCACGCGGATTCTCAAGGAGTGCGATGGCTCTCCCGAAGAACGCGTGGCCTGGGCGTGGCGGCAGGTGCTCCAGCGGCTGCCGCGGGTCGAGGAAATGGAGACGGTGATGCCGCTTCTGCGAACGCACATCGATCACTACAAGGCCGACGCAGCCGCCGCGGAGGCGCTGCTCAAGACAGGCCTGACAGCCGTGCCGGCTGACGTCGACAAGGCGGAACTGGCTGCCTGGACCCACGTGGCCCGCATCCTTCTCAATCTCCACGAGACGATCACGAGGCCCTGACCATGAACGGCATGAACATGCATGCACACAACGCGATGGCCCGACGGGCTTTTCTCGGGCGCTCCGCGCAGGGCGTGGGGGCTGTGGCGTTGGCGTCGCTCTCGACCCCGCGGTTGCTCGAGGCGGCCCCGCTCCGCGGCGTGCTGGAAAAACCGCCGCTGCCGCAGCGAGCCAAGCGGGTGATCTGGCTGACGATGGCCGGCGGCCCGTCGCATCTGGAGACCTTCGACTACAAGCCGAAGCTGGCGGAGCTCGACGGCAAGCCGATGCCCGAGAGCATGACGGAGGGACAGCAGCTCGCGCAGCTGCAGGGGCAGAAGCTGATCTGTTTCGGTCCGCAGCATCCCTTCTCGAAGATGGGGCCCAATGGCACGGAGATCTGCTCGCTCTTTCCGCAGATCGGTTCGGTGCTCGGCGACATCTGCCTGATCCGGTCGATGACGACCGACGCCATCAATCATGATCCGGCCCACATGTTCATGAACACGGGGTCGCAGATCGCGGGCAGGCCGAGCATGGGGGCGTGGGTCACGTATGGCCTGGGAAGCGACGCCGCCGACCTGCCCGGCTTCGTGGTGCTCACGTCGCTGGGCCGGGGCGGGCAGAACCAGCCGATCGCGGCGAGGCAGTGGTCGAGCGGCTTCCTGCCGAGCAAATATCAGGGCGTGCAACTGCGGAGCAAGGGGGACTCGGTGCTCTACCTGGGCAACCCTGCCGGCGTCACGCGGGAGCGGCAGGGGGCCGATATCGCGGCGATCAATGCGATCAATGCCCAGCACGATGCGCTCACGGGTGACCCCGAGATCGCCACTCGCATCGCGCAGTATGAAATGGCCTTCGCCATGCAGGCGAGCGTTCCGGAGTTGATGGACACGAAGAACGAGAGTCAGAAGACACTCGAGCTCTACGGCTGCCAGCCTGGCGACGGCTCGTTCGCCTCCAACTGCCTGCTCGCGCGGCGGCTGGCCGAGCGCGGCGTTCGGTTCATTCAGCTCTACCACAAGGACTGGGACCACCACGGCGGCGTGAAGGATGGCGTCAAGCTCAAGGCAGAGGAGATCGACCGGGCATGCATGGCGCTGATCACCGATCTCAAGGACCGTGGCATGTTCGACAGCACGATCGTGGTCTGGGCCGGTGAGTTTGGTCGGACGCCGATGTCGCAGGGTGGAAGCGGCCGCGACCACCACAACAAGGCGATGAGTGTCTGGCTCGCGGGCGGCGGCATCAAGGGCGGGCTCGTGTATGGTGCCAGCGACGAACTGGGCTATGCGGCCGTCGAAAACGTCTGCACGGTGCACGATCTCCATGCCACGATGCTGCACCAGTTGGGCATCCAGCACGACGCGTTCAGCGTGAAGTTCCAGGGCCTCGACGCCAAGCTGACCGGCGTCGAGGGGGCCACCGTGTTGAAGGATATTCTTGCATGAGACGCACCTGCATGCCGCTGTTGTGCGCGACGGTCGCGTTGGCCGGTGCCGTTCTGGCAGGCCCGTTGGCAGCCGCCGAACCCGCTCCGTCCTTCACCCGCGACATCAAGGGCATCCTCTCCAACCGCTGCGTGCGGTGCCACGGGCCGGACGCCGGCTCCCGGCACGGCGGCGGTGACGGCGGCCTGCGGCTCGACACGTTCGACGGGGCCACGGCCGATCTGGGCGGCCATGCCGCGATCGTCCCGGGCAGCCCGGACGAGAGCGAGATCATTGCCCGGATCACGTCCGACGACCCCGACCTCGTGATGCCGCCGCCCGACGCGGGCGAACGCCTGCCGTCGAAGCAGGTCGAACTGTTGAGGCGATGGATCGGGGCGGGCGCAGCCTACGAGCCGCACTGGGCGTATGTCACGCCGCGGCGGCCGGCGGTGCCGGTGGTGAAGAATGCCGCCTGGCCGAAGAACGACATCGACCGCTTCATCCTCGCGAGGCTCGAGGCGGAGGGCCTCACGCCGCAGCCCGAGGCCGACCGGCCGACACTCGCCCGTCGTCTCGCGCTCGATCTGACGGGATTGCCGCCGACCCCCGACGAGATCGACGCCTTCGTGGCCGACCGTTCCCCCGACGCGGTGGACAAACTCGTCGACAGACTGCTCGCCCACGACGGCTACGGCGAGCACATGGCGAGACAGTGGCTCGATCTGGCCCGCTATGCCGACAGTGCGGGCTACGCCGACGATCCGCCGCGGACGATCTGGGGCTGGCGAGACTGGGTGGTGGGGGCGTTCGACGCCAACATGCCGTTCGACGAGTTTACGGTCCGGCAGATCGCCGGCGACCTTCTGCCGAATGCGACGCTCGACGACAAAGTCGCCACCGGCTTTCACCGCAACACGCTCACCAACAACGAGGGGGGCACGATCGACGAGGAGTTTCGGACGGTGGCGATCGTCGATCGCGTGAATACCACGATGAGCACCTGGATGGGCACGACGATCGCGTGCTGCCAGTGCCACGATCATAAGTATGATCCGCTCTCGCAGCAGGAATACTTTGGACTCTACGCGATCCTGAACAATACGGCTGACAGCGATCGCAGGGACGAGGCTCCCTTCGTGCGGATTCCCTGGGCGACGATCGATGCGCGACGGGCGGCGGTCGAAGAGGAGATCGCGGAGATCGAACGCCTGATTCCCCCACCTGCCAAGGGAGTCGTGGAGCCTCCGGAGTTCCGGCCGGCCCGCGATCTCGTCAAAGGTCTGAGAAAGAAGCTCGACGACGAGAAGCCCGCCACCGTGCCGGTGCTCGAGGAGCTTGCGGGCGACAAGCGGCGTGTCACGAAGCTCCAGCATCGTGGCAACTGGCAGGATCTGGGCCCCGTGGTGGCCGAAGGGGTGCCGGCCGTCTTTCCGCCACCGCCGCTGGCCGAGGGGGAGCGATTGGATCGCATGCTGCTGGCGAAGTGGCTCGTGGATTCGCGGAATCCGCTCACCGCCCGCGTGGTCGCCAACCGGCTCTGGGAACGGCTGTTCGGCATCGGCATCGTCGCGACGAGCGAGGAGTTCGGCAGCCAGGGGGAGCTGCCCAGCCATCCGGAGCTGCTCGATTGGCTGGCGTGTGAACTGGTCGATCGCGACTGGGATCTGAAGGCGATCATCCGGCTGATGGTCACGAGCGCGGCCTACCGGCAGACGTCGCGGGCCACGCCTGAACTCGTCGCCCGCGACCCGGAGAACAGGCTCGTGGCCTGCGGCCCTCGTGTGCGGCTGTCGGCCGAGGTGATTCGCGACCAGGCGCTGTCGGCGGCGGGGCTGCTCTCGCGGAAGAAAGGGGGGCCGAGCGTGCATCCCCCGCAGCCCAATCTCGGCTTGAGTGCGGCGTTTGGCGGCGGCATCGACTGGAAGACGAGCGACGGGGAAGACCGCTATCGCCGCGCCCTCTACACCACCTGGCGACGGAGCAATCCGTATCCGTCGATGGCCACGTTCGACGCGCCGAGTCGCGAGGTGTGCACGGTCCGCCGTCCGCGGACCAACACGCCGCTGCAGGCGCTGGTCACGCTCAATGACCCCGTCTATGTCGAGGCGGCGCAGGCACTGGCCCGGCGGATGGTGCGGGAAGGCGGCTCGACCGATTCGGAGCGGGCTGTCCGCGGCTTCCGGCTCGTTCTCGCCCGGCAGCCGTCGCCGGCGGAGAGCGAACGGCTCGTCAAGCTGCACGACGAGGCGCGGGCGCGGTTCACGAACGACATCGACGATGCAAAGAAGATGGCGACGGAACCGCTCGGCCCCGTGCCGAGCGACCTCACGGTCGGGATCGACGACCTGGCCGCCTGGACGGTGGTCGCCAACGTCATTTTGAATCTCGACGAAACCTTCATGTGTCCATGACGGGAGAGCGATCCATGGATCCAAGCTTCGAGCACAGGCTGCTGGCCACCCGGCGTCATCTTCTCGGCGGCATGGCCGGCGGCATCGGCGCAATGGCGATGCACGATCTGCTGGCTGCCGGCGTCGCGTCGCCTCCTCCCACTTCCGCGGCCGACCCGATGGCGGCGAAGCAGCCGCCGCTGCCCGCCAAGGCGAAGCGGATGATCGTGATCCACCTGACGGGCTCACCGCCACACCTCGACCTCTACGACCACAAGCCCGAACTCGTGAAGCACAGCGGCGAAGACTGCCCCGCCGAGACGATCGCAGGCAAGAAGTTCGCCTTCACAAGCGGCACGCCCAAGCTGCTCGGCACGCCGCGAAAATGGGCTCGCTGCGGCGAGAGCGGCATGGAGCTTTCCGACGCCATCCCGCACCTGCACCGCGTGGCCGACAAGCTCTGTCTCGTGAAGAGCATGTTTACCGACCAGTTCAACCACGCGCCGGCCGAACTGATGGTCTACACAGGGAGCCCGCGGGCGGGCCGGCCGAGCCTCGGCAGCTGGGCGACCTACGGCCTCGGGAGCGAGAACGCCAACCTGCCCGGGTTCGTGGTGCTGATCTCGTCGGGCGTGCAGCCCAACGGCGGCACGAGCAGCTTTGGTTCGGGCTTCCTGCCCAGCGTCTACCAGGGCGTACAGTGCCGCTCGAAGGGCGACCCGGTGCTCTACGTTTCCGATCCCCCGGGCATGGACCGGGCGCTGCGGCGGGCGAGCCTCGATGCGCTCAGGGATCTGAACGAACTGCAGGCCCGTGAACTCGGCAACCCCGAAACCGTCACGCGGATCGCGCAGTATGAACTCGCTTTTCGCATGCAGGCGAGCGTGCCCGAGGTGATGGACATTTCCCGCGAACCGACGGAGGTGCTCGAGGCCTATGGGGCGAAGCCGGGAAGCCCGAGCCTGGCCAACAATTGCCTGCTGGCTCGGCGGCTCGTCGAGCAGGGGGTGCGGTTCGTGCACCTCTTCGACTGGGGCTGGGATTTTCACGGCACCGGCCCGCAGGAGGACATCCGGGACGGCCTCACCAAGAAGGCCGCGACGTTCGACCAGCCCGCCGCCGCGCTCATCGAGGATCTCGAGCAGCGGGGCATGCTCGAAGACACGCTGGTGCTCTGTACGGGCGAGTTCGGCCGGACGCCGTTCCGCGAGGGCCGCACGGCCGGTGGCGGCATCCTGGGCCGCGACCACTACCCCGACTGCTATTCCGTCTGGATGGCCGGCGGCGGGGTGAAGCCGGGATACGTCCATGGCGCGAGCGACGACCTGGGCTTCAAGGCGGTCCGCGATCAGGTGCACATCCACGATCTCCAGGCCACGATCCTGCACCTGCTCGGCTTCGACCACACGAAACTCACCTACCGTTTCCAAGGCCGCGATTTCAGGCTCACCGATGTTCATGGGCATGTGGTGAAGGAGATGCTTGCCTGACGTCCGGGCAGGATGCCCGGCGTCGCACCAGCGACCTGCGGTCGCCAAGCAAAAGGCGGCAGGATGCCGCGGTTTTGCGTGCAGACCGATGTTCATGGGCATGTGGTGAAGGAGATGCTTGCCTGACGTCCGGGCAGGATGCCCGGCGTCGCACCAGCGACCTGCGGTCGCCGACACGCTATGCTGCCGCTATGCCTGAAACTCCCGTCACGCTCGTCTGGTTTCGCCACGATCTCCGGCTGGACGACAATCCCGCCCTGGCCGCCGCCGCCGCCCGCGGTGCGGTCGTGCCCGTGTTCATCTGGGCGCCGGAGGAGGAGACGCCGTGGGAGCCGGGGGCCGCCTCGCGGTGGTGGCTGCACCAGTCGCTTGAGAAACTCTCTGCCGCGTTTCAGAAGGCGGGCATCCCGCTCGTGATCCGCCGCGGGCCCTCGCTCGACGCGATCCGAACGCTCGCCAGGGAATACTCCGCCACGCACGTCGCCTGGAACCGGCGGTATGAGCCGGCGGTGATCCGTCGCGATACGGCGATCAAAAAGGCCCTCGGCGACGACGGCCTCGCCGTCGAGAGCTTCAACGGCAGCCTCCTCTTCGAGCCGATGCACGTCGCCACCAAGGAGGGCAGGCCCTATCAGGTGTTCACGCCGTTCTGGCGGTCGCTGCTGGGCCGCGAGGAGCCGGCGGAGCCGGGGGTGGCCCCGCGAAAGCTTCGCGGGGCCCCGGCGACCGGCAAGGCAGGAGGGAAAACCCTTGCCATCGATTCGCTCGGACTGCTCCCTTCGATCGACTGGGCCGGCACGATGCGAGCGACATGGACGCCCGGAGAGGATGGGGCTCGGCAGCGGCTGAAGACCTTCATCGCCCGCGGCGTCGCCTCCTACGGCACGGAACGCGACCGGCCCGACCACGACGGCACCAGTGCCCTGAGCCCGCACCTCCACTTCGGCGAGATCTCGCCTCGGCGGGTCTGGCATGCCGTCCGCGAGGCCGTTGGCGGCACTCCTGCCGCCAAGATCATCGGCAGTCCGGAGGTCTACTTGCGGGAGTTGGGCTGGCGGGAGTTTGCCAACCACCTGCTCTACCATTTCCCCCACACGACCGACGCGCCGCTGCGTGCCGATTACTCCAGGTTTCCCTGGGCGAACGACCCCGTGGGGCTCCGTGCGTGGCAGCGGGGCCGGACCGGCTTTCCGATCGTCGACGCCGGCATGCGGCAGCTGTGGGCCACCGGTTGGATGCACAACCGCGTGCGAATGATCGTGGCGAGCTTCCTGGTCAAGGACCTGCGGGTGAGTTGGCTGGAGGGAGCGAAGTGGTTCTGGGACACGCTCGTCGACGCCGATCTCGCCGCCAACACGCTGGGCTGGCAGTGGGCCGCCGGCTGCGGCGCCGACGCGGCCCCATACTTTCGAATCTTCAATCCCACGAGCCAGGCGGAGAAGTTCGACCCCGATCAGGCCTACGTGCGGAAGTGGGCCGGTCTTGGTGGCGACTATCCCGAACCGATCGTGGACCATGCCGAGGCGAGAAAACTCGCGCTCAAGGCGTTACAGGCCGTCTCGGCAGGCAAGGCATAGCCCCTACTTCTTCAGCTTCTTTTCCAGATCGGCCATCGCCGACCGGACCTTGTCGACGATTTTCTTCTGGGAGCCGGGCTCCGGCACCTTGTCGGCGGCCTTGTCGGCGTCCTTGAGCAAGACCATCGCCTGTTTATTGTCGCCATTGGCGCTTGTGGCCATCGCGACGGCGAGCAGCGCGTAGGCTCTGCTCTCTGCGCGGTCGACACTCTTGGCGGCGGCTTCCGCCTCCTCGAGAAGTTTGGCAGCATCCTTTTTCTTGCCGGTCTGCGCCTGCACGCCGGCGGCCGCCGCGAGTGCCTCGGCCTTTGCACGTGGCTCCTCGAGGGTCTTGGCAGCCTCCAGCAGTTTGTCGACCACGTCGCTGGCGGCATCGGCCATGCCGCTGCGGGTGTAGCCCAGGGCCACGGCAGCGAGGGCTTCGGCTTGGAAGCGTTCCTCGGCACTGCGGGCCGCATCAGCCGCCTTCTGGAGCGTATCCTTGGCCTCCTTGGAGTCTGTGTTGGCCTTGTAGATGGCCCCGGCCTCGGCGAACAGCTTGGCCTTGCGGACCGGGTCGTCGATCGTGTCGACCAGACTGCAGGCCCGGACGAGCGCTTCACGGGCCGGCTTTCGGTCGCCGATCTCGGCCAGGAAGCCGGCGATCTCCACCAACCGCGGGGCAAAGAGGTTGGCATCACCTTCGCCCTTGAGCTTCTCGAGCGCCTTCGTGGCGGTTTCCTTCGCAGGGGCCTCCTGATTCGCGGCAAACTGTGACTTGGCCACCTTCAGCAGCGCGGCCGCCTGGCGATCGGGTGTCTTTTCCTTCTCCGCCTTTTCGAGCCGTTGCTCGATCGTGAGGGTCGGCTTCTTCTTCGTGCCGCAGCCGCTGGCGGGCAGGATCGCCGCCAGGCCCACGATGATGACAAGCAGCGGGCGGATCGGATCGAACGGTCGCATGGGGTGGCAACTCCGGGAAGCAGAGGCGGCGAAGGTTGTTCTCGAACGGCGCCAGTCAGGAATCGTCGGCGCTTCAAACGGTCAGAATTTCAGGCGGGCTCGCGACAGGCGGGCATGGGTCTCCGCCATCAGGTCGTCCTCGGCCGACTCGTCCTCGGCCTCGTAGGTGGCCGAAAACCGCAGGTAGGCGCCGCAGTCGTCCCAGGGCACGGTCGAGATCGAGAGGTCGTGGATGAGGAACTGGCTGGCATCCTGTGCCGTGGCAAAGACGCGATCACCTGCTCCCTTGGGGCTCTTCGTATAGAGGAAGTAGGTGCCACCCGGCATGTCGCACTCGAAGCCGATGGCCCGCAGCACGCCGACGAGTTTCTCCAGGCGACGGCGATATTTCTCGCGGACGCGTCGCGGAATCTCCGGGTCCACCAGCGCCGCCGCACCGGCCTTCTGGATCGCCATGAACTGGCCAGAGTCGCAGTTGTCTTTGACGTCGGCGAAGGCCCGAACAATTTTTTCGTGGCCGCACACCCAGCCGAGCCTCCATCCGATCATGTGGAAGCCCTTCGACATCGAGTGCACCTCGACGCCCACCTCCTTGGCACCGTCGACCGACAGGAATGACAGCGGCTCGTCGTCGTAGGAGAGCATGATGTGGGCGGCATCCTGCACCACGATGATCCGATGCTTGTGGGCGAAGTCGACGACCCGCTCATAGAATGACCGGGTCGCTGTCTTGCCGGTGGGACTGTTGGGGTAGCAGAGCACCAGGAGTTTGGTCCGGGCCAGCACGTCGTCCGGGATGCCGGCCAGGTCGGGGAAGAAATGGTTCTCCGGCACGAGCGGCAGCCTGTGGACCACGCCGCCGAACCAGCGCGTGGCCGTGCCCGCGACGGGATAGCCGGGGACCGTCATCAGCGTGACGTCGCCCGGGTCGATGAAGGCAGCCGGCAGCATGGCGTAGGCTGTCTTCGACCCGATACAGTGGTTGATCTCCGTGACCGGGTCGAGGCTGACCCCGAACTCCCGCTGCATGAACGTCGCCACCGCCTCCTTGTAGACCGCGATGCCGTTGTCGGCGTACCCACGGTTTTCCGGCCGGTCGACCTCCCGTTTCATCACGGAGCGGATGCTTTCGGGGGCCATCTCGTCGTTCTCGCCGATGCCGAAGTCGAGCATCCGCCGCTCGGGGTGCTCCGCGAGAGCCTGCCGCTTGGCCCGCTTAATGAGCTCGAACTTGTAGATCTCGTTGCCCTTGCCGTAGCCGGCCCCGCCGATGCGCTGGGCGAAAAGGTCCTGAAACCAAGGGTCGGCGGCTGTTTCGGCGGCAATTGTCGTGGTCGTGGCCATGAAGCGGGGTGGTTCGGTTCGGCGGGATTGGAGCGGTCGATTCCCAGCACGCGCGGGGAGCCATGAACGGCCAGTATAGGAAAGCTCGGCACGAGAGCGATCCCGTTCGTGGGGCCGCTCGGACGAGGGGGTGCGGTGGGGCCGGTTCGTGGCCGGGCAGAGCCTAAAAAAAGCGGGTTTTCAGCCAGTATTTCGCAGATTTGATTCGGTCGCGACGCGTGTGTGCACTAGATGGTCAAGGAGTTCACCAGCCATGCCCACCTGCGCGATGATCCCAGGAGCCTTCGGGCCGTTCGACGGCGACTTCGATCCGTTCGAGGATGACGAGGACGTGGGTGTCTTGATCCCGCTGGAGTAGCGGCGGACGGCTAGGCTGGCTGGTCGCTCGTGCGTTGCCGGATGGCCGCCGCGGCACGCCGCCGCGTCTCGATGGCGTCGCCGACCTCCGCCGCGAGGCCGCTCGATCGCTGGAGGCATTCCGCCATCACACCGGCATCGAATGCCACCACCGTGACGTCGGTCTCCGCCACCACCCGCACGTCGCTGGGCCGGCCGGCCGAGATCGTCGCCTCGCCGTAGAAATCACCCGGGCCGAGGCTGGCAATTCGCACCTCCCGACCATCGGCGTCGCGGGCCGACAAGGCGGCGTTGCCCTCCACGAGAAGCGTAAAGCCGTTCCGCGTGCTTCCAAAAGGAAGCATCTCGCCGCCGGCGGAAAACATCAGCACGCTGGCGTCTGGGTGCAAGGAGTCGGGGGGCACGGAGCCGCCCGCTTCCGGCCGCCGGTGTCGCTGGGCCGCCTCCAGCATCGCCTGGCGAACGTGCCGATACCGTGGAAACCGCTCGAGGAGTTCCGCCGGTGTGGGAGTCGGTGGCGACGGGGAGCCTTCGTGCCGGTATTGGACGGCGATCGGGTACGGGATCTGCAGCCCGTGGCGGCGGGCGACGTACCAGATCCGGGTGAGGATCGCATCACGAACAGGGAGCAGCTCTTCATACCGTGCGACGGTGAAGAACAGCCGGTACGTAATCGAGAAGTCCCCGTAGTTGAGCGTGTGTACCTCCGGCGGCGGCTGCCGCAGCACGCCCGGCGTAGTCCGCAGCAATTCGAGCATCGCCGCCTTCACCGCGTTGGGGGGATGATCGTACGAGAAGCCCATGTCGTAGGTCTCGGTCCGCTCGAGCGTCGGTCGGGAGAGATTGCTGAACGATTCCTTGTAGAGCGAGACGTTGGGGATGATCCGCATTTCATGGAGCAGCGTCTCGATGTGAACGCTGCGCCAGTTGATCTCGATCACCTTGCCCGTCGTGCCGTCGGCGATCAGCCAGTCGCCGATATTCAGCGGCCGCTCCAGCAGAAGCATCAGCCCCGAGACAACGTTGCCGAGCGGCTCCTGGAGTGCGAGGCCGATCACGATGCTGCCCAGGCCCAGGGCCGTGAGGGCGCCCGAGATCTCCTGTTTCCAAACCTGCGAATAGATGATGGCGGCGCCGAGGACGACCAGAATGCCGCGTGTCAGATCACGGAGCAGCTTGGGCACCCGCTCCTGCCACGACCCCCGCTGCACAATGCCGAAGACGCCGTCGTTGATGAACGTCAGCGTGGCGTACAGCACGCTGAGCCAGAAACCGGTTCGCAGCAGCCGGACGTAAAAGTCGTCTGCGGGGAGCTGCCAGACCTCCGTCGCGAACAGCATGACGGCCAGCGCCGGCACCACGATGTTTCGGAGGGTCCGCAGCGTCGGCACGGTGGGCCATTTTCGCCGCTGTCCGGAGTTGATCAGTTCCGTGAGCAGCAGCAGCAGCAGGGGAAACCCCACGATCAGCGTCGCCGCGGGCAGCAACGGAATCGTCAGGTGAGCGGTGGGGTCGGCCATGATGTGGTTCACGGTGGGGCGTTCACGCTCCGACCGACCTCCGCAATCGCCACGTCTTCACGGCCCCTTGGCCGCGCAGTTCCACGTCGAACGGGCCGTCGAAGGAGTAGAGGTCGCTGAGGCGATCGTAGACCTGCTGGGTGACGTGGATAGTGCTGCCACCCTCGGCAGCCAGCCGCGAGGCGATGGCGACCGTGTCGCCCCACAGGTCGTAGAGAAACTTGTGACGGCCCACCACGCCGCCCACGACGGGGCCGGAGTTGATGCCGACCGACAGGGTGAGCATCGCACTGTGCTCGCGGTCGAAGGCGGCCATGATATGGGCGAGTTCCTGGGCGAACAGCATCGCCCGGGCGGCATGATCGGGCCTGCTCACCGACAGTCCGCAGACGGCCATATACATGGCACCCACGGCACGGACCTTCTCCACGCCGCACTTTTCCGCGGCCTCGTCGCAGGCTGCCACGAGATCGCCCAGCAGCGAGATGGCACGGCTGTCGTTGCCACGGCCGCCGAGAGCGTCGATGCCACCGAACTCGGCGACCAGCACGGTGACGTCGGCAAACTGCCGCGTGGCTTTTTCGTCGCCGCCCCGCCGCTGTTCGATGGCCGCAGCCGGCAGGATGTTGAGCAGGAGTTCCTGGTTCTCTCGGGCTTTGTCCTCGAGTTCGGCCCGCTGCCGCCGCAGGCTGGCGGACATGTCGTTGAACACCCGCGCCAGTTCGCCGAATTCGTCCCGCGTGTGCAGGTCGACGCTCACGGTGGCGTCTCCGGCGCTGATCCGTCGGGCTGCGACGGCGAGCTGCTTGAGCGGTCGTACGAGCAGCCACGAACTCAACAGCGCCAGCACCGTCGTCGCCAGGGCCAATGCCGTGGTGGCGAGCACCGCATTTCGGGCATAGTCGTGAATGGGCTTGTATGCTTCGGCCACGTCGATCTCGGCGACGACTGCCCACCGGAGCGAATTGAGGTCGAGGGGACCGTAGGAACTGAGTACGGGGACCCCACGGTAGTCGTTGATCATGGTGATGCCATCGCGGCCGAGCAGGGCCTGCTCGGTGCTCAAGGTCTTCACGGGCAGTTGGTTCAGCACCGTTTTTTGGCGCTCGATCTGGTCTACGACCGAAGTGGGCACCGGCGACGTCCTGAGGCTTTTGACGAAGGCTTGCGGATCCTCGACCATGAAGCGGCTGCGGCTGCGCATCGTGAAATCGGGGCCCACCACGTAGCACTCGCCGGTCTTGCCCATCCCTTCCCGCTCCCACTCGAAATTACCGGTCAGCAACTGGGCGATCCGATCGATGGGAAACTCCAGGGCGAGGATGCCCACCATGTTGGAACCGTCGAAGATGGGCGAGAGCACGAAGCCCACCGGGCGGCCGAGGTCGGGACGGTAGAGTTCGGTATCGACGACCTTGAAGGCATCGCGATCGCCGGCGCGGGACAACATATCGGCCGCCTTGGCGAGGTTCGTGGAGGCATAGGGGCCGTGTCGCAGGCTGGTGGCGAAGTCGGGCCGCTTGCGGAGCGTGTAGACGACTTCCAGCGTGTTGTCGTCGATGAGCAGGATGTCCTCATATCCGAACATCTCGCCCACGCGGTCGAACCGTTCGTGCATGGCGGCGTGGGCCAGACTGTAGAGGGAGTCGTCGCCCGTCCCGGCAACGCGTGGTGGATCGCCGTCAGCCTGTTCTTCAGCAGCCCCGGCCGTGCCAGCCCGCCGGCTCTCCTCCGGTCCGTCCGAAGCCGGGACGGCGACCATGTAGTGGTACTGCAGATACCGCTGGGCGGGATCGGCCGGCAGATACTGCTCGGGATCGGCCGTGATACCGAGGTTTTTCTGAAGGTGGGGCAGGTAGTGGGTGGCATAGTGCCGCCGCAGTTCCGCCTCCTGTTCGTCGGTGAGCGACTCGTCGGCGAGTGCCCGATAAGACTGTTTGAAGTTGACCATCGCCTCCCCGGCCAGCTTGCCGTCCGAAAGCGAGATCGCCTGGTCGCGGAGTGCCTCGAGCAGGGCCAGCAGGCCGCTTGTCTTGGAGTGCCGCACGCTCTGCAGGTGGTTTTGCACGGCGTGCGTGATGGCCGAGCGAGCCGACTCGTAGCCGATCCAGCCGATCGCCAGAATCGACCCCAGGCTCACCAGCAGCATCAGGAGGATGAACCTCGATTGGACGCCGATGCGTTCGAGGCCCAGCATGCACGATCCTCGTGGTGTCGTCGGAGGTGGGGACTTCGGGACGGCGACGTTACCGACGCGAGTGTGGGAAAGACGAAGACGAAAGGCTACAGCAGGAGCGGGCCGTGGGCAACGTTTGAGCCCGGCCGGCAGTTTTCTACTGGCTGTAAACCGTCCGGCCCTCTTTGATCGTCTGCAGCACCCGGATGTCCTTGATTGTCAGGGGATCGACCTTCAGCGGATTCTTCTCCAGGATCACGAGGTCTGCGAGCTTGCCTACTTCGAGCGTGCCCTTCGTTTTTTCCTCCTTTATCTGGTAAGCGGCGGTCGCCGTCACGGCACGCAGTGCATCGAAGGGAGAAATCCTTTCGTCGGGGCCGACCACCGCGCCGCTGGCCGTGCGCCGGTTCACGCCAGCGTCGACCAGCGCCAGCACGGAGGGGATCGGGGATACGGGCGCGTCGTGCGAAAAGGTGAACGGCAACCCCGCCCGCAGGAACGTCCTAGCCGCCATCGCGGCGGCGGAGCGTTCGGGGCCCCACAGTCTCACGACCGCGTCGCCTCCTGGAACGATGCCCGACGGCAGGAAGCTCGGCACGGCACCGTACTGCTTCATCTTCTCGATCTGGTCTGGCCGCAGCCAAGAGGCGTGAACGAACACGGGGCGGTGGTCTCGCATGCCGTGCTTCTTCACCGCTTTCGCGATCGCGGCGAGGGCTTGGTCGGCGGCAGCGTCGCCGTTCATGTGCATATGGATCTGCATGTTCGTCGGCCAATACCGGTCGAATGCCGCGTCGAGCACCTCGTCTGGAATCTGGCGGTAGCCGCTGTAGGCGCCGGTCTTCCCAGCCGGGTTCGTCGTGTAGGGCTGTGTGAACCAGGCGGTGTCGACGCTGCCGTCGAGCCAGAACTTGATCCCGCCGAGCCGCACGCGGTTGATGTATCGCTTGTCGAGATCAGGCCGGTTGGCGAGCAACTTTTCTCGGGTGCCGTTGGGCTTCGGGTTGTACTGCGAAGCGACGGTGTAGGCCGCGGTGACGGTGTCGTCGACGGCCGAGTCTTTGGCGGCGACGTAGAGGTCGATCGGCATGAGCCGCTTATCGATCGCGTTGACGACGATCCCGATGTCGTCGTTGCCGAGTCCGAGCCCACATTCTTGCGCGGTCGTGTGGCCGTGGCTTGCCCAGACGTTTGCCGCTCCGGTGATCGCCTCGTCGGCGAGCTTTCCGGTGAAGGGCGGCCGCTTGCTGCGGACGGCATTGAGCGCCGTCTCCTCCATCGGCCCGAGCAGCGACGTTCCATTGGCCTTGCGGGCAAACGTGCCCCCCTTTGGGTCGGGCGTGTCAGCCGTGATGCCGGCCCGCGCGAAGACGACCGAGTTGCCGGCGCCAAGATGGCCGGAGCTGTCGACGATCATCACCGGTCGGTCGGCCGAGATCGCGTCGAGTTCCTCGACCGTTGGCGTGCGTTGTTCCTTCATCCCGCGGGCCTGGTAGCCAAAGCCCACGATCCAGCCGTCGGCGGGCGTGCGTTCGGCCTGTTGCTTCATCCGCCGGACAAGATCGGGGATGTCGGCCGTGCCGAAAAGGTTGGCATCGATGAGGTTTTTGCCGAAATAGACCATGTGGCCATGGGTGTCGATGAATCCGGGGAGAAGCGTCTTGCCTGCCAGATCGACTGTCTTCGTGGACGGTCCTGTGTGCTTCTTCGCGTCGGTCGCTGGTCCGACAAAGAGGATCTTCCCGTCCTTCACCGCCAGACTCTCGGCATACTCGGCCACGTCACCGCGCATCGTGAGAATGTCGCCGCCGGTGTAGAGCGTGTCGGCGTCCTTCGCGGCTCCCGGCTGCGTGGCTGAAACGAGGCAGAAAATCAGCGCCGCCAGATGAATGCGGCATGGTCCGGTCTCGGGGTTCATGGTTGCTCCTCGGCGTGCACGCAGGGGATGGAATCGGCGGCAATGTAGCTCGCCGTTGGAAAACCAGCCACGGGCGTGCGGGCATCCGTCCGGCTATGCCGGCGTTGCGAGGCGATACAGTGCCGCGATGAGCGACTGGGTTCGCGGACCGGGCAGGGCACCCGGATGCATGGCGCTGGGAATGAAGGCGAATCCCAGGCCCAGCGCCGGATCCGCAAACGCCAGTGATCCGCCCGCGCCGGGGTGTCCGAAGGCTGCGGGGGATGGACCGTAGACACCGTGCGCGTTGGTCATGAACCCGGCGGAGAAGGAGGTCTGGTCGACGAGGACGCGGTCGGGGCCGCTGCTCAGGGTGGTTCTCATCGCGACCAGTGTTTCCTCCCTGAAGAAAGGAGCACCGTCGCCGCCGAGGAGCGAGTAGAAACGGGCGAGGGCGTCGGCTGTCGCGATCGCCCCGAGCGACGGGATGGAGCCACGACGCATGGCGGGCGAGTTCATCACGGCGGGGGTGAGCAGCCCGCCTGGCTCGGCCAGGGCCCGCCGGGTGAGCGACGACGAGTCTCCGAAGGCCTTCGTGAAGGGGCCCGGTGCCGGCGGCGTCTTGGGGGCGATGACGGTGGCCGCCGTGTCGGTCAATCGCTGGGGGAGTCCGAACCAGAGATCGAGGCCGAGCGGTCCGCGGAAGATCCGTTCCCAGTAGGTGGCCAGCGGTTCGCCCGCCAGACGTCGGACGATCTCGTCGAGCAGGAAGCCGAAGGTGCGGGCTCCGTAGCCATGGCTGCCGTCGGCCGGCCAATTCGGCGGTTGCGCCGCCAGAGCGGCCGCCACCGCTTCATGATCGGTGATCGCCAGCCCCTTTTCATCGATCGCGGCGAGGCCGGCCCGGTGGGAGAGAAGCTGCGCCAGCGTGAGTTCGGCCTTGCCCGCGGCGGCGAACTCAGGCCAGATTTTTGCAACGGCAGTGTCGAGGGGAACGTGCTGCTCTTGCAGCGCGTGCAGGGTGCAGGCGGCGGCGATGCCCTTGCTGGCCGACCAGATCAGGCAGGGAGTTGAAGCGGTCCAGGCACGGCCGGCCGCGGCCTCGCCACCGTAGAGGGAAAGCAGCGGCCTGCCATGCTGCCAGACGGCGAGCGATGCTCCCCCGGCAGACACGTCGGCGGGCTGCTTTTGCACGACCGCCATGAAGGCCCGCTCGAGTCGCTCGATGGCGGCTTGCGGCTCGAACGCTCGCTCATCTGCCGCGTGCGGGGCTGGCGGTGCCGGAGTCGGAGAGGAGCATGGCGAAAGCTCCGATCGAATGACGTTGAGAGTCAGGTCAGCACCTGTGCACCGGGCAGGCGAGAGGGAGGACTGCTGCACGCCTCGAGGATCCACCACGTCTGTCTTCTCCGGGCATGTTTTAGCATAGGCAACGCCCGTGCGGCTTTTTTCGGACCGCTGTTCCGCAGTTCGTCGACGTCGCCAAACGACGTAGAATGGCCAGATATGGAGCGTGCAGGCCTCTGCGGTTGCGAATCGTTGCAGGTGCCGAATCGGCTGCGCGTCCCGAGATCCGATCCTTCGCCGAACCCCCGCCAATGCCACCGAGCCTGCGTCTTTTTCTGGCCATCGATCCACCTGCTGAAACAGCCGTCCAGGCCAGGCGGATCATCGGCAGGCTCGAGCGGTTCGGTCTCGACGCCAAGTGGGTCGATCCTGGACAGCTTCACCTCACGCTCCAGTTTCTGGGCAGCGACGTGGATGCGACACACCTGCACGGTCTTTGTCTCGCGATGGATCAGGCATGTGCCGCAACGGCGCCCTTCGAGGTCGAGTGCGGCGGAGTCGGCGCGTTTCCAAACGCCGTCAATCCCCGCACGATCTGGCTGGGCGTTCGCGAGGGGGCCGAGGATCTGACCAGGCTGCACGGCTCGCTGGCTGCCGTGCTCGGGCCACTGGGGTATCCGGCCGAGGACCGTCGGTTCGTTCCGCACATCACGCTGGGACGCATTCGGCCGGGACGGCAGTGGCACGCTTCGGCAGAGGCCAAGGCACTGGCGGACGAAATGGAACGTCTTGTCGATCTGTCCGCCGGTCGGAGGCTCGTGCAACACGTCATCCTCTACGCCAGCCAGCGTGATCGCACCGGACCGGTCTACTCGCGCATGCATACAGCGAAACTGCGTGGTGCGTGAGGCACCCCGGCACTGTCGTCATCTCGCATGGAGGAAGGAGCCGTCCAGCCTGAAACGAGGAGCAGCGACAGGATCAAACGTCAAAACGAGGACAGTCGCGATCGCCCGCACAGCCTTCAATTGCAGTGTCAACGAAGCCTGTAGCCGCTCCAGCCGCCTCGTCCGCCCGCTCGGTGCCGGGGTCGGCTGGCTACAGATTGGCAATGAGCTTTCGGATCTCGTCCTGTTTCTGGCCGAGTTTCTTTTGCAGGCGGCCCAGGAGTTCATCTTCCTTGCCCTTTGCATAGATGAGATCGTCGTCGGTCAGTTGGGCGTACTTCTGCTTGAGTTTGCCCTTCAGTTCGTTCCACTCGCCTTTGAATTCCAGTTCGTTCATGGCCGTCTCCTGTGTGCGTGATGATGTGGATGGGATGTCTTAGAGCGGTGGCGACGTGCTGCGACGCCCGATGAACAACGCGATCACGAAAAGAACCAGAAACACGACGAAGAGCAGTCTCGCGATGTCAGTCGCCGCCGCTGCGATGCCACCGAAGCCGAACACGCCGGCAATGATGGCAACGATCAGAAACAGAATGGCCCACCGAAGCACGGGAACACCTCATTCAACGAAAGGAAGCGAAGGCGGTCCGTTGCCACAAAACCAACATCCTGCGAAGCCACTCCTGCGAACCCACTATCGGACCGCGAACGCGTTTCCTGAATGGGCAACACAACGCTACGCGGAACCGTCGCGCACCGACCACAGTCGCGTGTTGGCTGGCGGTAGCCCGTCCGATCTTCAGGGAACACTGCCCGCAGTCCAGCCCTGTCGCCGCGCTGCGTCACGTAGTGCCGCGGTAAACACGCGGGCCCTCTTTGTCGATGGAGGAGTGGCTCCACGTGCGAACAGCAGAATGCCCCTTTTCCCCGATGTAGAACGGTTCCCCGGGCATGGAGGGTATCCTGTGGCTGAATCTGGCCGGGAAACTAGTCGCAGAGCGATGCAGAGGAGGCAAAGCATGACCAACGTCCAGCCGGGCCGTTACCGACACTACAAAGGCAACGAATACACGGTGCTTGGCGTCGCCCGTCACAGCGAGACGCTCGAGGAACACGTCGTCTATCGTCAGGAGTATGGCGACTACGGGCTCTGGGTGCGGCCCGCGGCGATGTTCGCCGAGACCGTGGTGGTCGACGGCAAGAAGGTGCCGCGCTTCGCGGTCCTTCGCACCGAGCCGGCGGGGCCAATCGAGGATCCCGCTAGCTAGCGACCTCGATGTTCCCGCGCCGTCGAGCGAAAAAGGTGACGCAGCTCTTTTGCCGTTTGCGAAGGCGAAACGGCCCGCCTGCTCGCCTCTTCAACGGTCAGAGCATGATGAACGGGCCCAGCGGGCCGACGCCGACAGACGGCCGCCGGCGCTGCGCATCCGAAAACGGTGCGGAGCCGCCGCCGGTGCGATAGGGCGAGTGGGCCGGGGCGGTGCGCTGCCGCGCGGCAGCTGCGCGCGACGCGGCGGACGTCGCCTCCCTGCCGGCGTTGGCCCGGGCCGCCATCGTGGCCTGCCGTGATTCGACCCCCTGCTGACGCTGCCGGAGAGCACCCCGCAGGGAATCGATCCGCTGGATCTCCCGCCAGAGTTGATCGGCAGACATGTCGAGGATGTTGGGGACGTCTCGCATCGCCTGGGCCCGCCGCGCGTCGGACATCGCCGAAAGGTACTCTCCCAGCCAGGCCTTGGCGTCGCGGGCATCGGCCGTGTCGAGCAACCGCAGCTTCGCCGAGATCGAGTCGAGGAGGTATTCCAGCTCATAGGATGACATCGCCGCGACCCTGTCGTTGAACTGCACCTTGATCCGCCGGACCTCGGACGGGGTATAGACCGACTGAGTGGCCAGCCAACTGCCAAGTTCGGCGATCGTCCTCTGCCATTCCGGGCTGTGGAGAATGTCGGCCTTGCGGGCGAGTTCGCCGTCGTCTTCGTCGGCATAGGAATCGATTGCCTGGCCGATGGCGGGGTCGGCACCCTGCGCAGCAGTCCCGCCCAGGTTTGCAGCGGCCGTCCAACCAAGACAGCAGGCAAGCACGCCGCATTTCCACAGTGCTCCGCAACTCGAACCGTTCATCGCTCCACCCCCTTCGGTTTGCGGACCCAGGTTGCTCGCGTCGGTCGTCCGTCGTCCGATTCCAAGGCCTCCGGCAGGATCCGCCAGATGCACCGATCCCTGCCGTCATACGTGTAGATGTTGACCGCCGTGTCCTGCCGGCCGTTTGGCAGAACTGCCGTCTGCACCGCGACCCAGGAGTCGCCATCGGGAAACCAGGTAGCCTCGCCGCGGCTGCCGTCCGACGAGAAACTCCAAGACCGGATCCGCCTGACGATCGGATCCCAGCCGATCCGCTGGTGGATCTCGACGAAGGTGGCGGCGTCGTTGTCCGTTGCCGCAACGGGAACGCGAGCCTCGCGTACCAGGAACGTGTGGCCCGCATCCCAGCGAACGCTCATCTCCATCGCGGCCGGGGCGGCTGGCTGGACGGTTCCGGGCTGTTCGGCGGTTTCTTCGACATCCAACACCCACTCCCCGACCAGCCAGTCGAGATCGTCGAGCGTGTCAGCGTCGGCCACGACCGGCCGCTCCGACTCACGCAGGCCGGCCAGCTTCCAGGTGTCGCCGCTGCGAACCCAGAGGGCCGAGAACCAGCCCTCGATCGAGGTCTTCATCCCGGGCAGGACGACATCGACCCGGCCATCCTCGAGAGCCACGTCGGCGGTGATGAATCGCAGTTGCGACTCGTTCTGCCGGAACTCAGGACGCGGCTTGGTGGCAGCTGCAGGATCGCCATTGAGCGCGTCCATGTCCCGAGGCTGAAACCGATTGCCCCAGCCATCGACGACATCACCATCGGCCGTCCAGGCCGCCTTGACGGCGTTCGTATCTCCCTCGGCGAGCGCTTGCCGATAGGCAGCCGCGGCGGCTCGGATCGCGGCCACGTCGGCGGGAGAATCCGCCGACTCGACCTGCTGGGCACCCGCGTTCGGTATGGTCGTGGCGGCGGCCGCCCAGGCGACCAGAAGCACCAGGACTGTCGAGAAGACGCTGCGTCGACCGACGGCTCTCGAGGGCATTGGACCTGTGAAAAGCATGGGCACGGCTTTCCTCGTTGGGGCGGGGCGTTCCAAACCAGATCGTGCCAGACTACAAGCGTCTGTTCCCGCTGTCGAACGGCCTCGCTAGCGCCCAACTGTCCGACGGTGGTCGCGCGGCGTTCTCGCTTTGCAGCCTCGGCTCATCCGAGCCGGTCCCCGGCGACCCTCGCGGAGCGTTCCCCGCTGTTCGTCCGGCGACAACCGTGATCCACTCCAGCAGGCCGCTACAGCAGGCCGTCGTTTCGCAGTTTGGCCTCTACGACGTCCGCCATGTCGCGGGCCTGGTCCTCGAGTTCCTGCACGAGTTCCTCGTCGTCGGCGTCGACGGCGCGGCGGGCGAGGTAGAGCAGGTATTGGGCTTCGTTGCGCCACGCCTTGAGCCAATCGGGCCGTGTGGAGACCGGGCGGTAGATCAACCGCTCCAGCCTGTCGAAGTCGTCGTGTGTTAGGCTCATGACATTGTTCCGAAAGAGTCCCGCGGTGGAGGCGACTGAGATGCCTCTGTATGAGTATGCCTGCGAAACGTGCGGCAAGAAAATCGACACGGCGGCTGCAAGGTCCGTGCGCCGCCATGCGGCGGAGAATGCCGCGAACGACTACACGCAGCAGGGAATCAGCGGTGTAGTCCGCGGCTGGCACGTAGTCCACGCGATCTTCCGCGATCAATTTCTCGAGTCGTCCTTGTGACTTGCGCTGTTCGAACAGCACCGGGTCGAATACCGCGACTGCTTGGCCCCCCTTCTGCCGCACCATCTTCATCGACGGGATATCGGTGTCGCCGTCGCCGAGAAACAGCATCCGCTCGAAAGGCATCCGCCGCTCCTCATGCGGCTTCCATGAGTTGATCGCGGAGTTGTCCCAGACGTTGTCGATTCCCTTGTTGATGCGAAAGAGAAACTGGGTCTTGTTCGTGTAGTTGATGGCGCTGGCGGGCCACTTCGCGCATCCCTCGCCGTCGGATGAGCCGGCCCCCGACAATTGCGGCGTGCGAGGCGTTGGTGACCGCCGGCTGTATGCATTTGAAGCAATGGGCCTCGTGGAGGCACGATATCCGAAGCGACGGGCGTGCATCCGCGTAGACTGGGTGACTCGCCGCGGAGAACTGGCCGCCCGTCGTGATCCCTGGAGCCCTGTATCCCATGCCAATCCGGATTCTTCACACGGCCGACAACCACGTCGGCCTGCCATTCAAGCAGTACCCCGCCGACGTCCGCGACGAACTCGTCGAGGAGCGGTTCGCGGCCCTCGGGCGGCTCGTCGAGACGGCCAACGAGCGGCAGGCCGATTTTTTCGTGGTCGCGGGCGACCTCTTCGATTCGACGCGGGTCACGGTGCAGGACATCAAAAAGACGGCGGGCATTCTCCGGGGATTCGCGGGCGAGTCGGTCATCGTTGTGCCCGGCAACCACGACCATCACGCGGGCCCGGAAACCGAGGTCTGGAACCGGTTTCGCCGAGAGATCGAAGGGGCGGCGAACATCGACCTGCTGAATACGCCCGTGGTGAAGTCGTACGACATCGCCGGCCAGCCGGTGCATTTCTTTCCCTGCCCCTGCCCTTCGAAGACGGGCCGGGATTCGATGATCGGCTGGGTTGCCGACGCTGCCCGCGAGCGTCCCGACGGTCTGCGGATCGGCATCGCCCACGGGAATGTCACCGGTCTCGGACTCGACGCCGCCGATCAGTACTTCAACATGGAGCCCGGGGCCCTCGAGTCGTCCGGCGTGGCGACCTGGCTGCTCGGCCACATCCACGTGCCCTTTCCGACCACAGAGTCGGGCGCGCAGTCGCCCTACTTCATGGCCGGCACGCACACTCCCGACTCGCTCCGTTGCCGCCACGCCGGATCGGCCTGGTGGATCGAGTGCGACGGTGATCACGTCACGCGGTACGAGCGGCTTTTTCCAGGTCGGCTGCGATTCGTGAGGATCGAGCGGGAGTTGTGCTCGGCGGATGATGTCGCCGCCGTTCTCGTCGAGTGCCACGGCCACGAGGCCGCCCGTACGGTTCTCGACCTGCAACTCTCGGGGCGGCTGTCTGCGGCCGAGAAGGTGACGCTCGACGACGCCGTCGCGGCGCTGCGGCCGGAGTTTCTGCACGTGAGCGACGAATCGGAGATTCACGGCCGGATCGACGCGGCGCAGGTCGCAACGCTCTACAGCGACGACGGGCTTGCCGCCCGACTGCTCACGGGGTTGCTGGCCGACGAGGCCCATCCAGATGCGGCCACGCTCGCTCACGAACTCATCCAGGAGGTCCGCAAGGCATGAAGCTCAGGAACATCAGGCTCCATCCATTCGGCCACTTCTCTGACCAGTCGTGGAACCTCGAAAGGCCGCTCGTGGTGATCCACGGGCCGAACCAACTCGGCAAGAGCACGCTCCGGCAGGCAATTTTTCACGCGCTTTTCACGCCGACGAAGCTGACGAAGACGAAGTTGGAGAGCACGGTCGGGCGGTGGCTGCCGCTTCCAGCAGGCGATTACGCGGGCGTGACGCTCACGTTCGAGCATGCCGGCACGACGTGGACGCTCGAGAAGCGTTGGGGGGCCGGGCAGTCCAGCCGGCTCAGCGACGGCAAGACAGCGATCGCGGAGCCGACCGCCGTGCAGGGAAAGCTCGGCGAGATGCTCGCTCATGGCGAGGCGACGTTTCGGCACGTGCTCTTCACGGGGCAGTCAGAGCTCGAACAGACGCTCGTGACGATCAAGCACAAAGCCTCGGAGCTACGGGACATGCGCGACCTGCTCAAGGCGGCGGCTGGCGCTGCCGCCGACGTGGACGAGCAGAAGCTGCGGCGATTGCTCGACGAGAGGATCGGCGCCGCCTTCAGCCGTTGGGAGGACGTTAATGGTCGGCCAGAGCCGGACGATGGACAGGACAAAGGGATCAATAACCCCTGGAAAAGGGATGTCGGCGCCGTTCTCAAGGCCTGGTACGCCTGGCAAACCCATGAGGCCGAGCGACGCGGGGTGCTCGCGATCGAGGCGGAGCTCGATCGCCTTGCCGCGGAGGCGGCGAAGATCGAGGAGGAAATCCGGATTGCGAACGACTTCTCGAAGCGATTCGGCGGGCTCCGCGAGGCATTGGTCGAGCGGAATCTGCTGAACGAGCGGGTGCCGAGGCTGGAACAGACAGTGGCCACGCTGAGTGCGGCGTTCATCGGTTGGCCGAAATCAGAAGCGGCGATCGAGGAGTGGAGCCAGCGGAAGCCGCAACTCGAAGCGGAGCACGGCAAGCTCGTACAGGAACGGGCGGACGCAGAAGCGAGGAAGGCCGGGGCTGCCGCCAAGGCGGCGTTCGACAAGATCGTGCAGGCGAAGCAGGCGTGGGGAGACGCCACGACCGAGGCCACGAAGCATCCGAATCCGGGCGCCGATCGGCTCCGGAGACTCGAGCAGATCGAGACGGCGATCACGGCCGCCGAAAACAAGCTCGCCAGCCGGCAGCTCGCGTGGCGGATCGAAGCGGACGAGCCCGGGTCGGTCGCGGTGGAGCGGGGCATCGAGCCGGCTGAGACGGTGTCCGTGGGCGCGGAGGGACTTGTCGGCACGGCCGAGGCCCGCGTGAGGGTGGTGGCCGCCGGGATCAGGCTCACCGTCGAGAGCGGCGGGGACGACGTTGATGCACTGTTCGCTTCGCTGACCGAAAATCGGGCGACCCTGAAGGGGCTTCTGGAGGAGTGTGGTGCCGCTTCGGTGGCCGCCGTGAAGGTGATGGCCGAACGGCATCGCGAGGCGGCGGCGACCGCGAACAACAGGAAGCAGGTCTACGAATCGCTGCTGCTGGGCAAGACATTCGAGCAGTGGCTGACGGAGGTCGGTGCGATCGAGAACCTGCCGGGCACGCGTGAGATGGCGGTGATAGACGAGGAGATCAGAACCAACCGCACGCGTCTCGTGGAGGGCGCCACCACCGCCAAGAAGCACGCGGACACGATCGCCGACTGGACGCAGCGGCACACCGATCACGACACGATCGGCGAGAGGCTGCTGGAGGCGAAGGCCGCGCTCAAGCAGGCCCAGGATCAGCTGGCGAGCCTGCCCGGATTGCCGGAGGGCTTTTCAACGGTGGAAGCGTTTCTGCAGGCGCTCGCCGCGGCCCAGCAGCTTCAGGTGGACGGCCAGATGCAGCTCACTGTCAAGAAACAGGAGGAGGCCCGGCTCACGGCGGAGCTTGCCGACCGTCGCAGCGAAGACGTGGCAGAGAAGGCCGACATTGCCAAGCGGACGTTCGAGCGGTCTCGTGCAAAGGGCCGCGATTACCTGCGGATTCGTAAAGAACTCGACCGGATTGCGGCGGGCGGCGCGGCCGATCCGCTGGCGGTTTTCAGTGCGAAGGTGGCTGCCATGTTCTCCCGGATCACGGGCCACGCTGCGACGCTTGCGTTCGATGGTCAGCTGCCGGCGAGCGTGGATCGTGGCGGGGTACAGGTGTCACCGGAGCGGCTTTCGCACGGTGCCGGTGGAGCGCTCGCGCTCGCGGTTCGGCTGGCGATGGCGGAGGCGTATCTCGACGGCGTCCCGGGCTTCATCATGCTCGACGATCCGCTCGTGAATTTCGACAAGGACCGGATGGCCGAGGCCGCGGACATCCTGCGGACGTTCTCCGAACGGTCGCAGGTGATCTTCTTCACGTGCCACGACCATCACGCCGAGCGGCTCCAGCTGCCCGTGACGGCGGGGCAGGCAGAGTGACGTTCGCCCCATACCGTGTTCATGAGCCCCGCCTTCAGCGTCGCGGGAGTGCGGCCGCCCAACAGCGGGCGTAGAGCCGCAGCTGCGGACGGTAATGATCGGCAAGCTTGTCCGCATCGGCGTCGGTGACCGAGGTGGTCTTCCAGTCGAGGATCACCCAGTCTGTCATGCCGACCGATGGTGCCGCGGACAGATCCCGGAACACCGCATCGATCTGTCCACGAATCAGCACCGGCGGCGACGACGAAGCTGGTTTCACTTCCGCGCCGGCCTGCCCGGCATCGTTCGTGGCCCGACCCGGCCCTGCATCCACCTCCACACCCGCGGGAATCTCGTCGGCCGCAACCGCGATGGAAAACGGCACCTCCACGTGCCGCTCGGCCGCCGCCTCGATCCGCCGCCATGCGTCGCTCCCCCGGATCTCTTCCACGAGCGCCACGGCCATGTCGGCCAGCTTTCGTCGATCGATGCCGCTGTCGGCAAAATCGCTCTCCGCGACGACGTTCGCAGCGGCCGTGGCGAGATCGAACTCCCCGTGGCCATCGGCGAGCTGCTGCACCGACTGCTCGAGGAGCCGGTGGATGACGGTGCCCCAGTCCTGCCCCAGACCGCGGCCTGTGTGACGGATCCGCTCGGCCGGCTCTGTCAGAAAATCCCGCGGCGTGACCGTGGCGAACGTCGACGTGCGAATGGTGGCGACCCGGTCCACGGCCTGCTCGCGAGCCGCAGCGACGGTGGCCGCGTCCGCCAGCGGACGGGCGGCGGCGGCGGCGCGGGCCTGCTCCGCCCCCGCATGGGCACCCAGATCAGGCAGGTTGGCGACGTTCGCAATGTCGTGAGAAAGCTCATGCCAGCCGCCCTTGAGTTCGCCATCGCTGTTCTCGAACACCGAGACTACGAGGCAGGTTCCCGGCCGCGTGCCAGCGACGTAATTGAGCCGGAGGTACTCCGCCTCCAGATACCTTCGCTCAGTCTGCTCGACAGCCTGCCACTCCAGCGGCGTCGCCAACGTCGTCTCCCCCTTGCCGAAGAAGCCGGCCCGGAACACCTTGAAGAATCCCCTCGCCTCCCCCTCGGCACGGGAGACGTGCCACGATGGGCCACGGTCGCGCTTCGGGCCATCTTCGTCGCAGAGGAACACGACCGGTGCCTCGAGCCCCTTCACCTTGTGGAGGTTCATCACCCGCACGGCGCCGCCGGCGGTCGCGTCGATCGAGACCGTATCGAAGTCCTGCTTCGGGAAATCGTCGGCAACGAGATCGTCGATCCGATCGACCACATCCTGCACCGACGTCAGCAGGGTCCGCTCCGCCCGGACCCGCTCGATGAGCGTGGCGATCGTGCCTGCAGCGGCCCTGCCCCGCCGGCCGGCCCGCCCGCCCGCCGCCGATGCCACGAGCAACAGGCCAGCATCGTCGGCGATCCGTTCGAGGGAGGCCGCCAGGGGCAGCAAGCCGACGATTCGCCGCCATCGTTGGAACGTCTCGGCCGCAGACCGCAGGCGGGCGGCGAGTTCCTCGTGAACGAGCGTGCCAGGCACGAACAGCCGACCGTCGATCTTTCCACCGGCCCGGCGGAAGGTGTGGAGATCGGCGTCACTGAAGCCGAACACGGGGCCCCGCAGCACGGCGAGCGCCGCGACCGTGTCGTCGGCGTCGGCAACCACCCGCAGGCAAACCTGCAGGAGGGCGAGATCCTCCTTGCTGTCGGGCCCCTTGCGACCGGTGACGTCGCACGGCAGACCCACGGCGTTGAGGGCCTCGGCGTACGTTGAGAGCTGTCCCGTGTCCCACGTGACGATCATAAAGTCCTCGGGCCTGCAGACGGGATCCTCGTCCGCCGAGGCGCGGGGAACGGCGAGCCCATGGTCGATCGCCTGGCGGATGAACGCCGCGACCGCCTCGGCCTCGGCCCGGACGTTTCGCGTGCGAACCCGCAACTGCCGGAGGCCGGCGAGCATGCCCGCGGCACCGGTCTGCCGGCCCACGTGGCTCGCGGTGAACTCCGGCCCGAAGTGTTCGCCTTCCGCCACGCGGTGCTCGCCGAACCGGTCCGTGAACCGGCCGTTGACCCACGTCACCAGTTCACGGTTGCTGCGGAAGTTGGTGCGAAGGTGGAGGACGTCTCCGCCGGAGTCCTTGATCTGCTTCTTGACGAACTCGAAGGTGTCGATGTCGGCCCGCCTGAACCGGTAAATAGACTGCTTCGGGTCGCCGACCACGAACAGGCTCCCTGGCTTGATGGTCGTCGACCGCCAGTCGGTCGCTTTGTCAGCGTCGGCCGTCAGCAGGAGCAGGATCTCCGCCTGCAGCGGATCGGTGTCCTGAAATTCGTCCACGAGCAGGAAGGGGTGACGCTTGGCAAACGTCACGCGAACGTCAGGGCGTTCGCGAAGGAGTCGGGCGGTCCGCTCGAGCAGGTCGTGGAACGAAAGCAGGCCTTCGGCGAGCCGCCCGTGCTCGTAGTGATCCCGTGCCTTTTCCAGCAGCGGAATCACGAACTGGTAGCGGTACGCCCGCCACTGCCCAAGCGGGCCTGCGAGTTCGGCCGCCATTTCATTCCACCACTGTGTGAGCTCCTCGACACGTTGCCGCTGGAGTTCGCGATGGGCCTTCGTATTCGGGCCCGGGAGCCACAGGCTTTGGATGATTTTCGGACAGTCCCCCTCGAGTTTCTCGGCTGCACGGAAGAGCGACGCCGGCGAGTCGTCAGGCCGCGTGTGGTAGGCCCTTAGCATCGTTTCCAGCGCACTCATCAGCCGATCGCTCGTGGCCCGCTCGTTCCAAGGCACGAACACGTTCTCGAGTGTCGCGGCGATCTCGCCGCAAAGCCGTTCCAGGACGGGCTTCACGTCGGGCACATCCACCTGCGCGCAGGGCCAGTTGCGGACGTCGCCGTGGGCGACGAACGTCTCGAATGCGGACCGCAGGTCGCGAAGGTCCACGCCCGAGTCCTCGAGTGCCTGCCGACTGGCGGCGAGGGACGGTTCGTTGGGGACGAGATCACAGAATTCCCGCCACGCGCGACCGCGGAACGTTTGTTCGGCGGCGGCGTCCATGGTTTGGACGGAGGGGTCGAGGCCCGCCTCGATGGGCCGGTCCTTGAGCAGCCGACCGCAGAACGAGTGGACCGTTCCGATCACCACCGTATCGATCTCGGCGAGCGCGGCCTGCAGTCGATGGCGGTCATCGTCCGGCATGGTCGCGTCGGCGGAGTCCTTTTCGAGCCGCTCGCGGAACCGCCGGGCCAGTTCGGCCGCCGACTTCTTCGTAAAGGTGATCGCCGCGATCTGGCCGACCGTGGCCTTGCCCGTGCGCACGAGCGCAGTCATCCGATCGACCATGCAGGTGGTTTTACCGGTGCCTGCCGAGGCCTCGACGAGCATGCTCCGGTCGAGCGCCGTGCGGATGGCTTCGCGGGCGGCGGCGTCTCCGAGGCCGTCCGGTGGCGGCTCGGTGGCGACCGCGAAGCCCTGCGGCGCGGGCCTCGAGACGGCCACGATCGGCGCACGATCGTTCACCTCGCGCACGCCATCAAAGAGTGTGGCGAGCGTCGCTCCGCTCGCACCGTGATGCCCTTCGTCGCTCTGAAGCTTGCGGCGGGCAGCCCGGGAAGTCGCGGTCGCGTCACCACAGACGTCGAGAAAGTCGCAGAAGCCGCAATCGTCCGGATCCGTGGTGGGCAGGAATGCCCCGGCGGCGACGATCCCGCAGAGTTTCTCGACGAGCGTATCCACCCCCGCGAGTTGCTCGGCCGTCCACTCGAGCCGCTCGCCATGGGAGTCAGCTCCGGGGAACAAGTAGGAAAACCGCGTGACGTGGCCCGCTTCCCCGCCGACCACGTGGCGAACCATCAGCACGTAGAGCCCGTGCTGCAGCCGGCGGCCCTTGTCGAACACCGCGAGCGGGTTTTGCCCGCTCTTCTTGAACCGGGTCGAACGGCCCTTTTTGTAGTCGATGACCGCGTAGCTCCCCTCGACACCCTCGCGACCATCGATGTCGATGCGATCGATATACCCGCGGACGCGAAGCGTGCGTTCGCCGCCCAAGGGCAGTGATACCGGTTCCCTGCGGTCGAAGCGGGTGCCTTCTCCCTTGGGCATGAATCCGATCGCCGTCTCGAGCGCAACCGGTCGGGAGCCTGTTTCCTCGCAATACTTTTCTTCGACCCTGAGGAACGTCCGCAGCGCGTTGGCCACTTCCCGCCGGCATGCGGCGACGGCCGCTTCGTCGGTCGTCGGCTTTTCGGCCCGCTTCTCCGCGAGCACGTCGTCGAGCAGCGTCAGAATGTCGGTCTCATGCTCCGCGAACCTGGGCTGGGGTGAATCGGCCGGTCGGCCCGGGCCAGCATGGAGGAATCGACGCATGAACCGTTCGAGCACCTGGTGAAGCACGTCGCCGTGCTCCATGTCGTCAAGCCACCGGTCCTTCTCGGGCTCGAGCGAGTCGAGCGGCTTGACGTCGAGACCATACCGGAAGAAGAACCGCCGCGGACACGCACCAAGCGCCTCGAGACTGTGCGCCGACGCCTCCCGGCCGTCCGGGTTGGTGGGGTCGAGTTCAGCGCCTGCCGCTGGGACGAGCCCGTCCCACGCCGTGAATCTCGGCGAGCGGCGCTGCTCCTCGGCGTCGATGCCCCTCGCGAGCGCCTCGCCGTGGCCGACGACCGCCTGTCTGACCGCTGCCATCGAGGGGTTTTCGCCGAGCGTTGCCAGCCACCACTCCGACTCGTTGAGTGCCGAAGCCGGATCGCGCGGGACGAAAGATTCGGTCTGGTCGGCGACTGCCGCCAGAAAGTCACGGAGCGTCGCCTGCGGGATCCCGGCATGACGACGGTAGACCTCGAGAAGCAGCGGGCTGGGAAACACCTCCGCCTGCTGCACGAGGTCGCGACAGTTGTAGGAGAGGTGGACGTTGCCCCGGAGACGGCCGAGCAGTCTCCAGAAGTCGGTCCGCACCTTGGCCGCCGCCACTGCACCCACCTCGAGCGCGTTCGAAATGGCGGCCCGATCGGCGTCGGGCAGCACCGGGTCGGACGTTCCCGGCCCCGGGAACCGGGTTTCGTCGAGGCCCACGATGAACGTGTGGGGCCGGCCGGAGTGGCCGCCCGTGGCGATCGAGGCGACATGCAGGCAGCCGGGCCGCGGCGCGGTTCCCATCACGACGAGCGTATCGGTAAGGCCCGTGAGCCATTCGAGCGTCTCCCGCGGGTCGGCGCCGGGATGCTTCTCGAGCCATCGCTCCATGTCGGCGATCTCGGCGACGAGCCGATTCTTCGCGTTGTTGTCGAACTGGCTCCTGGCCGTGGCGAGCTGCTCCAGAAACAGACGTGCCCGCTCCACCATCTGGTTCGCCGTCCCTCCCCGGGGCGGCTCGCACTCCACGAGCCGCGCAAGCACGCTGGCAAGCACCCGCAGCGACGCGATCCGGCGATCTCGGCAACGCACCGCCGTTTCCTCGTCGAACTCCTGCTCCTCATCCGGATCACGGCTGCCGGCCAGGAACGAGGAGAGCGGAGCGGCCTGCACCGCGGCGATGGCCGCGTGCAACTTGTCGGACGTATGGGACAAGTCGAAGCCGATCCTCAGTCGCCGAAGTTCCCGCAAAAGCCCCGCCTGCGTGATGGGCCGTTCTGCCGACTCCTGCGAATCAACAAGGTCCTCGTCTTCTTCGTCGCGATGCGTCGATGTGGCCGCATCGGCATCGTCGGCCGTCCGCTTCACGCGATTCCAGTCGAGGAGTCCGTCGCGGAGCATCCTCACCAGCCGCCACTGCGGGTGGCCTTCGGCCCGCCAGGCCAGCCACGATGCCAACGCCCGAGCGGGGCGGGACTCGCGGATCGGGAGTCCCTCGGCGAACGTGACCGGCAGGTCCGCCATCGTCTTCCCGTCCCCTGCCGGACTGCCCGTCATCACCGCGAGCACCTCCTGGATGAGGGCTGGATAGGTGGCCGCGTCGGCATGCAGGAGTTCGACGGTGTCGAGCGGAATGCCCGCTGCCAGACAGCGGCGGAGGACGCCACGAACCTCGTTCACCTCCCCGATCCCGCGGCAGAAACTGGGGGTCGGACCGGTTTCCGGATCGGTGAACGACTGCGGTTCCAGATCGATCGGCAGGTTTCGCACGCGATCGCCGAGTGCCGCAAACACCCGGTGCTCGAGCGGTTTGAGATCGGTCTCGTCCGGGACGAGGATGCGACGCCATTCCGGTGGCAGTCGGTCCGCGTTGGCCACCTCGCGTGCCATCACAGCGACGTCCGCTGCGTCGGCGAGCTTTTCGGCTGCGAGTTCAGCTGCGTAGTCCTCGAGGAGCAGGGCAATGTCCCGCCCCTTCGCGGTGCCGCCGAACCCGTGTCGCTTCCGCACGTCTTCGGCCGCGAGCCCCGCCATCCGCAAGGCGGACAGGCTGGCCCACATGCGTTCCGCGAGCCGACGGTACGAACGGGGCGACGAGAAGTAACGCAGGCGACCACCGCGATCGGCGCGGACGAGAACCTTTTCAAGGAGCACGAGCGATGCCCGCGGCGAAGCGACGGAGCAGCCCGTGGCGGCGAGCAACGGCGCGGCGAGGTCATAGCAGAGCGCCCGTGGCGTGGTCGCCCGTACGTTGAATACCGGTAATCCCGAGAGGGCGATGGCGTCGATCCACTGCCGTGCGACGCGGCGGCTGGGAGCGACGAGCCAGACCGGCCCCCGTTGCTCCTCCGCGACCGCCGCGATGATCGACTGCACGATTCGGGAGCAGCGGACGGGGACGTCGGCGGGAGGGGCATGGTGCCGTACCGCTGCGTCCACTGCGGGAACCCGCTCCTCGATCGCCATCCATTTCTGCGCCATCGTTCGAACCTCGTGTAAACCTCGTGTGAACCCAGTTGCAATCGATCTGAATCAGAAGACAAAGATCGCCAAGGAAAAACGGGGACGGGAGCAGTAGTGTTCGGCACGAAATGTGCGCTAGAGAACCAGCGAACCCAGGGAAGCTGGGCGGAGTTGCGCCCTGGGCTGCAAGTTGCCATAGTGTGAGCCATGGCAGCAGCTCGCCGCAAGATACGCCCTGAAGACATCCACGGCTTGAAGTATTTCAAGGCGTTGCAAGGTTTGATCGAACGGCTGCACTTCGTGGGGACGCAGCGTGACAAGGCGGGCAATCGCGACCTGCGCTAGGATGATTCTTGGGATCAGTATTGTTCGCTGATCCTTCTCTGGTTCTTCAGTCCCATCGTCGACAGCCTGCGTGGACTCAAGCATCCCGGCACCCTCGACAAGGTGCGAAAGAACTTTGGCGTCGGGCGTGCTTCGCTCGGCTCGCTTTCGGAGGGAGTCGCGGTCTTCGATCCGGAGCCGCTCAAAGAGATCGCGCAGGAGCTCTTTGACCAGCTGCCCGATGTGTCGGCCGGTCGCTTCGATGTCGTGGGGCAGACGTTGACGGCGGTCGACGGATCGGTGGTCGAAACGCTCGCTCGTGTCGCACGGCTCTCATGGCTTCCCAAGGCCAAGGGAAGGTCATTGTGCGGCTATCGACTGCACACACAGTTCGAGGTGTTGCGAGGCGTGCCTTCCCGAATCGACGTGACCCCCGCCAAGCCGAAAGGCGAGGATGATGAGCGGGCAGTCCTTGCGCGCACGGTCGAACCAGACCGCATGTACATGATGGATCGCGGCTATGCGCAGTTCGCATTGTGGAATGCGATCGTCGCCAAGGAGAGCAGCTCCAGCTGCCGTATCCGCGACAACTCGTCGTACGACGTCGAGCGAGCCGAGGAGCTGACCGATGCCGATCGTACGGCTGGGGTGGTCAGCGACGAAGT
>CAZOMJ010000021.1:0-28249 GCA_964581055.1 uncultured Candidatus Kuenenia sp.
CGCCGCGAGATAGCGGTCAATGAGCGGCTTGGGGTTTTCGATGGCCCACGAGTGGCCGCCGAGGATCAGGTCGGGCGCGATTCCGTGCAGGTATTTTCCTGCGTAGCCGTAGCCCTCGTCGATCGTGCAGGCGTTTCTGGCGACGACGGCCTCGTGGCCATGCTGGGCCGGGTCGGCCGGCGAGCCGAAGATGTTGTCGCCTGTGAAGGCGACGCGTTTGCCGTCGATCACGCCGTGCACGCAGCAGGCGAACTCCGTCTGCCCCGGCATCCAGTCGCAGGCGAGGTCGTGGCCCCGCCAGCGGATCACCTCGCCGTCGCGGATCACCCGGTCGACCCTCAGGTTTTGGAGGTCGCCGGTGGGACGCTCGCGGTACGACGGGATCATCGCGTCGTAGTCGTAGTCGAGCGGCCGCTCGATCAGGTCGACCACCCGCTCGTGGGTCCAGATCTGTGCGCCGCGGGTCCTTCGCACGTGCTCCGCGTCGAGAAAGTGGTCGCCGTGCATGTGGGTGACGAGGATCGCGTCGATCGACTTGATGCCGAGCGTATCGCGGGCCCCGTCGAGCAGCCGGTCGAGGAATTTCCGGTCGAAGAGGCCGCAGTCGATGAGCAGCGCGTGCCCGTCGTCTGAGACGAGCATGTGGAAATTCACCCAGTATTCGTGGCCGCGCACCTTGTAGAGGTGCGGCGAGACCTGCCAGAGGTGCGGCACGGCCGACGGCCTCGACACGCGGTCCTGATCGCATCCCGCGAAGGTAAATACCTCGTAGCCGCGCTTCATGACCTTTTCGAGCCGACGGAGCTTCTGCTGGAAAGCCGCCAGTTGCGGGCCGGCGTCGCGGATCGGCGGGCCGTGCGAGGGCAGCATCGTGAGCGGTGCAAACGCTTCGAGATAGCCAGCCGCGGTGGCGAGCGCGTAGATCCCCTTGCAGAAGCCGTAGTCCCACTCGCTGTCGAACCAGGTGTGGAGGACGGCGCCGTCGAGCATGAGGTCGCCCGTGAACGCGAGCCAGCCCGCGGCCTCGCCAGGCGCGGCGGGCTGTCTGATCAGATAGCTCATCGAGCCGGGGCTGTTGCCGGCGGTTTCGGCGCACCAGATCGCACGGCCGCGCCACTCGAACGTGTCCATTTTTTCGAGGGCCCGGTCGATGGCGATCGGCTTGATCGGCGGCCGCACGTAGCTGGCCCCGTGCACGGTGAGCTTGTCGGAGAGCTTTGGCACCGCCGCACGGAACGAGAGCGGCTTCTCGAACAGGTCCCGCTCGTTGGCCGGAGCGGCCACCTTCACGCCTCCGCGAGTGACGGCGTGGCCGGCAAGTTTCGCATGCCCCTGGCACTGCTCGCGGTGGTGGTGGGTGTAGAGCACCCAGTCGACCTGGGTGATGCCAAGCTGCGGCAGACTGTCGAGCACGCTGCCGTCGCCCAAATCGATCAGGATGGCGGCCGAGCCGTCCCTGATGACGTAGACGTTGCAGGTGTCGGTCCAGACGTGGATACCCGGGGCGACTTCGGTAAAGGTCGATTTCATGGCGACATGATACCCCAAAGCCGCAGGGCCGAAGGACCGTTCTACTCTTGGAATGCCGCCGGATTATATCGGCTCCGAAAGAATCGCAGGTTCGGGGAATCGAACAACGAGGCGACGACACCCCCGACCATGATCGCGAGGATAACGGCCAGCAGATAGAGATTGAAATGCGATCCAAGAGCGTGTTTCAACCACTCCGCTGCGAGCATTTTTCCTCCCACCACCATCAGGACGATCGCCAACGCCGTCTTCAGATGGCGAAACTTCGTCACCATTCCGGCGAGTGCGAAATAGAGTGATCGCAGGCCGAGCATTGCGAATACGTTGCTCGTGAATACGAGAAAGGGATCACCCGTGACCGCGAAGATGGCGGGGATCGAGTCGACGGCAAACACGAGATCCGCACCCTCCACCATGATGAGCGCCAGCGCCAGGGGCGTGAGGGCGAGCACCCGGTGGTCGCCGACGTCACCGTGGGGAACATGAACGCCGGACGGCGACGTCATCTCGGCAGGCCTGACGTGCGCGAGGAAGCGTTGGCCGTGATACCCGGCCGTGACGGGAAGCCAGCGACGGCACGCACGCACGAGCATGCTCGCGTGGGGATCGGAGTGTTCCGGCTTGGAGAGAAGGAGTTTGACCGCCGTCACCAGGAGGAACATCGCGAACACGTAGAGGATCCAGTGAAACTCGCGGATCAACTGGGCCCCGACGAGGATCATCGCCGCCCGCATCGCCAGGGCGCCGAGCACGCCCCAAAAAAGTACCCTGTGCTGGTGGATTTGCGGCACGGCCAGCGAACTGAAGATCGTGGCGATCACGAAGATGTTGTCGATGCTCAGCGACTTCTCGACGACGTAGCCGGTCAGGTATTTCTCGACCGCCGTCGCCCCCGTGTTGACCATTCCGTCGACGGGATCGATCGCCGCACCGAGTCCCCACCAGCCGTGGTCATAGGCGAGAAAGACGACCACGCCGAACGCGAGGCCGAGGGATACCCACACCGCCGACCAGCCGAGCGCCTCCCGCATGCCGACGGCGTGAGCCTTGCGATGGAACACACCGAGATCGAGCGCGAGCAGTGCGAGCACCAGTGCGAGAAAAGCGATCCATGCTGTGATCATTCGAGATCATCTCCTTGGGGTAGTGGGGCCGGTGGCGGCATGCGGCCTCTGGAAGACCGCAGCCGCCACCACGCTGATCCGACATCGTCCGGAAGAGCTTCAGCCCCCTTGCATCGGTTCTGGAAACCGAGCAGGAGTTTGGAACGACGCGACGTGCCTGTCGCGGCTGCGGGCGATCTGCCTGGCCACGCTGCGGCCTATTCGGGTGGTCGCCCGGTCCACGGCGGCGATCCAGTCGGCATCGGTGACGGCGGCCATGATCATGCCGCACCCCCGCGCCTTCACGAGCACCCGGCAGACCTTGTCGATGCCGCCCTTGGGCCCGTTGTGGTCATGAAGAAACACCACGATCTTCTCGATCCGCCCCGAAAAACGAGACAACGCGAACCGCAGCCGTCGCTCGATGTGGTCGGGGAGTTTCTTCGGTCGGATGACGCCGCTGTCTTTCAACGCCCAGATCATGACTTGCTCCTTTGGTATGGAGGTCCTGCTACCCATCTGACATCGACATTTCTAGGCAGCTTCTGAGCATCGGGCGAATCGATTGTTTGTTTGCTTCACATCGAAAATACCTATGCGCGGATTCTGGCCGTTGCGCATGGCGTTGAGCGTGCTCGCGATACACGCGGCTGTTTGGAGACCGCGATGCGGATTCCCTCGCTTACGCTTCGGGCTTGCATGGGAACCCGCACTCATCCAAGCCCGCAGCGCAAGCAAGGGAAATGCGTGCGCGAGCACCTCGGCTGTCGAACCGGAGTGCCTAGGCGATGCTCCGCCGGCTTCGCCGCGGCGTCACCCGCGGAATTCGAACTTGTAGCGGCCCGGCATCGGCACGGGGTAGAGGCCGTCGTCGCCCCGCTTGAGCGGCGCGGGGGAATCGTCGGTCAGCTCGGCCACGCCCGCGGTGAGGTCGTCGGGGCTATTGAGCATCTCCTCGAACGTGACCGTCCGGCCGGTGTGCGCCGCGAAACGCCCCATCGCGGTGGCGAGGCTCGCCTCGGCGCCACGGACCGCCTCGTTGTAGCTCTCGCCGGAGTTCACCGCCGCCACGAGGTGCTCCCACTCGAGGCGGTAGGGACTCTTCTCCGGCTGCTGGGCGGTCCAGAGGATGTTGTCCTTCGCCATCTGCTGGCCCTTGTAGATCGTCGACTTGGCCGGCGAATGGCCGCTGCCGGAGATCGTGAACGCCCCCTTCGATCCCTGGCCGAAGACGCCAAACTTCTGCTCGCAGTCTTTCATCGTGCGGCCTGAATAGAAGAACTTCGTGCCGTCGGCGAACGTGTATTCAACGCCGTAGCTGTCGAAGTTCTGGTCGTCGAGCTTGCCGCGGAAATGCCGGCCACCGGTCGCCTCGGCCTTCACCGGCCAGGCGTTCTTCATCCAGCAGACTTCGTCCACGTGGTGCACGTAGAAATCGCTGAACACGCCACCGCTGGCCCAGAGAAAGCTATGGAACCGCTTGGCCTGCCAGAAGAGTTCGCTCATCCCCTCGGGCGGGCCGGGATAGAGATCCATCGGCTGCACGGGCCCATGCTCGCGGTAGCCGTGGAACGCGATCAGTTCCCCCGCCTCGCCGTTTTGCAGCCGGTCGAAGAGCTCGCGACGGGCCTCGCTGTGGCGGCACATCAGCCCCACGCCGACCTTCAGCTTCTTGGCGTCGGCCTTGGCGGCCAGTTCGATGATCCGCTTCGTGCTCGGCCCATCGATCGAGATCGGCTTTTCGAGAAACGCGTGGACGCCCTTCTCGATGGCATACGCGAAGTGCGCCGCACGGAAGCCGACCGGCGTCGCGCAGATCGCGATGTCGCCGGGCCGGAGGCTGTCGATCGCAGCCTTGTAGGCGTTGATGCCGACGAAGCACCGCTCCTCGGGCACGTCGACATGGTCCTTGAACTGTTCGGCGAGGCTGCGGCGGCGGGAGCTGATCGAGTCGAGAAAGAGGTCGGCCATCGCCACGAGCTTGAGGTTCGCGCCCGGCACGGAGAGCGCGTCGGAGGCCGCACCGCCCCCCCGCCCGCCGCAGCCGATGAGGGCGACCCGGATCTCGTCGCTGCCGGCCGCATGAACAGCGGGCGTCGTGCCGGCGAGGGCGGCGAGCGACGTGGCCGCGGCGACCCGGCTGGTGGTGCCGAGGAATCCGCGGCGGGTCGTGGTGGCGCCGATGAAAAGCGGGGCGTGTGTGCGTGTGGGCATCGGAGGGTCTCCTTGGGAATGCTTCCCAGTATAAATCGGGACGAGAGCGTTTTTTCTCAGATTTTTTACGCGCCGTCACCGCTCGCTGGCGGAGAGGATCAGTTTCTGGAACGCTACGCAGCCCCCCTTGCCGTAATCCGCATGGCGGAATGTCAGCCGCCAGAACCGCGTCGGCTCCGTCGCTGGGATGATCACGCCATCGCCGTCGGCATACCAGGTTCTGGCGTCCTTGACCGCGGCGACATCCTTCCATTCGGTGCCATCGAGCGAGGATTGCACCTTTAATTCGACGGCTTCCGGCAGGTTGCCCTTCCATGCACCGCCCAGCCGAAGGAGCCCGAGGGTCATCGGCCGCGTCAGTTCGAGGGTGAAACTGCCACCGGCCTGGCTGCGGATGCCGTAGCCCGGCACCGCCGGGTCAAATACGTCGCGACGGGTCTGTTCATCCCAGCCCTCCGCTGTTTCAGGCTTGTCGCCGACCTTCCGCAGCCACTGCCCCTCCTGGGCGACGCCTGCGATCTCGCCCGCAGTCAACGGATGCAGATGCCGCTGCGGCTTGGGGCAACCCTTCTCCAGCCACTCCGCGAGCGTCACCGGCTGCGCGGTCCGCTGCCACGCATCAGAAGACAACGACACGCGGGCGACTCCCTGCGCGGGTCGTCCCTGCCGCCATCCTCCCTCGCGGTCGAGGATGAGGCTCCCTTCTGGCAGGGCGAGCCGCACGAGATTCGGCGAGCCCTGCGCGGGCGTTGCTTCCTCGATCGTCGCCGTGCCAGCGACCGCTGCGAGCAGCGTGCGGTTGCGTGCCGGCCAGCCGTCACGGATGACAGCCTGCGTCAGCGGCACCCGGCCCAGCAACGCCGGCGGGAGGTAGAGGTTCTTGTGCGTTCCAAGCAAGCGGCTCACCGCCGCCACGTCGAGCGTGCCCAGCACCTGCGTCAGCCGGCGCTCGTGGTCGGTCACGAGCGTTTCGAGGACATCCAGCCGCGGTCCTGTCTCGCCCTCGCGAGCGGGCTCGAGGGCCAGGCGGCTCAGTTGCGGCCAGGTGGCGGCAACGAAGCTCTCGGGCGTGATCGCTTCCAGCCCGTGGCCCCACCAGGCGTCGAGATCAAACTTCCCTGCTGCAGTCTTCAGGCGAATCCGCTCGCCGTTCGGTGCGAAGCCGGCCCGCCACATGGCCGCGTATTCCCCGACCCGCGAGGGCGGCCGACGCGGGTAATAGTCGGGAGCGTTGGTGTTGCGCGGCGGAAAGGTCTCGTCCCAGGAGAGCCGGTCGAGGATCAGCCGCCCCTTGCCGATCGTGAAGATCAGCGTGTCGGGCAACCCAGCCGGGACTTCGATCGCGGCCGCCGCGGCGACCAGTTTGCCCACGACGTCGAATGCGTGGCTGTCGTAAAGATACGCCGTCGAGCGATTGTCGCCGGGAAGGCGGCCGAGATCCTCGCCGGTCAGGATGAAGGTCTCCCCGCCTCGCAGTGCCGCCGCCAGCAGCGGCTCCGCACTCCGCCAGTCGAGCCGCTCGAGTGGCCGGACGAGGGCATGCCTTCCGTCGGCGCGGCAGTGCAGGTAGTAGCTGAGGTGTGGGCGATCGCCGGCGGTCTGATACAGCTGGGTCAGACCCCGCAGCCGCTCCACCACTTCAGCACCGGTGCCGCCAGCCAGTTCCCACGATCGCTCGCTCCGGGCGACCGTGTCAGCCTTGTCGATGGTGAATGAATGTGTCACCCGCAGGCCGGCGACCGGCTCCCAGGCTTCGACCGTCCAGCGGCCCGGCGCGTCGTCGAGCGCGATCTGGTGGTCGAGGCTCCCGGTTCCAGTGACTGGCAGCCAGCGCCGCAGTTTCTCCAGTTCCTTCCCCTCGGGGTCGATGAACCGCAGCCGGACCGAGCGTTGGCCCGGCCACTGGCCTTTCTCGGATTCCAGTGTGGTGCTCAACCGCAGCGTCCGCGGCGTGTCTTGGCGGCCGGTCAGAACCAGTTTCTTGGGATCAGCGGAACGCACCGCAAGCAGACGAAACTGACCGGGGCCGAATGGCAGGTTCAAGCCGCCGTCACCCAGCGACTCGAGATCGGTGCCGGTGATCAGGTCTCGGGCCTTTACGTTGGGCGAGGTCAACAGCCGCGCCGCCAGATCGGGGCCGCGCGGGTCGTTGTAGGCGAGCACGTAGGCCAGATCGCCGGTGGCGTTCCAACGCCGTTCCCAGAGCGTCTGGTGCGGGCCGACATCCGAACTGCCGTTGACGATCCGCGGCAGCGGCGCCGTCAGCCCGGCAAGCGTGCACAGCGACTGCACCAGCCGCGTGGCGGTGTAGCGTTCCGGCGTGCTGCCATGATTCCATTGCCCTTCCGAGCAGGCGAGATTCATGAACAGCGCGCGACCTTTGCCGGCCGGCCGCACTGTCAGCGCCGGCGCGCCGTCGGGGTAGGTGCCGCAGAGCTTCACATCCGCGGATTTCACCTCGGCGGGGAGATAGACCGATTTCAGCGGTGTGGCAAAGCCGAGGAGCGAACCCGTCGCCGGGGAAGAATCCGGTTTCACGCTCGCATCGGCTCGCCATTCGATCGGCGCCTCCGTCTGCAGCTTTGTGCCGGGAGCGATCCCCGCCAACGCCCGCAGGACGGGATGCATGCCGCCGGGGTGCGGATTGCCGAATTCATCCCAGGCCGCCGCGCCGGCCTGCACCACGACCGTGCCCCCCGCCTCCGCGAATGCCTTCACCCGGGCCGCCGTCTCATCCGAGACACAGACCTGCTGGAAGAACAGGATCCGGGCCGCCGGGAAGACGATGTCCTTAGCGCGGCCCAGCCGCGGCGTGAAGCCCGACTGGAGCACCGTGCTGATCACGGCGTCGAACTCGGGAAACTTGATGCCGAAGAGGTCTTCGCCGGTGTTCTCGAAGCGGCGCACCACCAGCACCGGACTGTCCATCTCGGCGCGGTTGTGGAGATACGGACCCTCGGCCTTGAGCCGCAGGTCGGCGAGCGTGCGATCCATGCGTGCCCCGCCCTGGGAGGCCGTGAGGTCCCAGTTGTATTGGAGTGGCATGTCGTACCAAGAGATCAGGTAGCCGGTGCCGACGGCCAGATCCTGATTCAATCCGTTCGCCTGCAGTATCGGATCGTCGACGAAGTGCCACTGCAGCCGCCCCGGGGGATTGTCCCAGCCCTCGCGGCGGGACCGCAGGGTCGGATAGTAGGCCCGCTCCTTGGCGTAGAACGGATGGTTGTAGCCGCCGGCCACGGGCGTCACCGGATCCATATCCTTCCCCGGTTGTGAACTGAAATGCTGGCACCAGGGCGCCTCGGCGAGTGCCTTGTTCATCAAGGCATGCACCACGCCGTCGTTGTACCAACTGAAAAACCGACGGGTGTCGCGGTATTTGCCGATGGCCGGCAGCGCGTTTCCAGCGCCAGCCACAGACACGTCCGCCTTCTGTTCCAAATGGCGGGCGACACCGTCCCCGGCGGCTGTCGAAAGATCCAGCGACCATTTTCCCGCATCGGCGAAATACGCGCGCTTGAGCGGCACCTCGTCGAACGATTTGAACGGCTCTCCCCACGCCTTGGCGAGCCTGCCGATGTCGTCGTGATAGCGCTCCCGCAGAAAGCTATGAAACCAGCGGAGCACGTCGGGCGGCACCGGTTTGGCGTCGTTCCAATTCGACACGAAATTGAAGCGCGGCTCCTCACCCCAGCCGGCCAGGTTGTGCACCGGGCTCTTGGCGTATTCAAAGCCGGGCCCGAATTTGGCCGCCATCTCGGCGAAGTCTTTGTTGGACCAGGGGAATTGATTGTCGAAGGCGCCGTTGCCCGCTTCGAACTGCCCGGCAAACCCGTAGGTCTCCAGGAGCGTGGTGCTCCGGCTGGTGAGAGAATCCACTCCCGCGCCATCGAAAAACCGCTTGATGGCGGCCATGAACAACGGCGACGCCGAGGTGTTCTGCGCCCAGGTGCCATACCAGACGTGCTCACGTGGGTTGAAGGTCCGGCCGCAGCGCACCACCCCCATGCCGCGGGCGACGGTTGCGCCGTTCTTCTTTATGGACGCTTCGCAACGGAAAACGGTGCCGCGCGGGCCGACGTCGTGCACGGTCCAGTTCGCCTCCCAACCGTCCGCCGCGCGTGTGGCGGGCAAACGGGCCAGCAAGCGGCCGCTGAAGTCACGGATGGCGAAGGTGAAGTCGCCATCGGGCAACTCGGCCGCGTCAGACGCAGCTTGTCCGGCCTGCAGGCGGACGGTTGCGCCCGGTTTGCCGATGGCCGGCTCGGTCCACACCTTCACGGGCTGCACGGCGGCCGCAGGCGTTGCCTTCGGGGCAACTGTGAGTGCGCGGCCAGCGAGCCACTGGCAGGCGTTCAACCAGAAGGCCGCGCTTTCCTGTTCCTGATCCGGAATGAGCAACGGCCCGGGCTTGGCGGTGCCGATGAGCAGCCGCCCACGCCCTGCCGGTTCCCGCGCAGTCAAGCCGATGTCGCCGCTCTGCTTATTAACGACCCAGTCCTGACCGCCACCGGTTCCGGCCGCCACTCCCTCCAGCGGCTTCCATGGGTAGGCGGGAATCCGCGTCCCGGCGAAGGCCGGAGGAAGCGTCTCGGTCCACGTGGGCACCTTGCCGCCATGGGCCGCACGCACCGTGGCCACGTCCACAGCCCGGCGACTCAGCACTGCGCCTTCCGTGATCCGGAGATCGTCGAGGCGGATCTTTTCCGCGCGGTTCTGACCGTTAAGGACGACGACGATTCCCCAATCGCGGACCGGCTCCTTGAGGTCGGGGAACTGAAACGGCAACCGAAAATCCTGCCACTGCTCCGTTGTTTTCGCCGAGATGCTGCCAATGGAAGTGGAGCCAGTACCATGCCGCAGATAGAAATGCAACGCCCCTTTCCCGGAGATGCGCCCATGGAATTGCGCCGCCACCGCCCGCAGGTCAGTATCCCCCGGCACCACCAGGTTGCCGAGATCGACCCAGATGCCGTTCGGGCCGGACGGCCAGTCAATCTCCAGCGACCGCTCCCCCTCCTGGCCAACCGCACGGATGGCCGCTCCATCCTCGGGCTTCAATCCACACCCGCGTAGCGACACGCCCTCCGGCACCGGGCCGGGCTCGTAACCGCCGCGGCCGGGTCGGGTCTGCTCGAAACCGGCATTGGCCAGCGCCGGCAGCAGCGGATCATTCGCCGCGGCCTGGCCGCCTGCCAGGCCAAAGGATGAGAGCGTCTGGCCGGCGCAGTTCCACAACACCAGCGGCGCGCCGCCCTGATGCGCCTTGGCGATGGCGTTGCGCGTCCGCTCCTCCAGCCCAGCCGGATCGCCGAGCAACCACAGCACGTCGTAGGCCTGCCGGTCCGTCACCGCATCGAAGACGGCATCGGCGAAGAGTTTGTCGGCCGGTTCCGTGTGCGGTTTACCCGAGTACAGGCTCTGGCCGTCCTGCGCATGGCGGTGAATCTCTTCACTGCCGAAAAAGACCAACTGGAACCGCAGCGGCGCCAGGCTTTCCATCACCGCCAGATGGGTCAGCGGATTATCTTCGGCCGCCCGGCTGGCGGACGGTGGCGCGACTGCCAGCACTCGAAGCGGCGGCATCTCCACGGCCCGCGCCGTTCTTGCCACCCCGAGCCATGCCCCGATCACGAGCAGTGCGCCGATAAGTACGTGTTTCATAATTCTGCGGTTTCCTTCCTTGCAGCAAGTCACGTTCGATTCGCGGTGGTGGACCAGCCCATCACGGGGCCGCGGTTCCTACGGCCACCCGTGCCTGGCTCAACTCAAAACTCCCGGCGCAGTAGGGCTGCAACTGCCCCGGCTTCGGCACCAGCGAGAAGCTCAGCGTGTCTGTCGTGAATTCCGGAGTCAGCGTCACGGCATACTCCTGCCACTCGGGAGTGATCGCGACCGACTCCCACGGCGTGGCGCCGCCCCAGGAGCGCAGCACCGACAGATTTTTGGAGCCCGCCAGACTCCGGGCCTTGAACCGCACCGTGAACGGCTGCTTGGCCGGGACTTGCTGATCCAGTCGCAGCAGGGCGCCGGCGTGCTGGCTCCAGGCGCCGTCGGCAAACGGTCCGGCGAGAGTGACCGTGAGCACCTGTCCGGCGAAGCCGTCGGCGGCGGGATCGGCGTCACGCCATTTCAGAAACTCCGGCGCGACCTCCCAAGCGGGGATCTTGCCGTCTTTGACCACAGGCTTGCGGGCCGACCAGCCCACCGTATGAGCCGCCGGATCGCGTTTTCCCTGCCAGACAGTGCCAACCTGCTGTTCGTCTGCGGCGGCCGCGGCCTCCACCACCGCCTCGCCCCACTCCTTCGGCTCCAGCCGGCTTTCGCTGGGCACGTCGTTGATGATGCCGGAGAGCTGGCTCTTGTTGGTCCAGTAGCTCCGCAGCATGCACTTGTTGCCCTGGGAGTCGCCGAAGAGATAACCGAGGTCGAGCCGCACCGGCTTGCCCGGCTCGGGCTTCCAGCCGAGCAGCTCGAGCGGGATCGTGACGGTGGCGCCGAAGCCGACGCTGCGCGGCGTGTAATCGAGCGTGATCTTGTCGCTCACCACCTCGATGGCATCGAAGTTTTCGGTCGCGAGCGCCCCCGCCTGCACCACCGACGTCAGGGCAATCGGCTGCCCCGTGAATCCCTTGACCTTCGTCCGGTAGAGCACCGCCACCGGCTTCTTGGCCTTGTCCTGCGTGACCAGCAGCCGGATGTCGCCGGGAGCGGCCTTGACCCGCGCCGGGTCGGCCGCGGGATCGGTGGCCAGCTGCAGGTCGATGGCGTTGCCGCCGCGGAAGAGGATCTGGGGATTGTCGGTGTTGTTGATCAGCGGCGCGGGGGAACGCACCTCGTAATCGACATAGAGATTCTTCTCATCCACGGCGAGGCGGGCGTCGAAGCCGCGCTTGTCGTCCACGGTCACCACCGCCTCCGCCGCGGTGGGCAGCGCGGCCTTGCCGGAAGCGATCTTCAGCGACCGCACCGCCACCTGCCGGGCGGCGTGCTCGGCCCGGGCCTGCTCGGCCGTGGCGAACTCCGCAGGCGTTATCTCGTAGCTGCCGTCAAACTTCTTGACGCTGTCGAGCCCGATCACCTCGGTGATGCGGCCGTCGGTATCGCCGCCGAGGATGTAGGTGCGGCCCGTTTCTGGAATGCGGGCGAGGATGCCGCAGAAGTGCTCGGTGAAGAGCACGTCCGGGCCGACATGCCCTTCGCGCATGTCGCGGAAGCACTTGGCCACGGCGAGGCCGTCGTCGGTGAAGAGGTGGAAGACGCCGAAATAGGAGGCCCAGCCGACGATCCCGCCGGCGGTCCGCATCGGCGAGACTATACCATAGAGTTCACCGGGCTTGGCCACCGGCTGGTTGAGCGACTTCTGCCAGTGCAGCGTCGTCGAACCGCCCGTCCGCCAGAGCAGCTTGCCATCCAGCGACCAGCGGGCGACGCCGCGGCCTTCCGGCGAGTCCTGGTTGTAGGCGAAGAAGCTCTTGCCGTCCTCGGCGAGGAAGAAGCCGGCGTTGTGGACCTGCAACGCCTTGTCCCATGGTTCCGCCGAAAGCTGCTCGGGCTTCCGGAAATCGTAGAGCGGCTGACCCTTGTCGGTGATGCGCACGGGAGTGAATGCCACGCCCTTGCTGAGGTTGTAGAGCTTCAGCCCGCGATCGATCTGCCAGCCGCCGGCAGACGTCGTGAACCACAGGTCATAGGCGATCCGTTGCACCTCGTCCGGCTGGATGACGCCGTCGTCGTTGCCGTCCTGCCAGGCGAAGAAGGGCTGCGTGTCGTCGGCCGGAAAGCGTTCGTTGTCTTGAAACACCGGCGCCGGCGCGATCTTCTGCCAGTTACCGTCCATGTATTTCTTGCGGCCAAAGATCATCAGGAACGGCCGCCCCGCGTCGCCGTCGCGCCGCCACACGGTGAACGGCGTGCCGTACCTCGTGTGCATGAAGAAATACTGCCGGCCGTTGTTGGCGGTCAGCGGCATCGTGGCCGTCAGCCCCTGGCTGCCCGGAGCGGGCGGATTGTTCGGATCGACCCTGCGGATCAAGGTGCTCTTCGGATACCAGGTGCCCTTCTCGAGATCGATGCTCCAGAGCGTGTTGTGGCAAAACGCCTCGTCGGGCCGCGCGGGATCGACGGCGACGTGGGTGGCATAGGCGCCGGGGCCGAAGAATTCGTTCACGAGCTCGCCGGTGGCGGCGTCCCACACGCTGATCCGCTTGGGCGAGGCGTCGTGCTCCATCACCCAGAGCCTGTCTCCCGGCGCGACGGCGATACCGGAAGGCTTGAACATCCCGGCCTTGTCGAAGCCGCCAAGGCCAGGGCGGCCGCCCGGCTTGCCGATGCTGCGCAGGTATTTTCCATCGGGCGCGAAGACCGAGACGTTCTGCAGCGTGCCGCGATTGGAGACGAAGAGCCTGCCATCGGCCGCGGCGGCCACCGTGAATGGCTCGTCGAGATGCGTGTCGGCAAGCGGCATCGCGCTGCCGGTGGCCGCGTCGATCCGCACGAGCTTCCCGGCGCTGATCGCCGCCAGCCCGCCGCCGGGCAACGCGGCCACGCCGCGCGGGGCCGCCACGTTCAGCCGCCGCTTCTCCGCGCCGCTCACGGCGTCGAAGACGACGACGGCATTCGCCGCCTCATACGCCGCGAACAGTTCGCCCCCGGCCCAGGCCAGCCCGGTGAGCGGCAGCGGCGTCTTGCCGTCGGCCGCGTCCTTCGGCCCTTGCAGCGCGGTGGCGCCGTTGCCATAGGCCAGCGGCCGCCCATCGGCCACCCGGTGCACTCGCACGCCGGTCTTGTGATACTCGTTGTAGACGAAGAACCGCTCGCCGTCGGTGGCCAGCCAGTCCGCGGCGAAGGTGAAGCCCGCCTGCTTCCGCCCGGTGAGATCGGTGCGGATGACGCCCTTGCCCACCTCGCAGCCATCCCAGCCGAGCAGCAGGAAGTCGGGCCCGACGCAGACCGTCATGGGCTCGCCATGGTCGCCGCCCCAAGAGCCAGTCCCGTCGGCCGAAAAATATCCCGGCTGGCCGGAATTGTGGACGCTCATCACGTGCTTGGTCGTGATCGGCTCGTGATGGATTCCCTTCCAGGTGTATGTGCCGGCCGGCAGCGGCTTGCCGTATTCGTCGAGGCCATCCCAGGCGATCGCGACTTTCCCCTGCTTGTGCTGAACCTGCGACTCGAGCGAGCGGACGTAGCGGCCCTGCGCGTCTTGCAGCGCGATGGTCACCTCCGCATTCCTCGGCAGGTCGTAGGCGAAGGAGAGCGGCAAGGGCGGCGGCAGCGCCGTGGCGGGCTGCGTCACCTCGGCGGAAAGGTTGCCCGTGGGCGAGTAGATCGCCTTGCCCCAGCTGTCCACGGCCTGGAAGCCGAAGCCGCTGCCCATCATCACATCGCGGACCACGACCAGCTGGTACACCGAGCCCGGATTGCCGTCGGCCCAGTGCAATTGCATCGTCAGCGAGGCGACGTCGCCGGCCTTGGGCGGGTTCGTAGCCCCGAGCGTTGCCCAGGGAATCCGGTATTCGAACGTGTAGCGGTTGCCCTCGTGCTTCACGTATTTCGCGGTGAACTTGTCGGCCGGCACCACGCCCTTCGGGTAGGCCGGATCGAAATTCGAGTCGAGTTTCATGCCGCGGGCCAAGTGCAGCACCGGCTGAATCTTGTCCGTAAAGCACCAGAGCGCCAGGTGCATGATCCCCGGGGCATCGGTGCGGTTGAGCGACTGCGGCAGGGGGAACGGCAGGCTGCGGTCGATGGCCAGACGCACCTGCAGCGCGTCGCCGTTCCAGCCGAACTCCGGATTCACGGCTGGATCGTTGGGATTGGTCAGCGGCACGAGATTGCCGACCTCGCCGCCGATGTAGAGTGCGTCGGAGTCGTGCATGAACACGAGCCGGGCGAACCGCCGGTCGCGGGTCGCGGGGTCGGCGAACAGTTCCAACTGGCCAGAGCGATCCCAGTCCTTGAGATCGCCATCGATCACGAGCGTGGCCGGCGCCGGGGTGAGGTAGACCTTTCGGTAGCGGCCGTGTTCGGTGGCCTCCATGGCGTGGCCGCGGGTGGTCCAGGCCAGCATGCACACAGCGGCAAGAATTGCTGGAAGGGAGCAAAAGCGACTGCGTATGTGAAAGATCATGCGTGAGGATTCCTTGGTGATTCGTTTGGGAAAAAGGGGACGCAGCTCATTTCGGGGTTTCGCCCGCAGTTCAGGTGCTAGGCGTTCTAGGCCCCGAAATGAGCTGCGTCCCCTTTTTCCATCTAGCGAAACTCGGCCCGGCCCCAGGTGGCGGCCCGCTCGTATACAACGATGCGCCGGGGCTCGTGGGGGTTGCGGATCTCGACGAGCTGATCGCACCAGAGCCGGCCGGTCTCGTCACTCCAGTGCACCTGCCAGACGGCGGCGAGCGTGTCGCCCCGCCGCGGCGGGTCGTCTTCGGCATGCAGCACCCGCCACGGGATCGCGTATTCGACCACGTAGCCCCGGCCATCAGCGTCGCGGCGAAACGCCCCGACCACCCCGGGAGGATTCACTGAGAGGGCATTGAGGTTCATCCCCTCTGCGACCGTGATGCATGCCTTACCGCTCGGGGCGTGGTACCACATCGTGAGGTGGGAGATCCGCGGGTTTTCGGCCTTCACGCGTTCGGCGGCCGGAGGATCGGTGCGGCGGAGGGCGTAGTAGTGCGGAGCATTGGCGTCGGCGGGCCAGCCCATCGCGCGGTCCAAACACAGCCGCACCTGCAGGCCGCCCCCCTGCCAGCCGAGTTCCGGATCGAGTTCGGGATCGATCACGCTCCGGAGCGGGTAGGGATCGCCCACGTGTGCCGCGATGTAGAGATGGTCGGCGTCGTACATCATCCAGCCGGCGGCCCACTGGTCGTCACGGGGCGCCGGGTGGCGGGCCGCCTTGAAGCCAGGCTCGCGGTGCCACTCCGCAAGATCGCCATCGATCGCGACCGTCCCCGTCGCCGGCAGCACCGCGATCGAATCGAAGAGCATCCGGCCGAACTCCCGGATCTGTTGCTCGGGATCGGTCACGTGCTCGAGTTCCACGCCGGCCGTCGCGGGCACGTGGCGGACGAACCGGCCCTCGCTGTAGGGGATCGGCTCCGGCAGACCCGCGTGTTTTGCATCGAACCGCACGGCCTCGCCCGCCACGAGCCGCTTGGGGAACTGCATGCCTGCCTCGCCGGCCTTCCGCGTGGCGAGCACCTCGCCGTCATACACCTGCACTTCCGTGACGAGGCCCTGCCCTGTCTTCACGGCAAACTCGGTGCCGAGGTCGAGCACATCGGTGGTGGTGGTGTCGAGGCGGAAGCCGCTCATGCCCTTCGGCATCCGCACCACGGCCTTGCCGGAGTGGAGAAACGCGGCCATCTCGCCGAGCAGTTCCAGTTCGCCCGGGCCCTCGAGCACGATGACGACGCCGTTGCGAACGACGATCTCCACACACCCGGCGGCGACGCCGATCGGGCCAGCCGGCACCGCCGCTCCGGCGACGAGTGGTCGAGCGGAATCGCGGGGCACCACGCTGCGCACCTTCGCGATGGTCGCAAGCGGGACGGTCGCGGGCGGAGCCGCGATCCGCGCAGCTGGCTGCCACCACCGGCCGGCGGCCAGCCCGCCGAGAGCCAGCACAAATGCCAGCAATACTGCCGCCGCGGCACTCGGGCCGGACCACCTGCGGTCTGACTTCCCGATGGGAGCAGCGGCAGCATCGCCGCGCGGCTCAGAAGCGTTGCCCAAGGCCACGCGGGCGGCGAGGCGGGCGAGGCCATGCACCTCCGCCAGGGCCCAGAACCGTCGCCGCGCCGCGGCCGAGTCTTTGAGCGCCGCCTCGAGTTCGGCGAGCATCGCCCCGTCGAGTTGCTCGTCGAAGTAGGCGTGGACGAGGCCATCGAAACGGTCGTCGCCCAACGGCTCTTCGGCGGCGGCGCGTGTTGGGCGGGATGAGTGTTCCATATGGCCGGTGTCGAGGTATTAGGGGGCAGTCCCGGCGGCACCGGGCTCGGCGAGCCGCCGGTCGATGCAGTCGCGGAGAGCCACCCGGGCCCGGTGGAGGGAAACGCTCACCGAGGCGGCGGTCCGTGCGAGCCGCCGCGCCACCTCGGGCAGCGGATGCTCAGACTCGTAGCGGAGGCGGATAAGTTCTTGGGCACGGGGCGGCAGCGATTTCATGCACTCGGTCAGGGCCTCGAGCCGCCGCTCATCGCCCCAGCCCTCCGGGCAGGCCACGTCGAGCGACTCGAGGATCTCTGCCCCGAGGAACAGCCCCTTCTCCTTCCGTCTCGCCTCCAGGATCTTCAGCCTGGCGATCGACTTCGCCCAGGCGAGAAAGTTCGTGCCTGGTTGAAAGTCTGCGGCCTTGGCTGTGACCGTGAGAAAGACCTCCTGCACGACGTCGTCGGTCCGACAGAAATCCGGCCACAGCGTGAGCACGTAGGCCGTCAGCTGGCCGTGGTGACGCACGAACAACTGCTGGACATGCAGCGTGGCATTGGTGGGGGAACTCATGGCGAAGGAATATGTCCCGGGACAGGAGAAAATTAACCGCCCTCGTAGCTCGCGGGCCCGAAAAGGCGTTTTCATCGTGAAAACGACGCGTTGTTAAGATTCGCGGGCCTTCTGTCATTAGATGCTATAGGGCGGGGCGATCGACCCCCGATCAACGCCATCGATCCCATAAAAAGTAAGGCGTGAGAACCATGCGGGCCAATCTCAGAAACCGGTCTGACAACGGAACGCGGCACAGCGAGCCGCCGCGGGCTTCACCCTGGTCGAGCTCCTTGTCGTGATCGCGATCATCGGCACGCTCGTCGGCCTCCTGCTGCCGGCCGTGCAGACGGCTCGTGAGGCGGCGCGGCGGAGTTCGTGCAGCAACAACCTCAAGCAGATCGGCCTGGCGCTGCACAACTTTGCCGACGCCCAGAAGTGCTTTCCGCCAGGGAATTACTTCGGTAACCAGGCGTTTCAATACAGTTGGATCGCTGGAATCCTGCCCCACATCGAGGCTTCCGAAACCTACAATAATCTCGACTGGAACAACGTCTGGAAGATGACGGGCGGGACAATGCTTGGCGTCGACAGCAACGGAAGTTCCGCCAATCAGACCGCCATCCAGCGGTTCCATAGTTCGATGCTCGTCTGTCCTTCGAGCCCGATGCCTCTCGTCAGGAAAAGTGCTTATGCGGCGAACGGCCACATCACGGCCAGTTATGCCGGTGTGGCCGGTTCGAGCGACAGGGTCTTTAAGACTTCGTTGACGGAGAACAACTGGGACACGGCCAATCGCTGCCCCGAAGCTACCAACAGAACGACCCCAGCCGACGGATGCCGCTGTTCAAACGGCGTGCTGAGCCCACCCTACGACAGCGCCGGCTGGAATGCCGTCATCAGTGCCGTGAACGCCTCTGGCGGCACGTCCGGCCCGCTGCATAGTTAGGGCCTGAAGCTGTCACGAATCACCGACGGCCTGTCGAAGGTGCTCATGGTCGGAGAGCAGTCGAGCTGGGGGATCGACTCCAGCGGCGCCCAAAACGAATGCCGCGCAGGCGGTCATTTCGGCTGGTCGGCCGGTGGCTACATGGACTCGAATGGCGAGGGGCGCGTTAGCAATATCTCCAAGGTCGTCTTTCCAATCGGCACTTTGGTGTGCGACAAACCGTACGTCGGTGTTTCGAACATCGACAACCGCATCGCCTTCCGATCATCGCATGGTGCCGGGGCACAGTTCGCGTTTGCCGATGGCTCCGTGACCTGGCTGGATCAGTCGATCGACATGACGATCTACAAGATGCTGGCGATTCGCGACACGAGCGGCGGCACGGTGCTGAAGGTGCTGCCATGAGAAGCCGCGGCGGCACCATCGGCCTCGTCATCCTCGCCTTCCTGTTCGCGGCGGGCTGTGGCGGCCGCAAGGACATGGGGCGCGTGTCGGGCACGGTCACCTATCAGGGTAAGCCGGTGCCCAATGCGGTGCTGCGGTTCACGGTGAAGGACAAGTCTCCGGGCCTTGCCAGAACGGATGCCGCGGGCCGCTACACCCTCAACACGCTCCGCAAGGGAGACGGCGGATTCGCGGGTGTTGCCGTCGTCACGATCGTGCCCTGGGTCGAACCGTTTATCGAGCAGCCCGATGATGCGATCACGGGCCGCAAGCCGCCGCCAGAGGTGCCGCGGCCGGATATTCCGGATCGCTACCGCACCGCCGACAAGACGCCTCTCACGGCGGAAATCGTCGCCGGCAAGAGCAACGTCATCGACTTCAATCTCGACTGACTCGCACTCACCCCCGTTTTTCACGTCGTCACCGACTCAGCGCACGGCGGACGTCCTCCGGCAGCGAGGCGGCGAGTTGCGGGTGGGCCTCGACGAGCCGGGCGATGTCGCCCAGATCCTTGATCGCCTGGCTTGGTCGGCGCTCCGGCGTTCGCCACGCCTTGATCTTGCCGGCAAGCGTGTCGTCCATCGATGCCACCCGCAGAAGAATCCCGTGAACATCGGCTGGCACGGCTCGGCCGGGGAAGTCGCGGTAAAAGTCCTCGGTGCTCAACTGCAGGCTGACTTGCGAGCGGCCGCGGAAGTTCACCGACCATTCATGACGATCGGCCTTGAAGCCGACCGCTTCGAGCGCCGCCACAGCGCGGTCGATCTCGTCGACAGCCACGACAAAATCGACATCCCGGGTCACCATCGGCTCGGCAGCCCAGTGGTTCACAGCAATTCCACCGATCGCGCACCAATGCAGTTCGGCGCGTTCCAATGCGTCGACCATCCGCATGACGTCATCGGCGCCGCCCGCCGTCTGCCAGTCGTAAAATTGTCTTCCTGTCGTGGCTCCAAGTGTAACCAGGCCCTGTTTTTCCCCAGCACTGATTTTCTTCCGGCGGGCTGACGAGTAGCCTGTGGGCTCGTTCAGGATCCCGTTTTCACGGAGTCGATTCGATGCCGCACGATGTCAGTGTTTCCGGCCGCCGCGGGTTCCATGAAGACACCGCCGCGATCATCGTTGGCGGCCTGCTCGTCGCCCTGGCCCTGGCGCTCGGATGGAGCGGCCGCCCGGCCGAGGATGCCGGCAGCCGCAAGGCCTTCCCCAAGGGCTGGCCGAATCCCCTCGCGACGACGATCGACAAGCCGCAGACGTGGGACAGCTCCCCGGCCCAGTCGCTGTTCGACAAGAAACAGAAGCCGGTGACGGTGCCGATCCTCCTCGGCATGGCGTGGGTCGTCGGCGTGCTCGCCGGCGGCACGGCCCTCCGCGGCAGGAGCCTCGCCGCGGTGCTTCCCGGCGCGGCGGCGCTCGCGGCCCTCGGCGGTCTCGCCTATCTGCTCGCCGCGCAGAAGCTCATCAATCACTACAACCTCGAATATCCGCTCTGGGCCCTGCTCGTCGGCCTCATCATCGGCAATACCGTCGGCGTGCCCCGCTGGCTCGAACCGGCGCTCCAGGGGGAGTTCCTCATCAAGGCTGGGCTCGTGGTGTTTGGCGCGGAGGTGCTCTTCAGTCGGCTCCTCGAACTGGGGCTGCCGGGGCTCCTCACGAGCTGGGTGGTGACGCCGATCGTGCTCGTGGCCACCTACTGGTTCGGCGTCCAGTGGATGAAGATCCCCTCAAAGTCGCTCTGCATGGTGATCTCCGCCGATATGTCGGTGTGTGGCGTCTCGGCGGCGATCGCCACCGGTGCCGCATGCAAGGCGAAGAAGGAGGAGCTGTCGCTGGCGATCGGCCTGTCGCTGTTGTTCACCGTGGCGATGATGGTGGCGATGCCGCCTTTCATCCGCTGGGCGGAGATCGACCCGATCGTCGGCGGCGCCTGGCTCGGCGGCACGATCGACGCCACCGGCGCGGTGGTTGCCGCCGGCGAGATGCTCGGCAAGGAGATCGACGACAAGCGGCCGGCCGAGGTGGCGGCAACGGTGAAGATGATCCAGAACTCGATGATCGGGATCATCGCGTTCGCCGTCGCCGTCTACTGGGCGGGGTGGGTGGAGCGGGGCTCGTCGGGCCCAAGGGCATCGCTCGCCGCCGAGGCCTGGGACCGGTTCCCGAAGTTCATCCTCGGGTTCGTGGTGGCCTCGATCGTCTGCTCGTTTCTCTTCAGCCGCTCGCCGGAAAACGCCCTTTGGGTCGATGGTGCCACGGTCGGCTTCACGTCACGGCTGAGGGGCTGGCTGTTTTGCGTCGGCTTCGTCTGCATGGGGATGCAGACGGTGTTCCGCGAGCTCGCCCCCTACCTCGCCAGCGGCCGGCCGCTCGTGCTCTACGTGCTCGGCCAGTGCTTGAACCTCGCTCTCTCGCTGGCGATGGCGAGCCTCACGTTCGGCTGGCTCTTCAGGAAGGTGGTGGAGCCGTGATCCCGCCCGACATCGCAGGGCCGCTGCGGCTGGCGGCGTGCGCCGGCATCGCTGCCGTCGCATGGCTCGTCGTCCTTCCCTGGGTCGGGCGTTATCCGCCGATCGAGCGGCACGTTCGCGCCATGGAGAAAGGCGACGTAAACCCCGCGGCGATGGTCTACACGGAGCTCGAGCGGCTCCCGCTCCGCCCCGCCTGGCTCGAAGACCACCTTGTTCTCTGGCCCTGACCCGCCGGGAGGGTCTCCTTCAAGAACATCACCGACGGGCTCGGCAATCCACAGCTGTTTGCCGAGATCGTGCTCGCTCCCGACGCCAGGGCCACTGACCTTTATGAACCGGGAAAAGAGATGCAGCCAGATTCATTGCCATCGCTGTTGTCCCCTCCCCGCGAACTGCGGTCCTTCCTGTGGCCACGCATGATCCCCGCAGCCGCAGGCCGATCGACGTTGTGTTTCAGCCACATCGGCGTATCTTTTAATGCTGAGTTTTCCGGCCGAATACCCACATACGCGGCTTCTCTTGACCGTGCATATCGATCAATCCCCTCGCCGCGACCGAAACCTGCACGCCCTCGAGCGTCTCGAGTCGCGGCTGGCGCTCGATGCTGCTAGCGGCGACGCCCCGCTCACGGCCACCACCACCCGCGTGATCGTCGGCAACGACTGGGGCGCGCGATCCACGCCGCTCGTGCGCGTGCTTGATCCCGTGACGGGAGCGGTGCGAGTGCAGTTCATGGCCTACGAACGGTCGTTCAGGGGGGGCGTGCGGGTGTCTACCGGCGACGTCACCGGTGACGGCATCGAAGAGATCATCACCGGGCCGGGGGCTGGCCGCTTGGGTGAGATCAGGGTGTTCACGCAGGCGGGCGTCGAACTGCCGGCCTACCGCACGCGGCCATTCGGCAACGCGTTCACTGGCGGCGTGGAGGTGGCAGCAGGGGCCGTGGCGGCCCCCGGGCAGGTCGCGATCGTGGCGGCGCAGGGGGCACGCGGCAATCTCGTTCGCGTGTTCACCGTCACACCCGGCGCGGTCGATCCCGTGGCCAACGTTCACGCCCGACAGTTTCAGCCGTTCGGGCCAAGATTCATGGGGGGCGTCCGGCTCGCCACGGCCGACCTCGGCACGTTCACAGGCAACGTGCTCGAGTCGGAGATTCGCGATGGCGTCTTCGAGATCGTCGCGAGCAGTGGGGCGGGCATCCGAGCCACGGTCGCCGTGCAGAATGCAGCGGCAGCGACCCCCACTCGGATCGCCGCTTTCAACCCGCTTGCCGCCTCCTTCAACCGCGGCGTCTTCGTGGCCAGGCTGCCGGGCACAGGCGACGCCGCCGATCGCGTGATCGTGTCCGGTGGCCAAAGCAGCCGATCACAGGTGGAGACGTGGTGGTATGCCCCGACGACGACCGTAGGCAGGGCCTTCGTCCGCGCGGCGGCGTTCGCCGCCTTCCCAAACTCTCGTGCCGCGGTCGTGGCCGCCGCGCTGGATGAATCGAATATCTTCACGGCTGAGAACCTCGGTGGCACGACACGGGGCGTGAGGCGAAACACATCGCCTGCGGGCGGCACACAGACGACGCTGCCGTCTTCGATCGGCATCATTCCGCCGCAGCGGATCACGGTCGTGCGGTCGCCGCAGACCGCTGGAGTGGTGACACTGACGACGGATTTCAACGCCGGCGCCGACGGCTGGGTGGCGGACGCGGCGGACCTACCGTCGAACCCTGACGTAGATTACGAACTCGACTGGGGGCTGAGGCCCCTTCCCACCGAGGTTGGGGCCGGCACCGGTTTCATGCTGCAGGGAAAGAATCGTTCGGACGACCTCTTCCTCTACATGACGCGGCAGCTCGACGCGGCAGACGGAATCCTGCCAAACACTTCCTACCAACTCGCCTTCGAGTTCACCCTCGCATCGAACGCTCCGAGCGGGCTCATGGGCGTCGGCGGCTCGCCGGGCGAGAGTGTCTTTCTCAAGGCGGGCGGCAGCAGCAGCGAGCCCCAGAAGGTCGTCGACCAATACAACAACGTTCGGCTCAACGTCGACAAGGGCAATCAAGGTCAGGGAGGCAAGGCCGCGACGGTCGCCGGCAACATCGCCAACGGTCTGGCTCCTGGGCAGGGAGGCGTTGCCTCGCCGTATGCCTCCATCGTCCGGCAGGTCACCCACACCGCCAACGTGAGTTCGGACCGGCAGGGAAGGCTTTGGCTCCTCGCCGGAATCGACTCCGGCTTCGAGGGATTTACCAGAATCTATCTGCAGCGGATCGAAGTGCGATTGACCAAGGCATGAGCCCGAGCTGCATCCCCTTTTTTGCCACTAGCGTTCCTCGAAGAGCACCTCGCCCCAGAGGCCGGGATTGAGTTCCACTTCGCCGGGGATGTCGCTGACGAACGTGGTCGTCTTGTTGTGCCAATAGACGCGGGCAGCCGTCTCGATGCCGTCACCCCGCAGCACGCCCAGGTCGCCCCGCAGGCTCAGGCCAGCCCGCGGCACGAGGCCGAGCGTCGCCAGCGGCACCGAAAATTCATAGACGACCTCGTCGGCATACTTCCCCGGCGCGGGGCTCAGCGGCGAGGCAGCCACCTGCACCGCATCGCTCACGTCGTCGATGCGGTCCATGTTCACCCGCTTCACTGGCGAGATGAAAGGCTCCGGCTCCTGCGTGCCCGGCACCACCTGACGATAGAGCATCGCCTTGGGCTTGCCCTTCACCCGGGCTACGAGCAGCCGCAGGTCGCCCACGGCGGGCTTTTCCCGCTTCGGATTCGCCTGGGGATTCACACCCAACTGCAGATCGAGCGCGCCGCCCCCCTTGAAGAGCAGCTTGTCGACCGCCGCCACGTTGGCGAGGTAGTCGGCATAGCGGGCGTTGCCGCTGGCGATCACGGCCCCATAGAGCAGCTCGCCACTCACCTGCACCGCCCCCTTGAGGCCGTCGGCGATCGGCACGAACGTGGCCTTCGTCCAGTCGTCGGATTGGCCATCCACCGCGACTGCCCCCTGCGACAGGCCCACGACGAGCGTCTTCGGGCCCGCCTCGGCCATCTCCGCCTGCTGCTTCTTCACCCGCAGCTGGCGGGCCACCTCCACGAGCGCCGGCGTCAGTTCGATCGATTGCGGCGGCAGCCGCTTCACCGAATCGAGCCCCGTGACGCGGCAGATCGCCGAGAACCCGTGGCCGGCGACGAGATAGATGCTGCCGTCGGACGTCTGCGTGATGCTCGGCCAAAACGCCTCTTCGCCCAGGCTCATCTCCTTGAGCGAAAGGCCCCGCGTGGCCTCGGTCGGGCCCACCACCGGATCGGGGCCGCTCCCCTGCCCCGCAGCGATCCGGTCGCGGAAGAGCTCCGTGACGAAGAAGCCGTCGGTCGTGAACATGAAGAGGTTGCCGCGATTGCCGATCACCGTCCAGAGTTCGCCAGCCTCGCCCGCCTTGGGCGTGACGGTGAAGCCAGCCAGGTGCGTGGTGCCGATGACATGCCCGGGATAGGCGGGCGGACCGGATGGCTGCGAGCCCTGAATGCCCGCATGCGTTTGCGGATAGGTCCAGGGAGCCGAGCCGCTGCGGGCCCCGGAGATCGGCAGACCAACGCTGATCAGCCAGCCATCGCGGGAAAGGAGCGGCCCGCCCACCACCGGCTTGGCGTCGGGCTTGGCGTCTTTCTGTGGCTCGACCGCGTGAGCGAGCGTCGCCAGATCGTAGACCGGCATCCCGGCCTCGGTGAACCGCGTCGGCGAGACGAAGAGCCCCGAGCCGGTCGATACCCGCAGGGTCGGGTCCACCATCATGTTCCCCGAACCGGCGGTGTCCGAGACCGAACATTCCTCTGCCTGCACCTCGCCGTCGGCATTGAGATCCGACCAGGCGAGCAGCGTCTTGCCTTTGACGAGCGACTCGATCGCCGGGTTTTTAAGCGGCGGCCAGTCCCGCATGCTGGCAAGCGTGCCCACGAGAGCCGCCGGCTGCAGGACGGCCCGCTTTTCGCTCGGCTTCCCAGTCTGCTTCTCATTCTCCTCGACATATATATAGACCGACACGAACCCCGGGCCCGACTGCACGCCCCCGGGCGTGAATGTGTTGACGAGATACCGCCGGCCGCCAACCACGATCGGCGTCTCCGGCATGCCACCCGGCAAGAGCAGCCCGTCCCGAGCGTAGACATTCACGAGCTTCGATTGCCCCTTCTCCCAGTCGAGCTGAAACTCCATGCCGTTGTAGAAAAACTTTGTCTTATCCGCGGAATCCAGGAACCCGCCACCGCCGTACCCTGGCGGGCCATAGAAGGCCTTCAAGAGTTTGCCATCGAGCGTCCACACGCTCAGCCGTTTCGGCCGTTCGTCGGCCTCGGCCACCCAGAGCACGGGCTCGCCGGCCGGAGCCCCTGAAAACGCAGCCTCCGTCGCGGCCACCGGCGCGACCAGCCAGCAGCCGGCCGGATGGTTCATGTGGCCTTCGTCGTAGGGGCCGACGAGCGGCGGGCCGGCCTTGCCGATCGCAGCCAGCGGCTTGCCCGTCAGGTCAAACAGCTTCACCTGCTGCGACGCGCCCCAGTCGCTCACGCAGAGCCTCTCGCCGAAGACCCGCAGGCACCGCGGATCGTCGAGCCCCTGGCCGACCACGGTCTGGGCCTCCTCTGGCAGAAGCGCTGCCGCCGCAGTCGCCAGATCGAACGCCGGAAAGCGCCTGAGCTTCTTCTCGGAAATCACGAGCAGTTCGCCGCCCGATAGAAACGCCACTCCCTTCGCCGCCGGCATCGGCACCGTGGCAGCGAGTTTTCCTTCCTTCAGGTCGATCACGAGCAGCTGCTCTTCATCCGGCAGGCTGACGACGGCCATGTCGTTGAACACGGCCACGCCGGCGCACGTCACGTCTTTCCCGTCCTTGCGCTTGTGGCTGTAGATCTTGAAATGCCCGCGCTCGGAGTGCTCCCACAGCTCGAGGTACTGATAAAACGCCGTCGCGCTGAAGGCCTGCACCTCCGCGCGGGCCTTCGGCCCCGCATCCCGCGCGAGCCACTGCGCGCCGCACCAGCCACCGCCGACGCCGTAGCTGCGTGCCCCGGCCAGCTTTTTCCCGGTGGCGGGGTCGAGATAGACCATGCCGTGGCCGATCTCGCCCACGGCGCTGGCCACGAGCAGCCGCTTCGTCTGCGGGATCAGCACGATGTCGCTCGGTGGCGTGTGGTCGTGGAGCCAGCCGCCAGTGCCGGCGACGGTCTTCCAGGGGGGCGTGCCGCCTGTGTTGACGGCAAACTCGTAGCGGATGTCGACGGGGTCGTGCACGAGCGCGCGGGCGGTGTAGCGGCCCGGGTCGGCAAGGGCGAGCTTCTGGATGCCGTAGGTGTAGTGGCCGTGGACGGTCACCCGCTGCATGTCCTGCTCGACCAGCCCGTCCCACGACACGGTGTGTGTCCCCGCCGGAAACTCCTTGCCGCCGAAGAGATTCCGCACCCGCTTGCCCTTTGCATCGTCCACGACGACCGTCACCGTCTGCGGCTTGTCGAGCGTAAACGTCACCGGCACCACGACCGGCTCAGGGGCGGCCTCCTTCGCCTTTGCGGCCCCCGTTGCACCAGCCGGCTTGGCTGCGGCGACCGACGCCACGAGCCCAGGCTGCACATCGTTTGTCTGCTCGGCCGAAAGCTGCCGCAGTTCGACCCGGCGAAAGAACGTCTCGAAGTGTTGCCCCGGCTGCATGCCGTCGCGAAAGACCAGCAGCCGGAATTGCAGCAGATGGCCATCCCAGTCCAGCGCATCGACGTGAAAGACAACGCGGGCCGTCCGCCAGCCTTGCGGATCGGGCTTCGTGGTCTGTGACCAGACGGCTTTGGCGGTTCCCTGGCCGACGTTTCCCACGCCAAACGGAAACAGTTCCGCACCGATGCCCGGCTCGCCGGCCTCGCCGCAGCGATAGTCGTAGGTCGCGAGAAAATAATCGCCCTGTTTGCGATCGATGCCCCCCTTGTCGGCGAAGAACTGCAGCTGATGACGGTTCACCCGCGGCGCGAAAGCGAGCGTCACCTGCGCCAGCTTGCGGCCATCGGCCTCCACGACCTCCGCCTTCGCACCGGCGACGTTCATCGCATACATGCCGAGCTGGCCGTCAGCAAAGTCCCGCGACCAGAGCAGCGTGCCCGGCCCATCGGCCGCCTCCGCCGCCCCGGCCGCCGCCGCGATCGCCACAAGCACGATGCCGCGTAGCAGGCGGCCCCGGAGAATCATTTCCATCACGGCGTGTCCTTTCATGGTGCGAATTTCAGCAGCCCCCAGTATTGCGGCTCGATCTCGGCCTCGGTCGGGGCGTCCATCGTGATGGCGGTGTTTTGGTTGAAGAGAAACCGTCGCAGCACGGTCCGCTGACCGCCATCATCGCTCACGAGCACGCCCACGTCGCCGCGGAGCGTCGTGCCGCCCGCCGGAGCGGTCAGCCCCATTTCCTTCCACGGCACGCTGACCTTGGCCACGTAGCCGGCTGCGGTCTTTTCGACCACGCACGCGACGCCTGGCAACAGCGCCACCCGCTCGAACGGCACTTCCCGCACCGGCGACTTGTAGAGCTGCGGCTCTTTGGCCACGCCTCCGGCCACCTTCGGCCACATGCCAAAAGCCACGAAGCCCTGCTCAGTGGCCGCCGGCGCGATCACGATCCGGACGTCGCCTGGCTGCACCGGCTTCGCCTCGCCACCGGGGCCGACCTGGATTCCTAGCTGAATATCAAGCGCATCGCCCCCCTTGAAGGCATACCGCCAGTCGTTGCTCGTGTTTTTCCAGGGGCTCGCATCGGGCACCTGAAACACGGCGTGCAGCCGTTCGGCGTCGTGCCCGAGCGCCACCCGCGCCTCTCCGGCCTCGTCGAGATCGATCCGGGCCGCCGTCGCGGCGTCGGCCGCGGGCAGCCCCGGCGTCACAGCGAGCGAGGTCGGCCGCGCGGTCGCCGCCACCTTCTTCGCGACAGCCGCCACCACCTGCCGGTGCTGCTCGTCCGTCACCATCACCGGCGTCGGGGCGATCCGCTGAATGCTGTCCCAGCCGGTGATCTCCCAGATCCGGCC
>CAZOMJ010000022.1:0-18837 GCA_964581055.1 uncultured Candidatus Kuenenia sp.
CGCAAGCTCTGGAAGGGCTTTCAGTCGTCAGCGATCTCCTGCTACAGCTTTGTGGAGTCGCTGGGGCTCGCCTATCTGCCGAAGCTTCTCACCGACTCGATTGGCGTCACGCGGCCCGTGTCCGATCCGCGAAACGACGGCCTCTCGCGGGACGAGCAGCGACGGCTCGGCCCCGACCTGGATGGCTCGGATGATCCCCTCCCGCTCGAGCAGCGGATTGGTCTGGCCGAAGGCATGCTGCGAAACCTCGGGCTCACTGATCGGTTTGCGAGGATCGTCGCCATCTGCGGCCATGCCGCCTCCATGGTCAACAATCCCTACCGTGCGGGCTACGACTGCGGCGCCTGTGGTGGCCATTCCGGCGAGCCAAACGCTCGCGTTGCCGCCGCCATTCTCAATGACATTCAGGTCCGTGCGGCACTGGCTGAGCGGGGCATCACGATCCCTGCCGACACCTGGTTCGTGGCGGCCGTGCACCGGACCACAACCGATGAGATTGAGTTTTTTGGTCCGACGGGTTGTCCTGTCACGCACCGCGACGAGTTTCGGGACATCCTTGCCTGGACTGCCGCCGCTGGGAAGGCAACGCGGCTTGAACGGAGCAGGCGGCTGGACAACGCCACCGATGAGTCGGTGCTCTTCAGGGCCCGCGACTGGGCGGAGGTTCGGCCCGAATGGGGTCTGGCGGGCAATGCCGCCTTCGTCATTGCCGACCGCAGCCGAACGACAGGACTCAACCTCGGTGGCCGCTGTTTCCTCCACGAGTACTCCTCGGCGAAAGACCCCGAGGGAAAGGTGCTCGAGCTGATCATGACCGCCCCGATGGTCGTGACCAGCTGGATCGGGCTGCAGTATTTTGCCTCCGCCGTCGACAACCAGGCCTTCGGCAGCGGAAGCAAAGTCATTCACGACGTGGTGGGGCAGTTTGGCATCCTCGAGGGGAACGGTGGCGACCTGCGGGTTGGCCTTCCCTGGCAGGCGGTTCACGATGGCACCAAACTGCAGCATGAGCCGCTGCGGCTCACGGTCGTCATCGAGGCCAGCCGGGAACGCGTTGCCGACATTCTCAATCGGCACTCAGGCGTGCGGGATCTCGTCACCCACAGCTGGCTTCGGCTCGTGGTCGAGGATGCGGGAGCGCGCTACCGCTGGACGCCCACGGCTGGCTGGCAGCTGCTCTGACTGGAACGGTCGACAAATTTTGCGGGGCCCGCCGCCAAAGGGCAAACCCCTGACTTTGAATCCGGCGTTATTCATGGGGGCAGGTCACGAATTCAAGCGATTTTTTCGCGGGTGTCGTGAAAGGTTGATGGCTCCTGATGACTGGTGACGGAAGGTGCATGTGCCGGGTAACCGGCAGCCCGCTCGAAGCGGGCCTCGTTGACCTTCAGAAAGTGCCGCTGGCGTGCCGTGTACACGAAGGCGCCGATGAACCCAACCGGGTGAATCAGATAGGCTTCCGGTCATGCTGAGCTCCACCGCCCCCACCACCGGCCTCGTGATCGCCGAGGCCTACGTCGAGCATCTCACGGGCGAAGGGCATCCCGAACAGCCGAGCCGGGTGACCGCGATCACGGAGCGACTCCGGGCCGACGGGCTGCTCGACAAGGCGAGGACGATCGCGCCGCGGGCCGCGACCGACGAGGAGATCCTGCGGTGCCACTCGCCCGATTACCTGCGGATCGTCCATGAAGACGTGGCCGAAGGCCTGCACCGGCTCTCCACTGGCGATACGCCGCTTTCCGCGCGATCGCTGGAAATCGCGAGGCTGGCAACCGGAGGCCTGCTGGCGGCAGTGGACGAGGTGATGGCTGGCCGTCTTCAAAACGCGTTTGCCGTCGTGCGGCCCCCCGGGCATCACGCCACGCCGAAGAAGGGCATGGGTTTCTGTCTCTTCAACAACATCGCAGTCGCCGCGAGGCACGCGCAGGCGAGGCACGGCGTGGGCCGCGTGCTCATCGCCGACTGGGACGTGCACCACGGCAACGGAACACAGGACATCTTCTACGAAGACGGCACCGTGCTCTTCTTCGACACCCACCAGCATCCGCTCTATCCGGGCACGGGGGCCGCGACCGAAACCGGCACGGGGCTGACGATCAACTGCCCCTTTCCGGCGGGCGCCGGTCGCAGGGAAATCGTCGGCGCGTTCCGCGAGAAACTCGTGCCGGCGGCCGATGACTTCAGGCCGGATCTCGTGCTCGTGTCGGCTGGCTTCGACTCACGGATCGACGATCCGCTCGGCGGCTTCCGGCTCACCGACGAAGACTTTGCCGAATTGACGGGGATTGTGAAGGAGATCGCGGCGAAGCACTGCGGCGGCCGGATCGTCTCGACGCTCGAAGGGGGCTATAACCTCGCCGGTCTCGCCTCCGCGGCGGCAAGCCACGTGCGGGCGTTGATGGCATGACGCCGAGGCCGCCCATGCCGGCCGCTACTGTGTCAGGGTGGCTGCCGGGGCCGCCCCTGCCATTTGCTGCGTCTCCCACGGACGGAAGGCGGCCCACACGGGATTGTGGTCGGACACCTCGAGCGCCTTGTCGATCGACAGACCGAAGGTGTTCTGCAGATCGAGCACACCCCACCGGCCGGTGTATTCGGTGGTTGCCCGCTGGTCGAAAATGAGGTTGTCGTAGGTCTTCGACCGACGGGTATTCGTGGTCACGCCCGATACGGCCCAGCCCACGCCCGGGATCTGTTTGATCTTGCCGAACTGCGGTGGGCCCGCATTGAAGTCGCCGAGCAGAATGACGTCGTCCTCGTCAGGGCGCAGGGTCTTCATTTCCGTGAACACGTCGGCCAGCGCATTCACTTCCGCTGACACTTCGTCGGGATCCGTGTGGGTATCGACGAGCCAGAAGCTGAAACCGCTTTCGGGCGGGTTGGCCCGCACGCGGAAGCGGGCATGCAGCGGCGGGCGATGCAGCCGATCACCAGGATTCGGCGAAGTGCCCACCGACGATGGGTCGACCTCGATGCGTGTGCTGTCGTAGATGAACGTGTATTGCTCCTTGCTCACGGTGCGGCCGAGCCGGGGCCCGATCACGAACTGGTAGCGGCTGCCGTCGGCGTTGATCGCACTGAGGAACTGCGGGATGACGGAGTCCGATTTCGCCCGCACCTCCTGAACCGCGACGATGTCGAATTTGCGGACCACCTGAGCCAGCACATCGACCACCTGGTGCTTGGCGATCTTCGACTCGCCAAACACCTGGATGTTGAAACTACAGATCGTGATGGAGTCGGTGGGCTTGCCGCCGGCGGGGGCAGCCGCGGGGGCCGCGGAGGGAACGCTCGCCGGAGCCGCTGGCAGCGGTGGCGGTAGCGTTGCTTGGGAAGGAATCGCCGCCTGCTGTCGCCCCGCGGGTGGGTGAAGGGTCGGCGAAGGCGACGTCGGCAAAGCCGGCGCTGATGACGGTGGTAGCGCTGGCACGGGCGGCAGCGTTGGTGGTGGAGCGAGAGCCGTCGATGCAACCGGCACCGGAAGCGGCACTGGCAGTGGCAACGGCGGAGCGGCCTGGGGAGGCGTATACGCAGGCAGGGGCGCATACGCAGGCACAGGGGCGTACGCAGCCACGGGCGGTACGTACACGGGCAAGGGCGGGGGCACGGACACAGGCGACGGTGGGGGCAACGGCATCGGCAACGACGCAGACTGATAGATGGGCGGCTGCGGAGGCGTGGAGGCAGCCACCGGTGCAGGCTGATATGCCGGTGCCGGAATCGCGACGGGCATGGGCGGAGAGACAGGGGCCGCAGTCGGTACGGGAATCTCTTGGATGGCGAGCGACTTCAGCGCCGCCGGCACGGGCGCATACGAGATCGACACAAGCGGTGGCGATGCCGCCCGTGGCAGGGCGAGGGACGCAGGCGAAGTGGACACGGGAGGCATGTGGGGGATCGGCACGAGCGGTGGCAGAGGCGGCAGCGGTGCCTGCGCCGCCAAGTCGATCCGCACGAGGCGGGCCGACGGCTCGGCAGCAACGATGCCGCGCGGATCGAAAACCGGCGACACGGCCAGCGCCGCTGCGACCAGACATACCGCAACCAGACGTGTGCCGATCCTGTTCCCCATGGCTTCCTTATCGGTCGCCACGGGGCCGAATCGTTCGAGTTAAGCGCAGATCGCCTTACGAGCCGATCGCCTCGACTGCCTCGCTTGCCAGCCTGGCCAGCCGCTCGTCCCCCTGCGTTGCAGCCTTTTCGAGCGTTGCCCGGGCAGACGCGGCCGCAGGACCGATCTTTCCGAGCGCCCAGGCAGCCCGCTGCCGCACCGAGAGATCGGCCGACGAATCGACGCAGGCGGCCAACGCCGACACCGCAGCCGCCGCAGCCTGCCCGGACCTCCCCAGGAGCGTAGTCGCCCAATACGCCGTGAGCGGATCGGACGCGGTGACGAGTTTGATCAGCGGGGCGATCGATTCGCCCGGCGGTGTACCGAGATCCTCGAGCGCCGCCACGGCCCACTCGCGAACACGTTCATCAGCGTCACCGCAGGCCGTCACGATTGGCACCGCCGCCGACGCGGCCTCTTCGCCGGCCCGGGAGAGTAGTTCCGCCGCGGTGGCTCGCTGTTCTGCATCGGTCGAGGCCAGTTGCCTGCTCAAGGCCGCCACGTCAGAACCGGTTGCATCGCCCATCGTCGCACCTCCGACACGTACGGTCTTCCTGCGGTCTCTTCCGCCGCCCACGCACCGCCGCTTGTTGAATGACTACGGCGCCGCAACCTTCCAGAGCGTTGTCTCGCTCCGCAGATACACATTTCCATCGGCCACCGCGGGCGTGGCCGTGAATATGCCGGGCAGTTCGTTCTCGGCCACGATCTTCGGCTCGTCATCGGTCGAGATGAGGAAGGTTTTGCCCTCCTTGTTGGTGGCGACGATGGTCCCGCCGGCGAGGATCGGACTCGCCCAGAACGAGCCCGCGAGCCGAACCTGCCCACGGAGCCGACCGTCTTTCGTGTCACCGATGCAGAGCACGCCGGCACGGTTGATGCAGGCGATCGAATCGCCCCAGGCAAGCGGGCTGGCGATGCCGCAGGAGAGCTTGGTCGATCTCCAGGCCGGTTTGGCATCGGCTCCCGTCGTGGCCAGCGACGCGATGCCGTCGCCCGGCACATGCACCATCGATCCGAATTCCGTGGCCATGGGAATGGCGGCACAGTCTCCTTTCCACGACCACATCTTTTCCCCATCCGCCGCCCGATGGAGATCCAGCCCGTGCGGATTCTGCAGGAGGACGCAGGCCCCATGCTCGGGCGTCGTCACCGCCAGTGGCGACGACCAGCTGGCGATCTTCTCCCGCGGCACGATCCAGCGGTCTTCTCCGGTGGCAGCGTCCACCCCCAGCGCGAAGGCATCGCCTTGGCAGTCGATCTGCACAACCGCCGTGCCATCGACGATCCGCGGGCTCGATCCCATCCCCACGTCGTTGCCGCTCCGCGGATGCTCGACCGCGAGATTCCGCTGCCAGAGCAGCCGGCCTGTGAGATCGACGGCAAACAGATCGCACGACGAATAGAGCGCGACGATTCGTTTTCCGTCGCTCGCGGGCGTGCCGGCGGCGACGGCGCTCGTGGGATGGGCGAGCGTGCGGCCGGTGGCCCAGAATCGACGGTGCCAGACGGTGCGGCCGCTCGCCTTGTCGAACGCGAGAATATGGAGCTGATCCTGTCTGACGCCGCTTGAAGCCGTGACGATCACGAGATCGCCCACCACGATCGGGCTCGACGCCCCCCTGCCCGGCAGATCGACCTTCCACGCAATCCCTTCCGCTTCGCTCCAGCGGCTGCGGATCGGCTGGTCCGGCGCCGTGCCGCGGCCGCGGGGCCCGAGGAACTCCGGCCAGTCGGATGCGGCGGCCGCGACGCACCAGAGCACCACGCTCACCGTCATCGGCAGTCGTCGCGTCGTCATGGTCGAAATCTCACGTTGGTATTCGGGCTCATCCTAGCGATCCGGCTGCGTTGCCAGCGGTGATCCGAGGGCGTCACAGATCCGCAACTGAAACTTCCAGTCCCCGGCCCATGGCTCGGTCTGTTCGTTCTGACAGCACTTCACCATCACGGTGTTCGTGCCCTCGCGAAACGTTGCCGTGGCGACGTATTGATCGATCGCCTCGGAGGCGTGATAGATCTCATGGGCCATGACGGGCGTGCCGTTTACCCAGACGGCCACCGCGCACGGGCTGCCGATCCGCACCTCGGCTGGCCCACCGCGAGGCACCACGACGTCGGCGACAGCGTAGGCGAGCACGCCCTTCTTCGCGGCGATGGCGGCGTTGAGGTCGACGGCGCCATGTTTGTCGGACGAATTGACGGCCTTCCAGCCGCCGGTCTCCGGCAGCGCAGGCAGCACGGCCTCCGGCGGATAGGCCTTCGCAAACCCGACACCCTTGGCGTTGTCGAACGCTTCGCTCACCCGCCAGGTGCGCACGAAGCCGAGCACCTCGGCGACGTTCACCTTCTCGCCATGCTCGGAGAGCCACGCCGCGATGCGTTCGATCTGGTCGACGTCTCGGGCGGCGGCTAGGCACGTGCGATGGATGGCTTTCTGTGCTGCTTCATCGGCGGTCGCCACTGCCGCCAATTTTTTTTCGACCGCCTCGCGGCGGAGGTCGAGCGCCGGATCATCAAGCATCCTGTCGAGCAGGCCGTCGGCCCGGGACGGATCGCGGTCTTGGAGCCAGCCGAAGGCCAGCGTCCGAACCCTGGCTGGCTGCTTCGCGTCGGCCACGACCGCCGCGAGCGAGTCGACCGACAGGGCATCGCCCGTCCGATCGACCGCCCGCTCGAGGCCGCTACGGAGCCAGTTGCCGCCGGTGGGCGTGGCCTCAGCAAACGCCGCCAGACAGGGCACGATCCAATCCGCAGGCATGGCCGCGATCCGATCGGCCTGGGCCGCCAGCGCCGTCTGCCCGCGCGGCCCGCCAGCGTGGGCAAGCTCCGTCGCAATCGCCACGGCCTCGTCGATGTTCTGCGGCGAGGCCTCCGCGGCCGACACGGTCGCGTGCGCCGACACACCGGCCGCGATTGCCAGACCGAGCCACGCCGCGACTCGCATTGCTGCCTGACTCATGGTGAACCCCCGCTCGTTTCCGAACCGCTTCCTGGGACTACGCTCGTTCGCCACGAGTCTAACGTTTTTCGGACTCTCACCGTTGCCGACCGATCCGTCCGATGAACAGGGAGTTCCAACTGCCGCCGGTGGGATGGGTGCGTGCCCGTTCCACCGTGACCGTGAATCCACACTGCCCCATCCGCTCCACAAACGCCGGATCGGGATTGGCCGACCAGACCGCAAGGCAGCCTGTGGGCTTCAGCGCCGCCCTGATCATCGCCAATCCGGCGGCCGAATAGAGCCGGCTGTTCGCGGCCACGGTCAGTCCACTCGCCCCGTTATCCACGTCCAGGATGATCGCGTCGAAGCGGCCACGGCTCTTCTTCAGCACATCGGCCACGTCGCCGGCGACGACTTCCACGCGGGGGTCGGCCATGGCATCCGCACCGAGCCTGTACTCAGGCGTCTGATTCCATCGGATCACGGCCGGCATGAGTTCGACGACGACGACCTCGGCGTCGGAGCCGACGTTTTCCAAGGCGGTCCGCAGGGTGAACCCAAGGCCCAGACCTCCAATCAGCACCCGTCCGCCAGCGGACTGCTTTCCGATGCCGGCGCAAGCCAGTTCGGCCAGCTTCTCCTCGGAGTGATGCTGCCGCGTGGACATCAACTCCACGCCGTCGATCCGGATCATGAGCGCGCCGTCGTGCTCATGAAGCGTCATCGGCCTGCCGTCTGGGGTCGTCGCCTGATCGAGCAGGATCGTCTTCTTCATGCCGGGCTACTTCATGTCACAACTACGGCCTCTGCGTCGGAACCAGTTCCAGATCCCGCGGCTGACCGCCGGTCGACATGCTGACCGTCCGCGGCTGGCCCGCGAATGCCCGCATCGGAGCGGTGAACCGGCTGCCATTCGTGCCCACGGTCCACGATGCCGTGAGCGTCGCGCGATCGACGGTGCCGGTGATCGGCTGAACCGTGCCAGAGATCGTGTCGTAGAAGTTGCCCTTGATCGTTCCCTGCCGGTCGACAGCCAACTGCTGGTAATTGTGTGCCTGACCGCTCTCCTGCGTCACTCCCGGGGGCGCGACGGCAAACACGCCGAGCGGCAGCCAGTCGACATCAGCCGGACCGGCCCCATTCTGGTGGCCCGCCGGCAGCACGAGCACGCTCCGCAGGCCGTCGGCAGCAACGTCGGTGCCGCCCGCAGTCGCCACGGATCCGGCGTCGTCCGCCGCAGTGCCGGCCGCACCGACCGGCTGTCCCAGCCAGGCGATGATCGTGGCGACGTCGGCGGTCTTCCACCAATCGGCTGGCGCTTGCGCGGGCCGCCATGCCTGCGGATGCTTGGCGTACCAGTCGGGCGTGAAGGCGGCCATCTCGGCTGTGCTCGCCACTGCCGCTGCCACGGTTGGCTGGGCGGCGGGGGACTGAACCGGCGTCGGCCGCGGGGTCGGAATCTGCTCAGGTGCGGTGGCGGCAGGCTTCGCAGCCGCCGCCGTTGGTCCGGGCTTGGCAGCGGCTCCTGCCGCTGACGCTGACGCTGCCGCTGCTGCTGCTGCTGCTGCTGCCGCTGCTGCCTGTCGACCTGCGACGCTCGGCGCAGCTGCCGTGCGTGGAACACCTGGCACCACCGCCGGGCCGGGCTGAAGCATCATCCTTCGCGGCCGCAATGCCGGCCCCAGCACCACTGGCGCGGGCACGGCACCAGGTGATCCGACTGGCGCCGTTCCCGGCGGGGCCACGACGATGACGCCACGACGGGCGAGCCGCCTCGCCGGCACCGCAAGGGCTTCTCCCGGTGCCGCGAGGCCCGTAGTCACCACCACGAGCGCCAACATCCGCAGGCCTGATTTGCACGTCACGAGAACACTCCTTGTTTCACCGGCGAAGATCCGACTTCACACCAGACGACATCCAAGGCCCGACAGCATACGGGTGGAAAAGGTGGCTGTCACCTTTTTCACCCCCGGCTCTCGGGACTCTGGCAGGTCGCGTAGAGGAAATACGCCGCTTCATCCGGCCGTCTGCTGCTCACCTCCAACTCCTGTTTCACGTTGATCTCCACGAACCCCTCCGACTGGATCAGGTCCAGGAGTTCCTCGACGGTGAAGTGATGGGTCATATAAAGGACGCCGCCATCCTCGTCCCGGGAGAAATAGCTGTGCTGCTCACCGGTTTGAGAAGCGTCGTCGGCATACAGCCGGGCGTAGCCGGGGTTGATCGTGTCCGACACGCCCGAAGCCGAAAGATAGAGCCACCCACCCGGCCGCAGGTTGTGCCACATGTGTCGCAGCAGGTTTCTGCGGTTCCGCACGTCGCCGATGATCGACACGACGAGCTGGCAGACGACGATGTCGAACGGGCCACCCTCGATTCGCGACGGAAGATCCGCGGCGAAGTCGGCCTCGTGGAACCGGAGCGACCGCCCTGGCACTTCGGCGGACACGGCCAGCGCCCGCGCGGCGAGCACCGCATCCGGGCTGATGTCGACGCCTGTGACGGAGAACCCCCGCTCGTAGAGTCTTTTGCCGAGTCGGCCGTCGCCGCACCCCACGTCGAGCAGCGCAGGCGGCGCACGGTCAGCGGCGGCAGGGGGCAGGCCCGCCAGGAATCGGTCGAGGTGCGGCGTCGATGCCTTGGTCGGAATGCTCCCGACGTCGAACAGTCGCCAATCTTCACGGGCGTCACGAACCGCCATCCGTCCTCCGGTGATGCCTCGATGGCTTCGGTATCAGGGGTCGACTGTCACGAGGAAGACGATGGTGCCGCGGCCGCAATGCTCACCAATCAGATCGTCGAATGGAAAAGTGTGGCGTGAGGAGGCCGGCCAAAGCAAGCGATCCCGCGTTCGAGCCGGATTGCAGTCCTCTACTGATTGGCTGACCAGAGGCATATTCTTCGGGGCGGGGCGCGGGGCTATATTCTCCCCATGGATTCCACGCCCCGGATCATCGTGACTGCAGCGCTGCTCGCCTCGTGGCTGGCGCCGGCGTGGGTCCGGGCAGAAGGCTTCCCTGCGCCATTCAACAGTGAAAAAGACACGGTCGCGATGCCGATGCCCGCCGCTGAGGCCGCGGCCACGATGGACGTGCCGGCTGGATTGAGCGTCGGCGTGTTCGCCGCCGAACCGGACGTGCAAAACCCGATTGCCATGGCCTGGGATACCCGCGGCCGGCTCTGGGTCGCGGAGAACCACACCTACGCCGAACGGCCGATCAAGATGGATGCCCGACTCCGCGACCGGGTGCTCGTCTTCGCTGACCGCGACGGCGACGGCAGGGCCGACGAGCGGAAGGTGTTTCTTGACGACCTGCAGCAGTTGACCAGCGTCGAGGTCGGACTCGGCGGCGTTTGGCTGCTCTGTCCGCCGCGACTGCTCTTCGTCCCCGATCGCAACGGCGACGACGTGCCCGACGGGCCGGCGAAGGTGGTGCTCGACGGGTTCGAAGTGGCGACCGACAACTACCACAACTTCGCCAACGGGCTGCGGTTCGGCCCCGACGGCTGGCTCTACGGCCGCTGCGGCGGTTCCTGCCCGGGCCGCGTCGGCCCTCCAGGCGCCGCAGCCGAGCAACGCGTGCGGCTCGAAGGTGGCATCTGGAGATACTCTCCGCGGTCGGGCCGGTTCGAGATTCTCTCCCACGGCACCACGAACCCGTGGGGCCACGACTGGAACGCCTTCGGCGACGGCTTCTTCATCAACACCGTCAACGGCCATCTCTGGCAGATCATCCCCGGAGCGCATCACCCGCGGCACGGCTCGCTCGACCCCAATCCGTATGTCTACGAACTCATCGACATGCATGCCGACCACTGGCACTTCGACACCGGCGGCGGCTGGCAGAAGTCGCGAGACGGCGCGGCCAACGATCTCGGCGGCGGCCACGCCCACTCCGGGCTCATGATCTACCTCGGCGACGACTGGCCCGAGGAATACCGCGGCCATCTCTTCACGTGGAACTTCCACGGCCGGCGGGCCAATCAGGAACTACTCGAACGCGAGGGCAGCGGCTACGTCGGCCGCCACGGCCGCGACATCCTCCTCTCCCGCGATCCGTTCTTCCGCGGCATGGAGCTGGCCTATGGTCCCGACGGCAGCGTGCTGGCGATCGACTGGAGCGACACGGGTGAATGCCACGAGGCGACGGGCGTGCACCGCACGAGCGGCCGGATCTTCCGGATCGCGCACGGCGACACGAAACGACAGCCTCAGGATCTGGCCAGCCTCTCCTGCGTGGCCCTCGCCGAGTTGGCAACGCACAAAAACGAATGGTATCCGCGGCAGGCGCGGATCATCCTCGCCAACCGGGCCGCCCATACCGACCGGGCCGTTCACACCGCGAACGATTTGCCGCAGGCACACGAGGTGTTGCGACGGCTCGCCGCTTCGAGCGACCCGGTCGTCGCCTGCCGCGCCGTGCTCACGCTCCATGCCAGCGTCGGCTGCGACCCGTCGTTTCTTCGCGGCCTCCTCGCCCATCCCGACGAACACCTGCGGGCCTGGGGCGTCCGCCTGCTCGGCGACGACTGGCCGATCGACGGCGTGCTCAGTCCGGCGACCATCGCCACGGAAGAGTCTGCCCGCATTGCGGCCGCCTGCGACGCCGTCGCCGCCGACTTCCGCAGGCTGGCCATCGATGACGAGAGTGGCCTGGTCCGGCTTGCCCTCGCCTCGACACTCCAGCGGATGCCGGTGGGCAGTCGCGCTGATCTGGCCGCCGCCCTGATGACCCGCGCCATCGACGCAGACGATCACAACCTGCCGCTGCTCGTCTGGTATGGCATGATCCCCGTGGCCGAGACGGATCCTCGCCGGGCGGCGGAGGTCGCAGTCGCCTCGCGGTGGCCGAAAACGCAGCGACTGATCGCCCGCCGGCTGGCCAGCCTGATCGAACGGCACCCCGCCGGGATGGAGCGGCTCGTCGCGGAGATCGCCGCCACGGACGACGAACGCATGCAGCAGAACCTGCTCGCGGGACTCACCGACGGCCTCTCCGGCTGGCGGCGGGCCCCGAAGCCAGCAGGCTGGGATGCCGTTGCCACCCGGCTCGGGCGGGGCGACACACCGCAGGCTGCGCTCGTCCGCGATCTCTCGGCGGTCTTCGGCGACGGCCGTGCGATCGACGAGATCCGGCGGCTCGTGCTCGACGAGAAGGCCGATGCGGGCATCCGCCTGTCGGCCCTCGAAACACTCGTGCGGCAGGGGGACGAGAGCGTCCGCGGCATCTGCCTCGGCCTGCTCGGGGATCGACGGTTCAACGTGCTGGCCGCGGAGGGGCTCTCGCGGAACGACGACGCGGAAGTGGCGCAGGCGCTCGTTGCCGCTCATGGACGGTTTCTCAGCCATGCGCGGCCCAAGCTCATCGGCATCCTCGCCTCGCGACAGACATTCGCCGCCGCCCTGCTCGACGCCGTGGCCGACAGGAAGATTCCCCGCGATGCCATCACTGCCTACGACCTGCGACAGATCCGCTCCCTCGGCGATCCCGCGCTCGACGCCCGCCTCGAGCGAGACTGGGGCAGCGTCACCGAGACCACGGCCGAGAAGCGAAAGCGGATCGACTCGCTCAAGGATTCGCTCCAGCCGGCGATCCTCGCGGAGGCCGACACCTCCCGGGGACGGGTGCTCTTCGACCAATCGTGCGGCCGATGCCACAAGCTCTTTGGCGCGGGCGAGTCGATCGGCCCCGATCTCACCGGTGGCAACCGCACGAATATCGACTACCTGCTCGAGAACATCGTCGACCCCAGCGGCGTGGTGAACCGCGACTACCGGATGTCGGTCGTCGCGCTCGCTGACGGTCGGGTGCTCAACGGCCTCGTGACGGCACGTGACGACCGCACGCTCACGCTCGTCACGCCGACCGACCGCCACGTGATCGCGGCCGAGGACATCGACGAGGTGACCGTCACGGAGCAGTCGCCGATGCCGGAGGGGATGCTCGACCAACTGTCCCCCGATGCCATCCGCGACCTGATCGGCTACCTGATGCAGCCCGCGCAGGTGCCGCTGCCGTAGCCTGACTCATCCGCTTACTTCTTCAGCGGCTGCTCTTTTTGCGTGCCCGGGGCGGTGGCCGTCCGCGGCGAGGCGATGGCGTCGAGTTTTGCAGCCACGACGGCACGCAGCGCCCCATCCCACCAGGAGTCGAGCGCGGTCTGCAGCCCGGCAACGGCATCATCGTGATTGTCGTAGGCCTTGAGAGCGTGCACCAGTGGCAGAAGAATCTCCGGATCACCCCACGCCGCCCGGCCGATCTCGCGGACCGCCGCATCGTCGAGCGAACGCGCGAGCGACACGCAAAACACGTCGAGACCGTAGGGCGCGACCGCCACGAGCAGCGGATGACAGTCGGTGTGGAAAGCCACCGTCGAGAGCCGTTCCTGGCCACGGCGGGCCAGCGATGCCGCCACCAGAGGCACCGCGGTCAGTGATGACGCGCTGACATGGGCCAGGGGACCGTGCCCTTCCGACACCATGAACTCGGCCATCTCGTCGAGCACCGCAGGATCGCCAACCATCGCACACGCGCCCGCACGGACCAGCGCCGCGGGCCACGAGTCGCGGCCGCAATGCTCCTCCGTGAGCCGCCAGACGACCGCCGCCAGATGCCGCGTGAGCGACTTCTGGGCAGCGGCAGCGGAAGTTGGCTCATCGTCTCCGGGAATCTCCAGCGGCTCGGGCTTCCCTCCGGCTCCACTGCCGGGCCCGTTGCCCGCCGAGGCGGCCGCAAGCATCCGGTCGCACCGTTCCAGACCGCCATCCTCGCGGCAGCGACGAATTACCTCGATCACCCGCCCCAGACGGTCTTCCCAGACCGACCGCTCAGCGTTGCCAACCCCCGCCGCATCGGCGATCCGGCTGCAGGCGGCGAACCCCTCGCCCGAGAGGAGAAAATCCACCGCCGATGCAACAGGAGCGTCGCCGCGAAACATGTTCGGACCTGCCGCCCCGCGCAGTCCCTCCACCGCCGCCTCGAGCGCTGCTGGTTTCGAATGGAGCGACACGTCGCAGCCCGCAACGGCCACGCCGAGCGGCCGCCCCGACGCGGCGTCGAACCGGCTCGTCGCACCACCGACCTCGATCACCAGCGTGTCCCCTTCGAAGGTGACCCGTGGTCTGTCCTCATGAACCAGGGCGAGGCAGGCAACCGGTTCGATGGACATCTCGATTCCCACTCCCGCCGGGCTTCCATCGCTGGCACGGCGACAGGCACTCCAGCCAAAGGACAGGTTGCGACGGTAGAGCGGCGGCTCTTTGCCGACAGGCTTGCCGCGCACGAGCGACAGCCCGACGTTCGCCGTCAGCCGACAGCCCGGCGGCAGCGGAATCTCCAGCGCGCCGCCGTTGCCAGCCGGGAGCAGGCTCACGTGCGTGTGGTTCAGCGCAAGCCCGCAGGCCCGATCGCCACCGGGCAGCACCGTGAGCAAGACGCCGGCTGCCGGCGAGAGCATCAGCTGCGCCTGCGGGGCCGCATTGGCGGTCGCATCGCCCGCCGGACGGGCAACGTCAATCACCAGATCTTCACCGCGGCCGATCGCCTCCGTGAGCCAGTCATGAAAGCGGAGCATCGTGGACTCTTCGCGGGACAACGGCTGCGACAGCGGCGTGGCCGCGGGATATTCCTCGAGGCTGAACCGGGCCACGGCCGCAGCGGGATCGGTCGGATCGATGCGGAACTCGACGTCGTGCCGCAGAAAGCGTCCCGAACGCCGCAGGCGGTCACGCCAGGCGATTCGGTCGCGATCATTCACCGCCTCGCCGAGTTTGATGTCCAGGAAGTCGGTGAGATCGCGCTCGGTTGTCCTGCATTCCGGCGGCAGTTCGATGCGGCTCAGCACGACCTTCGGCGGCAGATCGTGGATCGTCACCACGAGGTCCACGGCGAGGTCGGCGGGCCTGAGGGTGATGTCGAACGCGCCGCGGCGGGCCCTCGAACCATCCGTGGGCGACGACCGGCTCGTTCCCCCGGCGCCACGGGCGAGTTTCGCCGCGAACCGCCTTTCATGCGCAGGCAGTGCTACTGAAAGATATCCCTCGTCGCGAAGGAACCGGGTCACTTCGAGATGGATTCGATGGATCGCGACGGCGTCACAGGCGGCAGTTCCCGCCGGCTTCCAGGCAGGCTGTTCGAGCGACACAGGCCGGCCGTCAGCGGCCACCCACATGGTCGAGGTGGTCCCGTCAGGCTGATCGATCGACCGCGGCACCGCATCCCGCGGCGGCTGACGCTCCGAAAGGAATCGCACCAGCCGCGCTGTGGTCTCCTCCGGCAACCCCGTGACTGCGATCGCCCCCGCCTCGAATCGCGGCCCCTCGACCACGTCGAGCACGAGCCGCTCGACCCCGTCGGGTGATTCGACGGCCGCATGGACCTGGGCCTCGGCAAACCCGGCCCGCTCCAGCGCCAAGGTCGCCTTTCGGACGACCGCCGCGATGAACACATCGCGTGAGGCATGGGGCCGTGACAGCCAGACGATGTCGGTGTCGTAGACCAAGGGCTGCCGCAACTGCTCGGCATCGATCTGCTGCGTGCCACGGACGACGAGGCGGTCGGCCTCTCCGAGGCTGCCAACATAGTCTGCAAGAGCCACGCTCGTGCCGTCCGTGACCATGATCACCCACGCCAAGAACGCCGCGCAAAAGCCTTTCCCGAAGCGACGATGCTGCTCGTGGACGCAAGGCATGGTCGGCCTGTCTCCTGGGGCTATGGACCGCGGGCGGTTTGGGGGGAGACCATAGCAACCGAGCGGCACGCGAGAAATGTCGAACCGAGCCTGTCCCCTTGAAATCCCTCCCCGAAAAAGCCCACTCCTCCTGCTGCGGAGGCGGCCTCAAACACGCGAAAAAGCCACATTCACAGGCCGGCGGCCCGAACACCCCCAGGCAATTCCTTGCCGCGCCGGGTGGCCCATTCCTACCGTTTCGAGCCTCGGGAAGGGCGGCCCGCGCTGGGCAGGCCCGTGTTCGTCCCGAGATTCACAGAGGGTTTCCTACCATGAGTGGAACGTATTTGATTCGTGCGGTCGGCGTGCTCACCTGTCTGGCAGTGGTCGCGACTGGCTGGGACGCCGAGGCAGGCTGGCGGCATCGCCATCGCAGGGCAGCCTGCTGCGAGCCCGTCTGCTGCGAGCCCGTCTGCTGCGAGCCCGTCTGCTGCGAGCCGGTGCGCGAGACCGTCTGCTGTGAGCCCATCCGCGAGACCGTCTGCTGCCAGACTGTGATCGTGGCGCCGGCCAGCACCTGCTGCACCAGCTACGTCGTCGTGGCGGAGAAGGCTGTGCCGAGCGGTCAGGTGTCAGTCGTGAAGACCGAGTCCAGCCCCCGGGCGATCGCTGCCCAAGGCAAGTCGGCGACAGCCGTGTCTCTGAAGCGCTAGGTTGCAGGCGATTCCTGCGCTCTCCTCCCGCGCGGAGCTGCTCTTTGGGCGGCCTCCGCGCGGGAGTTTTTGTTCCGAAACTCTCTATGCGGGCGGGATCGCGTCCGAATGCTCTCGATCTGTCGCGGCCGCAGGCTCGGCTCGGAGGTTGATCAGGAACTCATTCGGGCCTTCCGCAGTCACCTCGGCAGTCAGACCGGATGTTTTCTCGTCCGCAAACCGCGAGGGCAGGATATTCACCATCTCCGGCATCCCAGGAAAAGCATTGCAGCCCATCATCGGATCCATCATCATCGGATCTATCCGTGCACCCGGGCCTTGCGATGCCGACTCCGGATCGAGCCACACGGGGATTGTCCCGATGTCCATGATCGGGGTCATGCCGTAGCCGGCGAGCATCCTGCCTGTTGGCACATTGTGTTCGACCCTGATGAAATGCGTGCCCGCCACGGCACCGTCACCGTGCGAACTGAACGTGCGCAGCCAGAATCGGCCGTCCTTGTCGGTGGACGACACGGCCAGGTATTCCCGGCCTTCTTCCGCCGTCTGCGCCACGAACGTCACCACCGCCCCCGGCACAGGCTTGCCCTCGAAGACCAGCGTGCCGGCCACCGGATACAGCGACGGCCGGAGTTTGAGCCACGGATCCTCGGCCGGCTTCGGATGGAGACGAGCCAGGGCGGGCATGCCGACCATGATCAGCGTGGCCAACAACGCGGCCACTGGCAGATGCGACACCTTCGACAGATTCATGGAACGATCGATGAAAAATTGGGGTAAAGCGACAGAATCGCCACGGGGCAATACCCCCCGTCGGGGAGGTTCTGATTGAATTCTACCAAACTGCTCGCCGCCGGCACCTCACTGCATTTTGCCCAGCCGGCAATGCTTGACAAATTGCAAGCAAAGGTGACACATTTGTGACCTGTCCTGTCGTTCGACCCCTGCTGACTGGAACACCGGAGGCATTCGCGACTCACTTTTCAGAGAGTCTCAATGCATCCGCCGCATTCTCCCAGCAGCTCCCTTCCGAGCATCGGATTCGCCGGTAGCCCCGCCGCCAGTGCTGGGGCTGGCGGCGGCGGCGTTGCGGATCCGGTCCTGAGCGACAACGTTCTGCAGCGGAGCGTGACGACGGCGGTGGCCCGCAATCTGGCGACGACGACGAAGACGTCGCCAATGATGATGTCGATCACGCCGCGATGGCTCTTGCGGCTGCTGCCCTTCGTGCAGGTCGAGGGGGGCACCTACCGGGTCAATCGCACCAAGGTGGAACTGCCGCGGGCCCGACGCATCGGCGTCGACCTCTCCGGCGGCCTCGCAGGCTCGAGCCCCGTCTTCACGCCCGAATCGCTCCGCAGCGTGCCGCTCTTCTCCCGGCTCCCCGACGGCATCGTCAGCCGCATGGCCGCACGCTTCAAGACCGAACAGGTCTCTCTCGGCAACACGCTCATCGGCGAAGGCGAGGATGGCAACACCTTCTTCATCCTCGCTCAGGGACAGGTCGAGGTGTTGAGCAAGGGTGCCCACGGCACCAACCTCCGCATCGCGCTGCTCTCCGACGGTGAGTTCTTCGGCGAGACCGACATCGTCTCCGACAAGCCCTCCGACGTCACCATCCGCACCATCACCCCCTGCGTCCTCCTCACCCTCTCTCGCAAGGATCTCGACGGCCTCCTCGCCGAGCAGCCCACTCTCGCCGAAGACTTCCGCCGCGCCATCGAGGAACACCGCGAACTCCAGTCCACCGTCAACCGCTACGGCGAACGCAACATCGACCTCGTCTCCGGATTCGCCGAAAACGTCGAGATCCCCGAGACCTTCGTCGACTACTCCGCCACACCTCGCGAATACTCCCTCTCCGCCGTCCAGACCGTCGTCCGAGTCCACACCCGCGTCTCCGACCTTTACAACGGACCCTACGATCAGCTCGAGGAGCAGATGCGGCTCACCATCGAGGGCATCAAGGAGCGGCAGGAGTGGGAGCTCGTCAACAACACCAAGTTCGGACTCATCCACTCCGTCGACCCTGCCATGCGGATCAGCACCCGCTACGGCGCCCCGACCCCCGACGATCTCGACGAACTCCTCGCGCTCGTCTGGAAAAAACCCGCCTTCTTCCTCGCCCACCCTAAGGCCATCGCCGCCTTCGAACGCGAGTGCACATGGCGCGGCGTGCCGCCAGTCACCGTCGACCTCTTCGGAACCCCCGTCATCATGTGGCGCGGCGTCCCGCTCGTCCCCTGCGACAAGCTCGAGATCAAGGGCCGTTACCAGTCCAACCAGTGGCTCGGCACCACCAGCATCCTCCTCGTCCGCACCGGTGAGGCAGACCAGGGCGTCGTCGGACTCCACCAGACGGGCATCCCCGGCGAAATCATGCCCAGCCTCTCCGC
>CAZOMJ010000023.1:0-35381 GCA_964581055.1 uncultured Candidatus Kuenenia sp.
GTCGACCGGGTGATCCGCGACGGCGAGGTGATCCGCTGGCGGGGCCACGACCTCGCCTGCGACTGGATGCCGGGGCAGACGGAGTTTGCCTGCTGCGTGCATGGCGTGATCGACGGCAGGCGGGTCGCCTTCACCGGCGACAACATCTTCGGCTCGCCGGCCGACCCGGCCCAGAGCGGGCACGAGGCCGTGGTCGCCAGAAACTCCTGCACGATCGACGAGGGGTATGGCTACGCCGGAAAATACCTCCACGCGATCGCGCCCGACCTGATTCTCGGCGGCCACTCGTGGGCCATCGAAAACCCCAAGCCACTCATCGACCGCTCTCTCGCGGCGGCCGAGGAGCTCCGCGAGGCCTATCGCGACCTCACGAAGGAACGTGACTACCGGCTGGCCTACGACCCCTACTGGGTGCGCGTGCATCCCTACCGGGTGAACGTGAAGCCTGGAGAGGCGGCCGATGCGGCCGTGGTCGTGAGGAACTTCCTCGACCTGCCGACTGTCTACGAAATAAAACTGGTCTGCCCGCCGGGGATCCGTTTCGATCCCTCGGTGGCCACGCTCCGCGTGGAAGCAGGCGGCGTCCGGCAGCTGCCGGTTCGAGTGTCGGCCGCGAGCGATGCCCCCGCGGGGCTGGCCCTCGTGGCGATCGACATCACACAGGACGGGGTCCGACGGGGTCAGCTCTTCGACGTGATCGTGAACGTCGCGTCGTAAGCACACGTTCCCGGTGGGAGTGGTCGGACCACAGCACGAATCGATATAGTCATCGTCACGGCAGCGGGCTGTGACGTCGGCACTGCCGGGCTTAGTTCCCGTATTTTTTCATCCATCCGAGCACGAGGGTTTCCATGCATCTGCGCAGCGTTGTGACCGTGATCCTGATTGCCTCATGCCTGGCACTGCAGCCGCAGACCGGCCGCAGCTGCACGCGGTGCGTCTATCTCGGCCCGAACGACACGGTGCTCGTCGCCCGTTCGATGGATTGGGTCGAGGACCCGAGCACCGAGATCTACTGCTTCCCCCGCGGCATGAGCCGAAACGGGTCCTCCGGGCCACAGTCCCTGACCTGGACGAGCAAGTACGGCTCGCTGATCTGCTCCTTCTACAAGGTGGCATCCGTCGATGGCATCAATGAGAAGGGGCTGGTCGCCAACACGCTGTATCTCGTCGAGTCTGACTATGGCCGGCCCATCGCCGGCAAGCCGACGATGTCAATCGCCGTCTGGACGCAATACGTGCTCGATAGTTATGCGACCGTGCAGGAGGCCGTCGATGCCCTCGAAAAGGAACCGTTCTCGATCATCGCCCCGACGCTTCCCAACGGCGTTCCCGGCGTCGGTCACATGGCGATCTCCGACCCCTCGGGCGACTCGGCGATCCTCGAGTATGTGAAAGGGAAGCTCGTCATCCACCACGACCGAAAATACCGGGTGATGACCAACTCGCCGACCTTCGACGAGCAGTTGGCCCTCGACGCCTACTGGAAGGGGATCGGCGGTCTAACGATGCTCCCCGGCACGAACCGGGCGTCGGACCGCTTCGTTCGCACATCGTTCTATACCGACGCCCTCCCGCAGACCGACGACTCCCGCCTCGCCGTGGCACAGCTGTTCAGCGTGATCCGCAATTCCTCGGTGCCGCTGGGGCTGAAGACAGCCGCCCCCAACATCGCCAGCACGATCTGGCGGACGGTCTACGACCAGAAACAGAAGACCATGTACTTTGACTCGGCGACCAGCCCCACCGTGTTCTGGATTCCACTGGCCGATCTCGATTTCACCGCGGGAGCCCCGGTGAAGAAACTGGCCCTCATCGGCGGGGCGACTTACAACGGCAACGCCTCCAAGCAGCTCGCGCCGGCGGAGCCGTTCGCCTTCCTCCCGGCCAAGGCCGAATAACGGCCGACGACCGGCGGCCGCTGGAACGCGGGGCGGCAGCTTGGCTATCATGCCGCCTCCGCGTGTGCGACGGTTCCGCACGCGAAGCCTCGAACACGGAGTGTTTCTCGTGCCAGCCACCTCCCCGCGTCGTCTCGTCGTTCATGGTGCCGCCGGCCGCATGGGGCAGCGGATCATCGCCTGTGCCGCAGCTGAGACGGCCGGCTCGTCGGCTCCGGTCTGGCAACTCGTCGCCGCCGTGGAGAGGACAGGTCATCCGCGTCTGGGCGACGACGCCGGGGCGCTCGCAGGCATCGCCGCAGCGGGCGTGCCCGTCAGCGAGACATGGACCTGCCCCGCCGACGTGGCGATCGACTTCTCGCTCCCCGGCGCCGTAGCCGGCATCGCGGCGGCCTGCGTGCAGGCTGGCGTGCCGCTGGTCGTGGCAACGACGGGGCTCGAGCCCGCCGATCGCCGGGCGATCGACGAGGCCGCGCGAAAGATCGCGGTGCTGCAGTCGCCAAGCATGAGCCTCGCCGTCAACATCGCGATGGATCTCGTCGGCCGTGCCGGCAACCTGCTCAAGCGGGTAGGCAGCCGGAGCGACGTCGAGATCCTCGAATGCCACCATCGCCACAAGGAGGATTCCCCGAGCGGCACCGCGTTGAAGTTCGGCCAGATCGTGCAGGACGCCTTTGGATTCACCCGCGTGGCCCACGGCCGCGAGGGCCGGCCCGGCGCGCGGCCCGCCGACGAGATCGGCTACCACGCCGTGCGCGCCGGCGACAATCCGGGCGAGCACACGATCCTCTTCGGACTCGAGGGGGAGTCGCTCTCGGTCAATGTCCGCGCCACCAACCGCGACTGCTACGCCCGCGGCGCTCTGGCCGCGGCGGCATTCCTGGTCGGCAAGCCCGCCGGGCTGTATTCGATGCGGGACGTGCTGGGCCTGTCCTGACGTGCGGCGGTTGAACGATTGTGTGAAATCGGTGTGCCGGCCGGAAACGCAGAATTTCGCCGAAAACCGGCATCCGCGCGATCGCGCCCCGAACGCTACGATTTCTCCCTGACGGCCTTGGTCACGGATGGCCCTCGGGAGGCTTTGCCTGCATGAAGGACTCACTGCCCAAGCTCTTCGTCCTCGACACCAACGTCATCCTCCACGACTGCGGCTGCATCCGCAACTTCGAGGAGAACGACATCGCGATTCCGATCACGGTGCTCGAGGAACTCGACCAGTTCAAACGCGGCAACGAGGACATCCACTTCCAAGCCCGTGAGTTTCTCCGCCGCCTCGATGCGCTCACCGGCGACGTGCTCTCCGCCGAGGGCAGCCCGTTGGGGCAGGGGCTGGGGTCGATCCGCGTGGTGCTGGGAGGCGGTGCTGACAGCCGGCTGCACGAATCGTTTCTGCAAGACACGCCCGACCACCGCATCCTGCGGGCGACTCTCGGCCTCCAGCAGCAGTCGGCTCCGCGGCAGGTGATCCTCGTCTCGAAGGATACAAACCTGCGGATGAAGGCCAAGTCGCTCGGCCTCCGCGCGCAGGACTACACTTCCGACAAGGTCCAGGGCTTCGACACGCTCTACACCGGCAAGCGGACGATCGAGGGGATCGACTCCGAGGTGATCAACCGGCTCTACACGCAGGGTGGCAGGCTCCCTGCCGCTGACCTACCAATCGACGAGCCGCCGCGGGCGAACGAGAACTTCGTACTGCGCAACGGCAGCAAGTCGGCGCTGGCGACCTACCGCCGGGCCGATGCGTCGTTCGTACGCATCGAGAAGCAGATCTGCTATGGCATCAGCCCGCGAAATGCCGAACAGTCATTCGCCCTCCATGCGCTGATGGATGACGATATCAAGCTCGTCACGCTCTCCGGCACCGCCGGCACCGGCAAGACGCTCCTCGCACTGGCCGCCGCCCTCGAATGCCGGCAGCGATACCGGCAGATCATGCTGGCCCGTCCGGTGGTGCCGCTGTCCAACCGCGACCTCGGCTTCCTGCCGGGCGACATCGGCGACAAGCTCGACCCCTACATGCAGCCGCTCTACGACAACCTCACGGTGATCCGCCACCAGTGCGGCGAGGACACGCAGGCCGCCCACAAAATCCTGGAGATGCGGGAGTCGGAGAAGCTGATGATCGCGCCGCTGGCCTACGTCCGCGGCCGCTCGCTGCAGCGGATGTTCTTCATCATCGACGAGGCGCAGAACCTCACGCCCCACGAGGTGAAGACGATCATCACGCGGGCCGGCGAGGGGACGAAGATCGTCTTCACGGGCGACGTAGCCCAGATCGACCAGCCCTATCTCGACGCCCTCTCCAACGGCCTGAGCTACCTGATCCATCGCATGATGGGCCAGCCACTCTACGCCCATGTGACGCTCGAGAAGGGGGAACGTTCGGCACTCGCTGACCTGGCCAGCGAGTTGCTGTAATCACTGACTGCGTGGTGGCGCGGCAGGGGACTACCAGATGTCAGCCAAGCGAACACGAAGGCCGCCGGAAAGTGCCGTGGCCGGATCTGCCTGTGGCTCGAGACGGTAACCGCCATCGATGAGTCGATACCGCTCCAACCGCTGGTTGTCCGGGTCGGCAATCCAATATTCGGCCACGCCGGCCCGCTCGTAGAGTTGCTTCTTGAGCGTTGTGTCAATGGCGGCGGTCGAGGGGGACAGGATCTCAACGATGAGGTCGGGCACGCCGTTGATCTTCGTATGGGTGATCATGCGAGTGCGGTCCACGGGGACTTTGAGCACCACAACAAGATCCGGCTGCACGATGTCATACTCGGTGAGTTGCACATCGACGGGCGCGTTGAAGACGAGACCGCGGTCTACCAGTTCTATCTGAGTGTAGAGCTGATGCTGGAGCCGCTTGGAGACAGTCTGGTGGGTGGTGGATGGAGCCGGTGTCATGACATGGTCTCCGTCGATGATCTCGTGCCGCGACCCGTCATCGGGAAAACAGCAGTATTCCCGGTAGCCAAGCTTCGCCCGCGATGGACGAACGGGCGTCGATGGACTCGTGTCGGTCGCCACAGCGTTTCTCCTCATACGATCACAGCCGTTCTGTTACGAAATGTATACGTCAGTTCATGTACCGTCAACAAATCATGGGCTCTGGACTGCGGTCAGCGCTGTCGCCTCAGACACCACCAACCGCCAGCGATCTGCACGAGCAGCGTGATGAGCCCTGCCCGCGGATGCCCCGACATCGCGAGCACCGCCCCAAACACCAGGCTGGCCACGAACCCGGATAGCTTGGTGCCGACCTGCATGAGTCCAAACGTGGCGCCGAAGCGACCGCGGGGTGCCATTTCGGCCACGAGCGCTCGGATCACGCTCTGCACGCCACCCAGCACCAGCGCCAAAAGCGCTGCAAGCCAGTGGAGTTGCGTGGGCGTCTGCACCAGGCATGCCAGCGCGAGCACGACCATCCAGCCGAGCAGACACACGGCCATCGCACCATCGCGATTCCAGCGCGACGATAGCCAGCCGATGAAGAGCGCCCCGGGCAGTGCCACCGCCTGCACCAGGAGCACCAGCCAGACCAGCGCCGTCCCTTCGAGGTGAAACTCCTCGAGAGCGACGCTCGAAAACTGCGCGATCGCCGTCTGCACCGCGCCCAGCACGAGCACGCAGCCCAGCAGCACCCGGCCCAGCGAGCGGCCCGCGTCGCCGCTCTCACGAGCGTCAGCCGTCCCCGCCAGCGACCGCGCGAAGGCGAGCAGTTCTCCGGCCGAAGAACTCGCGTGCACTTCCGCCCCGTCACCATCGGCTCTCCCGTCGGCACCAAACCGGGCCCAAGCGGCCGGCAGCGAAAACAGGAGCCACCAGCAGCCGGTGAAGACAAAGGCCACCCTCAGAGCCTCTGCCGCCGTCAGTCCCAGGCGATCGTGCGCTGCGACGATCGCCGTGGCGATCAGCAGTGCGACCGCGCCACCGGCATAGCCCGCGGCGAAGCCACCGGCGGAGAGTCGATCGGCCTCCCGACCCGAGGCGATCCGGGGCAGCAGGCTGCCTGTGAAAATCGCCGCCATGTCGAAGCCCACGACGGCGATGATGATGCTCGCGGCCACCGCCAGCTTTGCCGCGGGCGGCACACCGCCGAGCGCGAGCAGCGCCAGACTGCCGGCGGCCACGCTCGCCAGCAGGGCGGTTTTGTGCCGCTGCCTGCGATCGGCCCACGCCGATAGGAAGGGAGCGGCCGCGGCGGACACGAGCATCGCGACTGCCATCGTCCACGCCCAGACGACGCCACCTGACAGGCCCCATGCCTTGTCGGCAAACACGACACGTTCAACGTAGGCCACGATGAGCGTGATCTGCATCGTCGAGAAGGCGCTGGCCGCCCAATCGAGCAGCACCCAGGCGACGGCGGCGAACCGAGAATCTCGCGCGACATCGTGTTTCTGGGCGAAGCTGGTCATACAAGCGAGCATTCTATCGTGCCATGGAAAAGCCACCCACGGCGATCGTGCCAGCCACCGGCTGTCCTGAGACGGGCTTCGCGCAGATCGCCTGCCCCTGGCCCGCTGTGTGTTCCACGATCGGCTCACAGCCTCCAGCAGGAAAACCCACGGTTCAGAACGTCCTGTCGGGGGAACACCGACTTCAGGTCGAAGAGCGTTCCCCGTGGCAGCAGCTTGCCGGCCACACCATCCAGCCCCAACTCACGATACTCCTGGTGCGGCACCGCCAACAGCAGGCCCTCGGCCTTCGGTAACTCCTCCCACGGCGTCAGGCGAAAGGAAAAAGCGTTGGCCACCGCCTTTGCATCAGCCCTCGGGTCGTGGACAAAACACTCTACGCCCGCCTGACAGAGCCTCGCGTGTACGTCAGCCACTTTCGAGTTGCGAATGTCCGACACATTCTCCTTGTAGGAGAGGCCGAGAATGTTGACCCGGAGCCGTGCCGGAGGATGTGCAATGGGGCCGGCGACTTCCGGGCGTTTCGAGCCGTTCATCGCTTCCAGAATCTCCGCCGCCACGAACGCCGCCATGCCGTCGTTGGTGGAGCGACCAGCGAGCATCACCTGCGGATGGTGGCCGAGGCTGCGGGCCTTCTCGCTGAGATAGTAGGGATCGACGCCGATGCAATGGCCTCCCACGAGGCCCGGTTGGAAAGGGTTGAAATTCCACTTGGTCCCCGCGGCCTTCAAAACGGCCTGCGTATCGATGCCCATGGAGTGAAACAGCATCGCGCATTCGTTGACGAGCGCGATGTTGATGTCGCGTTGCGTATTCTCCAAAATCTTGGCTGCCTCGGCCACCCGAATGCTCTCGGCACGGAAGATGCCGGCCGGGATGACCGATGAATAGAGCTCGGCCAGCATCTCGAGAGTGCTGGGGGTATCACCCGCGATGACCTTGATGACGTTTCCCAGGCCGTGCAGTCTGTCGCCAGGATTGATCCGTTCGGGGGAATAACCGACGTGAAAGTCGCGTTTCCAGACTCTCCCCGACGCCTGCTCCAAAAGTGGAATACAGATCTCCTCGGTGGCGCCCGGATAGACGGTCGACTCAAACACCACCACGGTGCCGCGATTCAGGTTTCCACCGACCATCGTCGCGGCAGCTTGCATCAGCCGCCAATCGGGGCTGTTCCGGGCATCCACCGGCGTGGGCACACAGACGATCACAACGTCAGCCTCGCGCAGGCGGGCGGGGTCGCTCGTGGGCTCGAATCGCCCTGCGGCGAGAAATGCCGCGGGGCTCATTTCTCCCGAGACATCGTGGCCCCGGCGCAGTTCGGCCACCCTTTCGGCGTCGAGGTCGATGCCGATGACACGATGGTGTTGTCCGAACGCGAGTGCGACCGGCAGGCCGACATAACCCAAGCCGACGACCGCGATGACCCTGTCTGTGGATGGATCCGTCATCATTTCCCGTCCAATGTTCGGCAGAACCAATCAACCGCGACCCGGAGTCCGTCCCTGACCCCGATGACCGGACGGTAGCCCAGGTCGATGCCAATCGCCGTCAGGTCGGCCAGAGAGTGCTGCAGGTCGCCGGGCCGGAAGTCCCTGAATATCGGCTCGCGCTTGCGAATGGCCGGATCACCGATCCGCTCGGCGACCAGATCGGCCAGCAGTTGAAAAAGTGCCGCCAGCGAGGTCTGCTCACCGCCGGCGACGTTGTACACGTTCGAGGTGCCCGGCGCCGCTCCGGTCGCCGCCAACAAGTTGGCGTGGACGACATTGTCAACACAACAAAAATCGCGAGAGGTGGTGCCGTCACCGTTCATGAACAGAGGGTCTCCCCGGACCAGAGCCGCGATCCATTGGGGAATCACAGCTGCATAGGGGCCTCGAGGATTCTGCCGGGGACCGAAGACGTTGAAGTACCGCAATCCCACGAGCGCCATGCCGTGGCACTGCGCATAGGCGGCAGCATACGCCTCGTTGGCCTGTTTGCTGGCCGCATACGGCGACAGCGGTTTTCCCACCCTGCCTTCACGCTGTGGGAGTTCCCGGGCATCGCCGTACACGGAACTCGACGAGGCATATACCACCCTCCTCACGCCGCTCGCCCGCGCTGCCTCCAGAACGGTAAGAAAGCCCGTGACGTTGGCAGCGTTGGTGGCCAACGGGTTCTCGATCGATCGCGGCACGCTCCCGAGGGCTGCCTGATGCAGCAGGCAATCGACCCCCTCCAGCCGCCGGGTCACCACTTCCTGGTCGAGGATATCGCACTCGCTGAAGGAGAACCGGGCCCACTGCTGCGGCGTGACGGCACGCTGCACGTCCTCGAGATTGGCGGGTGAACCAGTGGCAAACGAATCAAATCCCACGACCTGCTGGTCGGCCGACAGCAGCCTCTGGAGAAGGTTGGAGCCGATGAATCCAGCCACACCGGTGATGGCCCAAAGGCCACCGGGCATCGGACGTCGTGTTTCAATGCGGGGCACGATGGGTTCCGAAAGCGAGACTATGATCCGAATCAATTGCATCCGCTGAAGCAGGAATGTGGCAGTCTCACACCAAAACCGAGCCCGTTTCCAGGACAGGGGCGACAGGCGTCAGGAATGCGAAAGGGCGAGGGCCATCCCTGTTTGTAGGGCACGTCCCCCCACGTGCCAAGCACGGCAACCGGGCAGGGACTTGATGGCTGGTTTGTATGCCCTAGCATAACTCGACGAACGTCCGAAATTCGCGAGTGTATTAACCGACCTCCGGTGAAGGTGTCTCGAGTACCAGCGGTTTTCGCATGAGGTGGATGTGTGATCGACCTATTGATCACGTACGATCTCGAGGGATGGGCATACCACGGCAGAGCTTTGGCACTGGCCCGCCACGCGCCGGCTGACTTTCGGGTGCGGATCGCCCAGCTCAACACGCAGGGGCGGGATCCGATGGACCACGCGGCGATCCGCAACGCCGTGCTGGGTGAGCGTGCCCCCGATCTGCTCTTTGTCCTCTGTTACCACCAGGCCAAGGGCATGCGCCGGGCCATCGAGGAACGCGGCTGGCATACCCGACTCATCGCGTCATGGAACAACGGCTGGCCGAGCCGGGAAGCCGACTTCCACAAGGTGTTTGCCAACGCAGATGCGGTGCTGATAAACAACCGGGATTACTGGGAACGGGCGAGCAGGCCGGCGGGCAGCGTGACGATCTCCAACGGGGTCGACCTCGAGACATTCCGTCTGTCCCGGCCAATCGAGTCGCGTCCGCCGCGAGTGATCTGGTGCGGCTCGGAATACCATCGGCGGCTCAAGGGGTATGACGATCTGATCGTGCCTCTGTTTGATCGACTACGCGGGGAGGGACTCGACTGCGAGGCAATGCTTGTCGACTCGCAGCGGAGTGACAAAAAAAGCCCACACGAGATGTCCGCGTGGTACAACGCCGCCACCGTGCTCGTGGTGGCCAGCGAAACGGAGGGCACCCCGAATCCGGCGTTGGAGGCGGCCGCCTGCGGGTGCACGCTGGTCTCCACCCGGGTGGGCAACATGCCGGAACTGATTCGCGATGGCGAGAACGGATTTCTCGTCGACCGTGATCTGGAAAGCCTCCATCAGGGCGTGCGGCGGGCCGTGGCCGCCCATGAGCAGCTCGCGACGCAGCTTCATCACGACGTGCAGAGCTGGGGCTGGACGAGCCGCGCTGCCGATTTTTTCCAATTCTTCCGCGCCGTGGTGGCCGGGAAAGAAATCCTCACGCCGCCGAGCAAATGCCAAACGGCGGTGCGTTCCGATCTGCCAGATCTGTCGTCAGAAATGACCGTCTTTGTCTCTACGGTGGGGGCGGCAAGTTTTCCAGAGTGCATGGCCTGTCTTGAGCGACAGGACAGCCGGTTTCGTTTGGAGGTGATCGAAGGGGTCGCGCCGATGTCGGCGGCGTTTCAACTGATGATGGACCGCTGCCAGACCCCGTACTACATCCAGGTGGACGAGGACATGCTCCTGCATCCGCATGCGGTGCGGGTGTTGCATGAGAGGATCTACGCTGCCGATCCGGCGGTGCCGCTGGTCGTCGCCTGGCTGTGGGATGCCCATCTGGGCCATTGCATCCAGGGGGTGAAGGCATTCCGGCATCGCATTGTGAGTCGCTATCCATTCGCGGACGTGCAGTCGTGCGAAAAGGATCAGTTACGAAGGATGGCGGAAGATGGCCACCACCACCAAAGACCTCCTGAAACCAACCCCACCCAACACGATCCAGGCACGCTAGGCCTGCACGGCACGCACTACGACGCGCAGAGCATCTTCGAACGCTATTCCACCCTCGAGCAGCGCAGACGCCGCCATCCCGACAAGCTCGCCTGGTTCGAGGCCCACGGCGGCGACTTTTTACGACGTTTCCGCGACGACCCCAGCGAGGTGAACCTGATGGCACTGATGGGAATTCTCGCCGGACGCCTCGCCCCCGACGACACCCCGGGCGAAAAGGACTTTCACACCTACGGATCGCTGCCCGGCCTTCGCGAGGCTCTCGTCTTTCATGCTGCCTGCATTCAGACAGGGAAGCCTGCGGAGCGCACCGATGAACGCCGGGGATGACCGATCGCTGCCTCCGGTAGGAAACTGGCCGGCGGTCACGGTGGTGGTGCCCGTGTTCAACGGAGGCGCCTCCATCGGCGACTGCATCGAAGCGCTACTGGCTCAGCAGTATCCAGGGCCGGCTCCCGAACTGATCATCGTCGACAACGGATCGACTGACACCACGCCTACCGTCCTTCGCCAGTATGGCGAGCGGATCCGCACCCTGCACGTGCCGCAACGAGGCTCGTCGCCAGCTCGGAATGCAGGCATTCTCCGCGCGAGTCACGAACTGATCGCGCTCACCGACGCCGATTGCGTGCCCCGGACCGACTGGCTCAAGGAACTCGTTGCGGCTTCCCAGGCCGATACGGGGGCTTCGTTCGTGGGAGGATCCATCAAGGCGATCAAGCCCACCAATGCGATCAGCGCTTTCGCCGAGTCACTGTTTGACCAGCGACGGGCGATTCTGGAGGACAAGCCACCCTACATCATCACCGCCAACCTGCTGGTGCGCCGCCGCGACATGCTCCGCTTTGGGCTGTTCAACACCGCGTATCCACGGGGGCAGGATACGGAGCTCGCCTGGCGATCGCACTATCTGCACAACGCCCGGTTCGCTTACGCCGATCGAGCCGTGGTCGACCATGTCAACATCACGACGTTCGCCGGCTTGATCCACAAGGGGGTGCAGCATGGCCAGGGATCGGCAAGGCTGTGGAACGACTTCCAGCCGCACCATCGCCGATCGGTAAAGGCCAGACTCCGCCAGACCAAGCCATTCGTGGATGCCGTGCGCGAGACTTGGAGGCTTTGCCTCCGGCCATGGCTGGCCTGGGAGGACCGCGGCCGTGATCCCTTTTATGCCGCCTGGTTTCGCCTGGCCCGCCACCTGTCGTTCGTCCGCCATACGCTGCGACCGAAGCCGCTCGCCGCCCCGCAGCCGGATCGGGCGACGATCGTGATGCCGCTCTTGCAGCAACACGATGACTGGCTCGAGCAGGCGGTGCTATCGGCACTGTGCCAGACGGTGCCGGTCGCCGTGATTGTGGTGACATCACCAGCCACGCCAGCCTCGAACCGAGCCGTGCTTCACAAAATCGCTACTGCCCATCCAAGGCTGCGCGTGATCCAACGTCCCCCAGACGCCGGGTTTGCCGAGGCGATCAACCACGGATTTCGTGCGGCACGTTCGCAGCGGGTCGGGCTCCTGCTCAGCGACGACTGGCTCTCGCCTGAGACGGTGGAGACGTGCCTCGCCCGCGACGCCGACATCGTGGGCACCGCCCGCGTCGCCTACGATGCCGATGGCAAGCAGGTACTCTGGCAGACTGGCAGCGATCACGACCGCTATGACAAGCTACCCGACCACCAGGCACGTGCGAGCTACATCGGTCACTTTCTTTTGTTTCGCCGAACCGCCTTTTTGGCCGCGGGGGGAGTCGACCCCGAGATCGGCCTGACCGGCGCGGATGATTACGACCTCATCTGGACGATGCTGGAGCACGGGGCGAGCGTGAGCCTCGTACCGCAGGCCCTCTATCACTACCGCGACCACGACGGCCAGCGTCTGACGATGCGACGCCAGGAGGACCAGATCCGCGATCTGCGGAAGATCCTCACCAAGCACGGGGTGCCGACGGACGAGATGGAGCGACTGGTAGCCGCAAAGGCCAGATGGTATGGCGTCCCCTGCCATGTCGCGATCAAGAATCCTGAATGGTATCGTGAACCGGCCGAGGTGGCGGTCGCCACTGAACCCAACGGGACGGTCGATTTGAAAGCCTTCGCGGCGGCATGGGGACCCGACCTGTGCTCGCTCGTCAATGAGCTTTCCTCGCCGGTGGTCGACATCCAAATACTCACCTCTCAACCCGTCGCAGGTTGTCCGCGGGGCAGTTGGAGGCTCCAACTGGCCGATGGCCGACTTCTCAAGGGGCGACGGCTGGAGACCACCGAGAGGGCGAAGCGGCTCTCCACGCTCGCCGGCCTTGTCGAGGAATCGCCGCTTGCGACGGTGATGGCATGCCGCGGGGATGCCCTGCTCGAGGAATGGGTGACAGGGCCGACGCTCGACTCTTTTCCACTCGATTTGGAGACAGCCCAGACGCTGGGAGGGCTGCTCGGCCGACTGGCCGGCAGCGGTGTCACCAGCCCGCTCTTGGAACCGCGCCAGCGCAGCGCGGAGTCGCTCCTGCTCAAGCTGGAGCAAGCGCTGGCCGACCTGTCGGCGGCCGGGGTGGTGTCGGACGAAACCAGCCAGCGACTGCTTCGGCGAGCGAGGGAGAATGCCCCCGAGCAGTTGGCAAGCGGCCTGGTGCATCTCGACCTTCAGCCCCGCAACGTGGTGATGACAGCCACGGGCCCTCGGCTCATCGACAACGAACTGCTCGATGTCGGCAGCCTCGACATGGACCTGGCCCGCACGTGGTATCTGTGGCCAATGTCGGCGGCAGCCCAGACCCGCTTCCTGCGCGGGTATGAACAGTGGCGCAGCCCCAGAACGTTTCTGCTTTACGAAGTGTTTTGGGCCGTCCACACGCTCGCATGCGCCGCCGCCTATCTGCAACGCAGTCGGCAGCCTGTTGGTGAACTGCCCAGGGCCCTCGAACGCCTTGCTGGCGGTGAACTGCCGCGCCGGTGGGTGGGAACAGCCGATGCTGTGGCAAGCCGGTCCGGCGAGCCGGTCCGCCTGGCCTTCATCTGCGACTACCTTGCAATCGGAGGCCAGGAACGCATCTGCCTCAACCTCGTGCGCGGGCTGGACCGCTCACGTTTTGCGCCCTACGTCTATGCGTTTCGCGGCGGCGCGCTTGCCGCCGCGTTCACGGAACTGGGGTTACCCCTCCTGATTGGCTCCGACCGCGATCCGCTGGAGGCACAGGCCGACTGGACGGCCCGCGATACCGAGGAAAAGCTGGCGTATCGCGACGTGCTGGCGGCGGCGCTCGTCCGCGATCGAATCGATGCGGCTTTGGTATTCGCCTGGCGCGATGGCGTGCCGGCGGCCCAGGCCGCAGGTGTACGGGTGGTGATCGAAAAGCTCGACGGCCCGGCACTGTTGGGAAAAATCCCGGACAAGGGCGGGTTTGACCGGGTGGTGGCCGAGTCGGCCACGCTGCGTGACGAACTGTTGGCGAGACGGGCGGAATGGGGACTCGACGAAGAACGAATCGAGTGGGTGTTTCCTGGGATCGACCTGACGGAGTTTGATCCCGCCCGATTCGACCGCGCGGCCGAGCGGGCGCGGCTGGGCTTGTGCGAGACGGATCTGGTGGTCGGCACGGTAAGCCGGTTGATCCCTGACAAGAACATCAAACTGCTGCTGCAGGCGTTTGCCGGTGTCGATGCGGCCGTCTGCCCTGGCACTCCCCGACTCCTGATCGTGGGGCCCGACGGCGGGGCGCTGGCTGACCTGCAGACCCGCACCCAGGCTCTTGGCATCAACGACCGCGTGGCCTTTCTGCCGGCCACCGATCGGGTGGCCTCGATCATGGCCACGATCGATGTCTTTGGCATGACGTCGCTGCGCGAGGGCCTGCCCACGGTGATTCTCGAGGCGATGGCGATGGGATTGCCGATACTCACCACCGGCACCGGCTCAATTCCCGAGGTCATGGACGGCAATGGCCTCCTGCTCCCCGGCTTCGGCCCCGAGGGTCTCGCCAACCGCCTGCAAAGACTCCTGTGCGACCCGGAAGTCCGGAGGAAAATGGCACAGCGGAGCCGCGCACTCTCTGCCCGGTTCGCACTGCGGCATTCGATCGGCCGCTACGAAGAGATGATGCTGGAGTGCCTGGCGGACAAGCCGCACCGGTCGTCGTAGAGTGCGCCGGGCGTGGCGGCACGGGAGCGGGCGAGGGGCCTCATTCGAGAGCCGATCAACCGTAAAGATCGATCGCCTGCACGATCTCGTCGAGCCGGTTGCTCACGCTCACGGAGCGGTTGGCGAAGCTGGCACGGCTCACGCCCCGGCTGCCGAGCACCTCGTTGAAGAGCTTCTGGTCGGTGGTGTGGTAGGCCACCGTCGCGGTCGGATCCTTGAGTTGGTGGCCCGTGAGGATGCAGACAACCCGTTCATCCCGCCCGATCACGCCTTCAGCCACGAGCTGCCGGGCACCGGCCACACTCGCGGCGCTAGCCGGCTCGCAGCCCAGGCCACCGGCGCCCACTTGGGCCTTGGCGTCGAGGATCTCCTGCTCCGAGACCTCGCGGACCACGCCGTCGCAGACCTCGAGCGCCCGCAGGCACTTGTTGAGATTCACTGGCCGGTTGATTTCGATGGCGCTGGCGATCGTGTCGGCCCGCTTCTTATCGCGGTCGAGCTCGTCGTAGTAATGGCAAGCGGGTGAGAGATCAGCCCGGCCGCCTTCCCACCGAAGGCCCCGGTTGTGATAGAGCTCGTAGAGCGTGTTCGCGCCGGCCGCGTTGATCACCGCGAGCCGGGGCACGCGGTCGATCAGTCCCAGCTTCCGAAGCTCTGCGAAGGCCTTGCCGAAGGCGCTCGAGTTGCCGAGGTTGCCGCCGGGGACCACGATCCAGTCGGGCACCTCCCACCCCATCGACTCGAGCACCCGATACATGATCGTCTTCTGGCCTTCGAGTCGGAACGGGTTGACGCTGTTGACGAGATAGATGCCGAGCTTGCCGGCCACTTCCTTGACGCGGGCCATGGCGTCGTCGAAGTCGCCTGCGATCTGGATTGTCAGCGCACCGTAGTCGAGCGCCTGCGAGAGTTTGCCGTAGGAAATTTTTCCGGAGCCGATGAAGATGATGCCTCGCATGAGGCGAGTCACGGCGCAGTAGACGGCCAGCGAGGCGCTCGTGTTGCCCGTCGATGCGCAGGCGGCGCGGCGGGCCCCGATCATGCGGGCGTGCGTGAAGGCCGCCGACATGCCGTTGTCTTTGAATGAGCCCGACGGATTGAGCCCTTCGTATTCGAGAAAGAGCCGGCCAGGATTCATGCCGATGTAGCTGCCCACGCCATCGGATGCGGCCAGCAGTGTCTGTCCTTCGCCGATCGTCACCACCGATTCACGGGGCGCGTAGGGAAGCAGTTCGTGAAACCGCCAGACGCCGCTGTACGCGAGCGGGTCGCTCCGCCGCATCCACTTCCGCTCGAACACCTCAAACGACGTGGGCGGACGGATCCGCTCCCAGTCGTACTCGACGTCGAGCAGGTTGCCGCAGGAGGGGCAGGAGGTCAGCACCTCGTCAACCGAAAACGTGGCGCCGCAGGCAGGCGAGATGCACTGCTGAAACGCGAGATCGGTGCGTGAGGCGACGGCCACGGCGTGACTCCGAGAAACCCAAAGGCTAGGAAAATCAGACCCTCTACGCACATTGTCGGCACGGGCATGCCGACGGCTGTGGGAAGAGTTTTGCCGGCAGATCGGCGGTGGGAAGCCGATCCCCGGAGACCCAAAGCCTAGGTCAAGGTTTTCCGACCAGCAAGAGTTTTCGGGGCGAGCCGGCCGGACGCCCCGACCGGCCGACCCTCATCAGGGCCTGGCGGCCAGGCCTGCCAGTTTGACAGCCACTAGCCGCTTACGTTATTCTGTGGGGCTGTACTGACAAGTGGAACCGGATCCAAGCTGTAGGCGGCGCAGGACGGCTCCATAAGAAGACAGCGGGGTACACCCTCATGAAGGCGGCGGAAACCAAGGCGTTCAAGGCTACGCTCCAGGCCATGCGGGCCCGGCTGCGAGGCGATGTCACGACGATGGCCGATGCGGCACTGCGGAAAACCCGTTCGGAGTCGAGCGGCGACCTCTCCAGCATGCCGATCCACATGGCTGACATCGGTTCGGATGCGTACGAACAGGAGTTTACGCTCACGCTCATGGCGACCGAGGAAGACACGCTCGAGCTCGTCGAGCAGGCCCTCGAACGGATCCGCACCCGTCGCTACGGCACCTGCGAGGAGTGTGGCTGCGTGATCGCCAAAAAGCGACTGGAGGCGATTCCTTTCGCCCCCACATGCATCCGCTGTGCCGAAAAACTGGAGAACGGCGGGTTCGGCAGCGGCTCGGCCGGTCGGCCGCGGCAGCCCCGCTGACTGGCCATCTGGTTTCATGCCCCACCACCGAGGCTGGTTCACCTTCGTCGCCATCGCGGCCCTGGCCGCGGTCGTTGATCTGGCCACGAAGTCGTCGATCTTCGCGCGGTTAGGCATGCCTGGCGAACGCCCCGGCATCGTGCTGGTGCCAGGCATGCTGTCGCTCGAGACCAATCTCAACGAGGGCGCGCTCTTTGGCATGGGTCAAGGGCTCGGCGCCGTCTTCGCCACCGTCTCGCTCTGTGCCATCGGAGGGATTCTCTGGATCGTGTCGCGTGCGGCCACGCGGAGCGACCGCTGGCTGCTGGTGGCCCTCGCCCTGATCACCGGCGGCATCATCGGCAACCTCTACGACCGCGTCGGACTGCCGGGCCTCACCTGGCATGCGCCGCTGGAGCGACAGGGCGAAGCGGTGCTGGCGGTACGCGACTGGATCCACTTCAAGCTCGAGGGGATCATCGATTGGCCGATCTTCAATCTGGCCGACTCGTGGCTGGTGATCGGGGCCGGGCTAATGCTGCTGCTGTCGCTGCGTCCCCAGCCGGCCGTCGATGGAGAGACCGTCCCATGACCGGCACGCCCCAGCCGCCTCATCAATCGCTCGCGGGCGATGTATCGCGGAGGCTCGAGACCGCGCTCGCCGCGGCGCGTCTGGCGGCACCGACGACGCTTCGCTGGTTCAACGCGGCCGATCTCGCTGTCATCGAGAAGGACGACCGCTCACCGGTCACGGAGGCCGACCGCGCCGCCGAGGCAACGCTCCGCAGCCACCTGCTGGCCGCCTTTCCGCAGGACGCGTTTCTCGGCGAGGAGACAGGCGTGTCGGCCGGCACGTCGGGCTTCGAATGGGTGGTCGATCCGATCGACGGCACGAAGTCGTTCATCCGTGGCGTGCCGCTCTACGCCATGCTCATCGGCTGTCGGCACGAGGGCAGGGGAGTGGTCGGCGTCATCGCGATCCCGGCGCTCGATGAACTGGTGTACGCCTGCGCGGGCGGTGGAGCCTGGCACGTGGTCGGTGGGGCCGAGCCGGTGCCTGCCCGCGTCTCGCGTCGCAGCCGCCTTGCCGAGTCGCTCCTCTGCACCAGCGACTTCACGTCGTTTCACCGCAGACCCGACGGGGATACTCGCGGACAGGAGGCCCGTCGGCGACTCGAGGATGCTTGCCTGCTGACGCGCACCTGGGGCGACGGCTACGGCTATCTGCTGGTGGCTACCAGCCGTGCCGAGGTGATGATCGACCCGATCATGAACGCCTGGGACGCCGCGGCGGTGGAAACCGTCGTGACCGAAGCAGGGGGGCGGTTCTCCGACTGGCAGGGCCGGCCCCGGATCGATTCCGGCGAGGGAGTGGCCACCAACGGCCTCGTGCACGAGGAAGTGCTTCGGCTCATTCCCAGCCTCATCAATTCCCGGACAAGTTAAAAACTTGCCGCCACGGGGGACAGGAGAACGGACACGTTAAAAACCTGCCGCCACGGAGTGAGAGGTTCACGCTATCTCGACACGAAGGACGAGACCGAAGGAGTTCGCCCAGTGGCCACGAGTTTTTAACTTGTGGAATCCGTGCCGGGACACTGACAAGTTAAAAACGTGCCGCCACGGGGGAAGAAGGGAAGCCAGGATCGGCGAAAGTCCCCGCGAAGGAGACGTCTGCCGTCCCGGTGGCTTGCCTCCAGAGGGCCTCGTTTTGAAAGCGGCTCGAGCCGTTCCGCCGCCTCATCTTGCGAAAAACGGCCAAATGGCTATCCTCTGGGATTCCGATTCACCAGTTTCCCCTCATTCAACGAGTTGTTCCCGTGGCACGTTCCTGTCAGGTCTGCGGCAAGGGTTTTTCCGTCGGCAACCAGGTCACCATTCGCGGTAAGGCGAAGTACCTCGGCGGCGTCGGCACGAAGGTCACGGGTATCACCCGCCGGAAGTTCAAGCCGAACCTGCAGCGGCTTCGCGTCACGCTCGGCGGAACCAACACTTCCATGCTCGTCTGCACGCAGTGCATCAAGGGTGGCAAGGTTTCGAAACTCGTCCGCCAGAAGCCGTTCCGTCTGCCGACCGTCGAAAAGACGAAGCCTACTGCCGAGGAAGCGGTGCCGTCGGGTCCGCGGGCTCGGCCCTGATCCAGCACGGCCTGAGCCGCGGGCGGCAAACGTGCCGCCCTTTCGGGCGTCGGCACTTTCCACGAGAGCAGAAAACCGAGCGCACGCGTGACCACCCAACCGCAACCGCTGACGGCAAAGGACGTTGCAAAGGTCGGTCTGCTTGCGCGGCTCGCGCTCTCCGAATCCGATCTCGAGCGGATGACCGGCGAACTCTCGAAGATCGTCGGCTTCGTGTCGATGCTCGGCGAACTCGACACCGCCGACGTGGCGCCCTTGGCCCATCCGCTCGACACGCAAAATGTTTTCCGTGACGACGTGCCGGCCACCTCGCTCTCCACCGCCGAAGCCCTGCAGTCTGCGCCGCGGCACGACGGCGCATGTTTCCTCGTGCCGGCCGTGCTGGGCGACTCGGGAGCGGCGTAGCCGCCGACCGTTCCGCCCGCCACCGCCACCTGTTGTCACCGCCATCTGGCTTCGTTCCCATCGCTTCGCCGCCGCACGAGCATCATGCAACCTCTCGAAATGTCAGCCGTCGATCTGGTCGCCGCCCTGCGGCAGGGCGACATCACGGCCGTCGAGTGCGCGACGGTCTTCCTCGACCGGATCGAGGCGACCAACGGCACGATCAACGCCTTCCTCGCCGTTGACCGCGCGGGAGCGATCGCCAGGGCGGGCGACATCGACGCCCGGCGGAAGGCGGGCAAGCCGGTCGGGGCTCTCGCCGGCCTACCGGTGGCGCTCAAGGACGTACTTTGCACCACCGACATGCCCACCACCTGCGCGTCGAAGATGCTGCAGGGCTTTCGGCCGCCCTACGACGCCGACGTGGTCGCCCGGCTGCGGCAGGCCGATGCGGTGTTCGTCGGCAAGACGAACATGGACGAGTTCGCGATGGGCGGGTCGAACGAGAATTCCGCGTTCGGCCCGGTCCGCAATCCGTGGGATCTGTCGCGGGCCCCGGGAGGTTCGAGCGGCGGTTCGGCAGCGTGCGTGGCGGCCGACATGGCCCCCGTCGCGATCGGCTCCGACACCGGCGGCTCGATCCGGCAGCCTGCCGGCCTCTGCGGCATCACCGGCCTCAAGCCGACCTATGGCCGAGTCAGCCGTCGTGGTCTCATCGCCTTCGCGTCGAGCCTCGATCAGATCGGACCGATGGCCCGTAGCGCCGCCGACTGTGCCCTGATCATGGAGACGATCGCGGGCCACGATCCGGGCGACTCCACCTCGCTGGCCGTCGACGTGCCGCGGTATACCGACCTGCTCGACAAGCCGCTGGCCGGCGTGCGGATCGGCCGCGTGCCCGAGCACTACGCCGAGGGCCTCGATCCCGAAGTGGCCAAGGGCGTGGACGAAGCATTCGCCGTGCTGAAGGCGGCCGGCGCGACGGTCCACGACGTCAAGCTGCCGCATGCGAAGTATGGCATCCCCACCTACTATCTGATCGCGCCCTGCGAGGCGTCGAGCAATCTCGCCCGCTACGACGGAGCGCACTATGGTCACCGGACCAAGGAACTTGGCCAACGTGCACAAGGCCAAACCGCCGGCTTCGAATCGCCGCTCGTCGAAATGTATTGCCGTAGCCGGGCCGAGGGCTTTGGGCCGGAAGTAAAACGGCGGATCATGCTCGGCACCTACGCCCTCTCGGCCGGTTACTACGACGCTTACTACGCCAAGGCGCTGCGGGTGAGGCGGTTGATCCGACAGGACTACCTCGACGCCTTCGGTTCGGTGGATCTCATCGGCGGCCCGGTGTCGGCCACGCCCGCGTTCAAGCTCGGCGAGAAGACAGACGACCCGTTGGCGATGTATCTGGTCGACCTCTACACGGTGGGCACGAATCTGGCCGGCGTGGGCGGCATCTCGTTTCCCTGCGGATTCACGAAGTCGGGCCTGCCGATCGGCTTCCAACTCCAGGCACCGCCGCTGGCCGAGCCGCTGCTCCTGCAGGCGGCCGACCGTTTCCAGCGGCTCACAGATTGGCACCGCCGCCGGCCCAAGGCCGTGGGGGAGGTGAAGGCATGAGCACCGCCGCTCCCTACACCACGATCATCGGCCTGGAAGTGCACGTGCAACTGATGACCCGCACGAAGCTCTTTTGTGGCTGCTCGACGCAGTTTGGCGCACCGCCCAACACGCAGGTCTGCCCGACCTGTCTGGGCCTGCCGGGATCGCTGCCGGTGATGAACCGTCATGCCTTCGACCTGGCCCTGCGGGCGGCACTGGCGCTCGAGTGCTCGATCGCGCCGTTCACGAAGTGGGATCGCAAGAACTACTTCTATCCCGACCTGCCGAAGGGCTATCAGATCAGCCAGTTCGACCTGCCTTTTTCGAGCGACGGGTCGCTCGAGGTGGTCGATCCGAAGGGGGCCTTCGAGCCGCGCCGCGTGGACATCGTCCGCGTGCACCTCGAAGAAGACGCCGGCAAGAGCATGCACGACGAGGCGGCGGGCACGGGCGACACCCGCATCGATTTGAACCGCGCCGGCACGCCGCTGTGCGAGATCGTCACGCAGCCCGACCTGCGGAGCCCGCAGGAGGCCCGGGCTTGGCTCAACGAGTTGAAGCTTCTGCTCGTCTATCTCGGCGTGAGCGACTGCAATATGCAGGAGGGGAGTCTGCGGGTCGACGCCAACGTCAACCTCCACATTCCGCAGGCCGACGGCCGCGTTGCCAAGACGCCGATCGTCGAAATCAAGAACATGAACAGTTTTCGATCGGTCGAGCGGGCCCTCACCTACGAGGCCGCGAGGCAGTGGGAGGAGTGGCAGGCGACGAAGGCCGAGATGGGCAAGACGCCGAAGCAGACCCGCGGCTGGGACGACCCTGCCGGCGTGACGCGTGCCCAGCGGCACAAGGAGGAGTCGAGCGACTACCGCTACTTCCCTGAGCCCGACCTCGTGCCGGTGACCGTCACGACGGATCAGATCGCTTCGATCCGCGGTGGGATGGGCGAACCGCCCGTGCAACTCCGCAAGTCGCTCGCCGCGAAGTGGAAGATCTCGGCCTACGATGCCGACGTTCTCGTGAATCAGGGCCGCGAACTGGTCGACTACTTCGAGGACCTCGCCACCCGGGTGGGCGAGGGCAAGGTGGCCAGCAACTGGATGCAGCAGGACGTGCTCCGCATCTTGAACGAGACCAACGGCACGGTCGCCGCCTTCCCGGTCCGCCCGGCAGGCCTGGCCGACCTGATCGGCCGCGTGGTAAGGGGCGACTTCGACACCAGCCGCGGTCGCGAGATCTTCGCGGAGATGGTGACCAGCGGCAGGCCGGTGGACGAGGTGGTGGCGAGCATGGGCATCTCGGCCGTCAGCGACGACGACGTGATCGCCCTCTGCCGCGAACTGCTGGCGGCCAACCCGAAGATCGTGGCCGACGTGAAGAGCGGCAAGGAGCAGGCCGCCGCCGGCCTGATCGGACAGGCGAAGAAGAAAAACCCGAACGTCAATCCGGGCAAGGTGCGGGCCACCTGCATCGACCTGATCCGGGCGATGGAGTGACGGCCGCCGCGGGCAGCGTTGCAAAGGGTCGCGTTGCAGAGGGTAGAGGACGGCAAGCGGCATGACTCGCGTCGTCACGCTCACCACCGACTTCGGCTCCGGCAGCGGGTATGTGGCCGAGTTGAAGGGCCGGCTCCTGCACGCGAGGACTGCGTTCACGCTCGTCGACATCTCCCACGACGTGCCGCCGCACGACATCCGCGCCGCGGCGTGGCTCGTGGGGCAGGGCTGCCCGGCGTTTCCCTCCGGCACGCTCCACATCGTGGTCGTCGATCCCGGCGTGGGCACAGACCGCGGTCTCGTCTGGGCCCGGTTGGGCGATCCGGAGTCCCACCAGGATTTCCTTTGCCCCGACAACGGCGTGCTGACGCTCGCGCGGCTGCCGCTGATGGCGGCGCGACGCATCACCGTGCCGAGCGATGCCGCAGCGACGTTCCACGGCCGCGACGTGCTCGCGCCGGCGGCCGTGCGGTTACTGGATGGACTCGATCCCGATTTACTGGGCGATCCGCTCGCCACACTCGCGGGACTGCCGTGGCCCATGCCGCAGGAAACGCCCACAGGCATCCACGGTGAAATCATCCACATCGATGCCTTCGGCAATCTGGTGACGAATCTCCCGGCCTCGCTCCTGCCACGGCTTGAAGCCGCCGGCCGGCTCCACGTGGGCCAGCACGAGATCGCGGCCATCGTGCGAACCTATGGCGAAGCAGTCCCGGGCACGGCCGTGACGCTCGTCGGCTCACAGGGCTTCATCGAAGCGGCGATCGTGGAGGGCCGTGCCGACGAACGGTTCAACGCCCGCCTCGGCACACCGGTGGCCATCGCCGAGAGACTTCAGAGCATTCGATCGTAGTCGGCGTGCGTGCCAATCCATGACCACACGAGACGATGGTCGTGAAATCGTCCGAGTGCGCGGTGATGGGCTCCAACCCTTACTGACCAGAGATCGTCGCCGACCTTCTTGAAGTGCAGGGACGGATGAAACGGATCCTGCTGCCAGACCTTGTAAGCCTTACCCGCCAGACGACGCACATCGCGAGGCAGCCGCCAATAGAGTCGCCAGAAGTCGCGAGAGGCGACGCTGGGGATCCTCACGGTGCCCTCTCACTGCCGTCATCCTCCAGCACCGTCTCCAGCGGCACGCACATGCCCGCGACAGCGTCAGCCTTCGACTGTGCCACGAGTCGGTCGAGGCGGCCGTTCGCTGCATCAGCCTTCATCTGCCGATCCCATTCGTCGTCAACGGCAGGATGCAGCATAGCCATGAGTTCGCAATATTCTCGCGGACTCAGGGACTCGATAGCAGCCTTTATTTCGGTGACTGTCGTCATATTGGCAGCCTACCCCCCGCTCCTCCGTCAAACAAGGCGAATCCCTCGCTCGTCTCTCACCGTATCAACGCAATTACTCCGTCTTCAGCGGCAGGAGCGAGCCGAGCGTGAGCGACACTCCGGCGAGCGGTTCGCGGCCGGCCATCGCTCCGCCGCACGCAAGTGGCTCTGTCGGCTCTACCACATCCTGCGCCGCGTACCGCCCGCCTTCAGGCCGGCGAAACCGGTGCGTGCGACGGGTGGCCGCGTCGATCACCCAGACCTCGGGAATGCCGTGCGTTGCATAGAGCGGCACCTTCACGCCGAGGTCGAATGCCAGGCTCGTGTCTGCCACCTCGATGACCAGCATGACGTCGGCAGGCCCCGGGTGGGCCGTGCTGTAGAAATCTTGCTGCGATTTGAGGACCGCGATATCGGGCTGCGGCTGGCTCACATCATCGAGGGCGAGGGGATCCTGCACCCCGAGCAGTGCGATTCCTCCGATGCGAGACTCGAGAAACTTCGTGATCGCACGCACGAGCGCGGCGTGCAGGCTGCTGATGGGCGACATGTCGATGATCTCTCCGTCGATCAGTTCGACCCTGTCCTTTGGCGCGATAATCCCCGCCTCGCCCATCCGCCGGTAGTCGGCCACGGTGAGGCGATGCCGCGACGGAGCAGAAATGTCGGCGGGCAGCGTGGCCATGGTGTTGATTCCAGCAAGTGGTTGGCTGAAGGGAGCAGCCTGGGCAAGCACGGACGCCTCACGACACTCTATCGTACGGCCCCCGCTGGGTGGAACGGGTAATAGCACGCAATCAAATGAACCCATAAATGTATACATCAGTATACTTATTTGGTCAATCCGCCGCGTCAGCTCGTATCCAGCGGATGGTGCCAGCCGGATCGTCACTCGGCTGCGTAGACGTCGATCTCGCCGAAGAACGTATTGTCGAGATTCCTCGACAACTCGTCGCCGGGCTTGGCCTCGTCCCTGGTGGGCTGCATGACCCAGAGCAGGTAGCGAAAGCGGCCCAGGGAACCGCCGGCCGCAGTGATCGACGTTGCCTGCTGGGCAGGGCGGAATTCCCGCGATCGACCGAAATAGCTGTCGGTGTTGACCCGCGCGAGGAGCGTCCAGCCGGCAGCCGCCGGCGATCCGTCGATGCCCGGAGCCGTGTCACCGGCGAAACCGTAGAGGTCGTATTTCTGGCTGGCCCGCGTGCGATCAGTGTCGACTTCAATGTTGCGGTGCCATGAATAGGCATTCACCTTCGCCACCGCCACTTTGCTGCCCAGATCGAGGAGCAGGCAGCCTGACTCATCGCATGCAAAATAGACCGACTCCGCCGGTGCATCGGGCTGCGATTGGCCCGTGCCGTCGAGCAGCAGTTCGGGCGGACCGCTCTCGTGCTTGCGGCCCTTATACAGCCGGCCCTTCACACACTCGATCGTGGCGTTGCCCTGCGAGCGGTCGGCGTAGTCTTCAACCGACGGCGGCTCGATCGACGGAAAGCGAAACGCCGGCGAGTCGTCACCACTCTCGATTCTCGTCGTGACCTGAGCCGCCCCCGGCTCGACCTCCATCGCGTCGCCGGCCTTGAGCAGATGCTGGGCGGCACCTGAAGCCAGATGCACCTGCACCTCTCCACTCGTCACATCGACCCGGCAGCGGCCGTCGAGCGTTGCCTCCGCCGTGAACTCGGTGCCGAGGTCAACGACGCTCGCCGTCCGCGTGTGGATCGTGAACCCCTTCGCCTCCGGCGTGGACGCGGTCACCCGCACCCGCCCCGCCGTCAGCCGAGCCGACTGCCGCGACTCCATCTCGAAGATCGCCGGGGCCGTGAGCCACACCGAGGCCCCGCAGAGAAAGTCGAGCCGCAGCCTGCCGGTGGCAAGCTCGAGCGTTTCTCCGGCCCGGATCGCATCGCCAACCGCATGGGCGACATCCGCCCCGACCCAGCCGACGCCTTCGAGCTCAGCCAGCCGCGCGACGACCGGCGGCACGATGACGGCACGCGGCGCAGGCCGCGCATCACGACCGGCAATGTTCGTCCAGATCGGATTCAGCATCGCGGTCGCCACCAGCACGACGCCGGCCAACACGGCCATGACGGCGATCGGCAGCCATGTGCGACTGTTGGTACGACTGTTGGTGCGCATCATGCTGCCTCGCCCCGCAGTGGCCTCCCGAGCACCGCCTTCTCCGGAGGCCGCCCCAGCATCCTCCGCCCGCAGCAGGTCGTGCACGAAAAACTCATGGCCGGTCGCGAGCCGGGCGTGGATCTCTTTTTGCCACAGGTATGCGTCGAGCGCGGCGGGCTCGTTGCGCAAGACCGCCGTCAGCTCGGTGAGCAGCTCCTCGCTTCCCGTGCCGTGGCAGGTGGCTGCGACGGCCGCGTCGAACTCGTCTGAAGGAAACCTCATGCGACGGCCTCCGCCTGCTCGGCCCGCTCGATGCAATCCTGCAAGAGCCGGCGGATCCGCTGCATGGCCTTGTAGACCGCGTCGACGGTGCGGTGGGATTCCGCGGCGACGCCGTCAACGCCGAGCTGCCGGAAGTAGTAGCCCTCGACGATCCGCCGCTGGTCGGCGGAGAGTTTCTCCAGGCAGCCGTCGAGGAACCGCAGCCGCGCATCCATGGCGGGCATCAGTTCGATCCGCCGTCTGGCGATCGTCTCGGCCATGTCGTCGGCCAGGATCGACTGCCAGCGTTTCTTGCGGGCCAGCCATTGCTTGGTGATGTTGAGGGCGAACCGGCAGGCCAGGGGAGTGAACGGCTGGGACAGATCGTATTGGTCGAATTTCTGCCAGAGCACGACCGCCGTCTGCTGCACGACCTCCCGCGCGTCTTCGAGGCTGGGGGTGATGGCCGCGACATATCGGAAGATTTCCTGCTCGCTGGCGAGAAAGAGCGTAAGAAACCGCTCCTGGGAATGCTCCTGGGAACGGTCGTCGGGGGTGGAATTGCCTGCGGCCATAGGAGACTCCAACCTTACCTCCTCCGGGGGCCCGATTTTGGACACTCCCTGACAACAAAGCGTTTTATGGCCGGCTTCCTGCGTGATGCATCGCGTTTTCCCTTGCTTGCGCTGCGGGCTTGGACGGAGCTCGTCAAACGTTCATGAGGAACAGTCAGCTTCGTTCCCCCAGGGTCCTCGCCTGAGGTGTCTGGATGGCTGGGAAGCCTGAAAATCCACGGTTAAAACGAACTGTGTCCAAAATGACGGACTTGGTGGAGGGAAGGGGTGGAGCGGGGGCTTGAGCCCCCCTTTGCCCCCCCTCTGATTCTCGAGATCAGCGAGCCGACACGCAGGCAGGACACACACCCGAGAGACACCACCACCGGACGGCATTCGTTTCACTTCATTTTTATCGATATCTCTTCTCTTCTTCTCTTGATGCACGGAGCCAAACCCATGTCTCACGAACAGCCCCCCCGCATGCCGGAGGCCCGACCGTCGCCGGCCCGGTCCGCGTTTACGCTCGTTGAACTCCTGGTCGTGATCGCCATCATCGGCACGCTCGTCGGCCTGCTCCTGCCGGCCGTGCAGGTCGCTAGGGAATCGGCCCGAGCCAGCGCCTGCCGTAACACCCTCAAACAGCTTGGCGTCGCACTCCACAATCACATCGACGCCAGGAAAACGTTTCCTTTTCTTGCTCTGCACGTGCCCTCCCCGACAAATAATGTGATCTGGAGTGGCGTCGTACCGCTGCTGCCGTATCTCGAGGAGCAGCGATTTTATGACTCGCTCAACTATGCCGGCAATGACACGACCTCTGCCGCCACCTACCGGGACGTGCCTTTGTTCCGGTGCCCATCAGACAGAGCCTTTCGGGCCGGCCAGCGACAGAACAACTACTCGCTCTGCATCGGCGACAAGTACAGTTTCAATGCCAGCGCCGGGGTTAGAGCCAACATTCGGGGCCTGTTTGGTAACAGCGATTCGACTGGCGTCAGCATCATCGGCCCCAAGGATGTCACCGACGGCCTGTCGAAGACGATCGCCATGTCCGAGTGCATCCAACCCACACCAGGCGGCACCGATACGGGCTTCTCGTACGGCAACGAAGGCGGTCAGCAACCCGTCAACAATCGAGCCGCCTCCTCCGCAGGCAATGGCAGTTCTCCATCCGCTTGTTGGAGCAGTTGGAACGGGGCCGGCTTTATTCCCAACACGGGCGTTACACTGCTTGGCGCCTCCCGGTCGCCGGGTAACTGGTGGGTCCGCGGCCGCGGCGGCCTAGTTGGCTTCAACACGGTCCTACCGCCCAACGGCCCGGTCTGCAGCACGCAGGATAGCGGCGGCATCCTGCCACCGCGCAGCTACCATGTGGGCGGCGTTCACGGCGTGATGGCCGACGGCGCCGTGCGGTTCTTCAGTGATTCGATCGACTGCGGCAGCAGGGTCGCCGAACGGACGACTGTTTCCGACGGAAGTAGCCCCTATGGCATCTGGGGCGCCCTCGGCAGTCGGGCCAGCGGCGAAACCTTCACCTCCGACGATTACTGAGGCCAACCATGAAAAAACCTCCCGCTTCAATCGTCGCCGTCCTTGTCGTCGCCTGCTGCCTCCCGATCGCTGGCTGCTGGGGCCGGGTGGACAAGTTCGCCGCCCGCCGGCCCAAGACGTATCCAGCGAATGGTCGCGTCCTCTGGAACGGCGAGCCCACGGAGGGAGTACTCGTGTCGCTCGATTCGAAGTCCCATAACCTCTCGGCGGTGGGCAGGACCGACTCGACAGGCAGGTTTACGCTCAAGACCTTCAATCCAGCTGACGGCGCGGCCGCGGGTGAACACGGCGTGCGGCTGGAGAAAATCGAGATCACGGGCCACGACGCGAATGGCACTCCCATCGAGGTCTCGGTGATGCCTGCCCAATATGCTGACGCGAAGACGTCGGGGCTGACGGCCACCGTCGTCGAAAAAGACAAGAACGAGTTCACGTTCGAGGTTACCGGCCCCCGCCGCAATCCGTGAACACCACCCGGCGTTGTTCCCATGACGCAAAACGGACAGTAGCCATCCTTGAGTCTGCCCTGACAGTTCTGCTCGCCCGCCTAGGAGATCCACCATGAATCAGCCACGCCGCCAGCAGGCTCATGCCACCAGCCGGGGTTGCTCTGGCTTTCAGTCGCTCATGCCCCGCCGGCAGGCGATCCGCTGCGGCACGTTCGGAGCCCTCGGCCTCTCGCTGGCCGACATGCTCAGGCTCCAGGCCCGCGGGGAGGCATCGTCGGATGCCTATTCGGCCGTCGCCGGCAAGGAACAGTTGCCGGCCCGAATCAAGAGCGTGATCCAACTGAACCTGCCCGGCGGCCTGCCACACCAGGAATCGTTCGACCCGAAGCCCGAGGCCCCGGTCGAATACCGCGGCTCGTTCGGCGTGACGAAGACCAACACCGGCGAAGTCTTCAGCGACAATTTTCCCAAGACCGCCGCGATCGCCGACAAGATCACGATCGTCCGCAGCATGGTCGGCCGGATTCCCGACCATCAGCAGGCCTCCTATCACCTCTTCACGGGCTACACGCCCACCGCCGTCATCGACTACCCGCAGATGGGGTCGATCATCTCCCACGAACTCGGCCCCCGCGGCGAACTGCCCCCCTACATCGCCGTCCCCAACAAAAATGCCTTCACTGGCGGCACGGGGTTCCTGAGCAGCACGTTCGGCCCGTTCGAACTCGGGGCCGACCCCGGCAAAAAGGGCTTCCAGGTCCGCGACTTCTCAATCCCCGAGGGCGTGTCGCTCGACCGCTTCAGCCGCCGCCACACGGCGCGGGGCATCATCGAGAAGCACATGCGCTCGCTCGAAGCCGATCCCACCACGCTCGACACCATGGACGATTTTCACAAGCGTGCCTACACGCTGCTGACCTCGTCGCAGGCCCAGAAGGCCTTCATGCTCGACGGCGAGACGGACGAGACCTTCGAACTCTACGGCCGCGACGTGCCCGGCCTGCGTGGCCCCGACCTCAAGTTTCATCCCAAGGGACTCGCCGAGCGACTGATCCTCGCCCGGCGGCTGGTGGAAGCGGGCACGCGGTTCGTGACGGTCGAATACGGCTTGTGGGATTCGCACGTCGACGTCAAGAAAAACTGCCTCGACCAGATGCCCGCCCTCGACGCCGCGATCGCGGGCCTCGTGACCGATCTCGATCGTCGCGGCCTGCTCGACACCACGCTCGTCTGGGTGACCACCGAGTTTGGCCGGACGCCGAAGGTGAACAAGGACAGCGGCCGCGACCATTGGGCCCGCTGCTATTCGATGCTCTTGGCCGGCGGCGGCTTCAAGCCGGGGCTCGTCTATGGCGCGAGCGACGCGACCGCCGGTGAGCCCGCCCGCGATGCCGTGCCGCTGGAGGACCTCCTGTTCACGATCTACCACCAGCTCGGCATCGACGCCGAGAAAGAACTTGTCGCCTTCGGCACCCGCCCGATCGAAATCGTGAAGGACGGCAGCATCGTGAAGGGACTACTGAGTTGATCTTTGCCGACTTGGGGCTGGTCAACCCCGCAGCCCGCCTTCGCCAACCGCATCGACACTTCACCATGACGTTCCCGCCACTGCGTTTCGTTGCCGTCGCCGTCGCCACCCTTTGCTGTGCGGCCTGGCCCGGATTGCCGGCCCGCGGCGGCCAGTTTTTCCACATCGAGCGGGTGTCGCCGCGAGTTGGCCAGCGGGGCACGACCGTCGAGGTGACGATCCAGGGCGGGTCGCTCGCGAAACCGCAGGAGGTGATCTTCTACCGCCCCGGCATTCGCGCGGTCGCCCTCGAGGAGCTGCCCAAGGTCGAGCCGGCCATCTCCCTGCATCACGGCGGCGGGATCGAGGATCAGCTGAAGTGCCGATTCGAGATCGCCCCCGACTGCCCGCTGGGCGAGCACCCCTTCCGCATCCGCACCGCCACCGACCTCACGACGCTCGGCACGTTTCACGTCTCGCCGTTCCCCTGCATCGATGAGGGCGAGCTGGCCCCCAAGCACCACACCAACGACACCCGCGAGACGGCCCTGGCCGTCACGCCGAATGTCACCGTCCGCGGCCGGATCGGCACCGGCCCCAAGGGCGACGTCGATTTCTACCGCGTGCCCGTGAAGGCGGGGGAGCGGCTCTCCGTGGAGGTCGATTCGGTCCGGATCGGTGAGCGCCACTACGGCGACTCGGAGTTTGACCTGTCGCTCAGGATCCTCGACGAAACCGGCCGCGTGATCGCCGCCAATGACGACAACCCGCTCCACCTGCAGGATCCGCTCGTGTCGCTCAAGATGCCGCGGGATGGCGTGGCCTTCGTTGAGGTGCGGCGGTCCACGTTCGATGGCGGCAAGGACGAGCCCTACTGCGTCCACGTCGGCAGCTATCGACGGCCCCTTGCTGCGTTTCCAGCCGGCGGCCCGGCGGGTACGACGCTCTCCATCCGGCTGATCGGCGATCCACTGGGCGATTCAGAAGCGGCGGTCGCCGTGCCACGTGAGCCGGGCACGTTCGAATACTACGGCGACGCGCCGTCGCCGCTCCTGCTGCGGTCGAGCAGCTACCCCAACCTGCTCGAAGATCCCGCGGCCGACGCGACGAAGATCGGGCAGCTGCCGGTGGCGGTCAACGGCATCCTCGACACGCCGGGCGACTCCGATGCGTTTCGGCTGTCGGTCAAGAAATTCAATCCCAGCAACGGCCAGGGCGACCGGCTTCGCATCCGCGTCTTTGCCGCCACGCTCGGGGCTCCTCTCGACCCGTTGCTCCAGATCCGCGCCATCGACAAGGCGGGAAAGCTGGGCGATGTCGAACTCGAGGCCGACGACACCCAGTTCCACAAAGACCGCGACATCTTCGGCACCCACTTCCGCGCCGGTGGCGGGCTCAAGGAGACGCTCGATCCCTCGATCATCTGGGAGCCCAAGAGCGATGGCGACTACCTGCTCTCGGTGCAGGATTCCAACGGCAAGGGAGGGCCCAGAGGCGTCTACCGGATCGAGATCGAGCCAGCGAACCAATCGTCGCCACAGTCGGTCTATTTCTGCTTCTGGCCCGGCGGCGACTGGGTGGAAAGCGCGAAGCAGAGCTCCCTGGCGATCCCGCAGGGGAATCGCTGGACGGTGAACCTGTTCCAGAACTTTGGCCACGGCTGCAGTTGGCCGCAGCCGTTCGAACTGGTGGCCCGGGGCCTGCCGGCCGGCGTGACGATGATCGCACCGCCGATGAAGCCCGCAAACGCCACCGCCTGGCCGGTGCAGTTCGTGGCCGATGCGACCGCAGCTCCCGGTGCAGCCGTGATCACGCTCGAGGCCAAGCCCGTCGATCCGACCAAGACGCCCGTCATCGCCCATGTCCAGCAGAATATCCCCTCCATCAACCATCCCGGAGGCGACGCGCTGCGGACGGTGCGGCTCGATCGCTTCGTGCTCGCCGTCACCGCGCCCGCGCCGTTTACGATCGACATCACGCCTCCGCCGACGGCGCTCGTCCGCGGCGGCGAGCTCGCGATTCCGGTGAAGATCACGCGTCAGCCGGGCTTCGACGAGCCGGTCGAGTTCTCGGTGGGCTACGCGCCCCCCGGCGTCGGCACGCCCCCCGTCGACACGATCTCCGCGGGTCAGACCGAGGCGACGGTCCGCGTTTCAGCCGAACCCGGCGCACCGGTGGGCGTGGGGCAGCTCGTCGTCATCGCCAACACGACCAGTGGCCCGGCTCGGGAGACCGGCGTGGGCCGGCGGCGGGTGTCGTCGCAGATCGTGCCGCTCACGATCGCCGAGCCGTTCGTGGAGCTTGCCAGCCAGCCGGAGAGTCTCCGCCGCGGCGAACGGAAGCGGTATCTCTGGACGGTCGCACAGAAGACGCCCTTCGAGGGCACTGCACGGGTCAAGCTGCTCGGACTGCCTAAGGGCGTGACCGCGGTCGAGCCGCTGCCGGTGATCGCAAAAGACACGAAGGAGATCGCGTTCGAGATCCAGGCGACCGACGAGGCGCTGATCGGCAGCGTCGGCGGGCTGTCGTGCGAGGTGACGGTTCAGGCAGCCGGCCAGGACATTCGCCAGCGGACGGGCAAGGGCACGCTCCGGATCGATCCGAAACTGTAAGGACGAAGCGAAAAGCGGAGAGAAGCGAAAGGTGCCTATCCCAAACCTGTTGAAGACCGAAGGAGTGCGATCCGTGGCCACGAGTTTTTAACTCGTGGAATCGATGCTGAGGACACGGACAAGTTAAAAACTTGCCGCCACGGAGGAAGGCACCGCGGGAAAGCGAAAAGCGGAAAATGGTAGGCAAAAGGAACGTGGTGAAATGATGATGTTCAAATCCTCTGCGGTCGTGACGGTTCTTGTGATGGCCGTGGCAGGCCTCGCCGCCGCCGATGAGCCCGCTGCTCCGCCGAGCTTCCGCAGCGACATCATGCCGGTCTTCTTCCGCGCCGGCTGCAATGCCGGCACCTGCCACGGCTCGGCCCGCGGCAAGGACGGTTTTATGCTGTCGCTCTTTGGCTACGACCCGAAGGGCGACTACGACCGCGTCGTCACCGAGATTGCCGGCCGCCGCGTCAACACGGCAATCCCCGAGGAGAGCCTGCTCCTGCTCAAGGCGATCGGCGCGGTGCCGCACACCGGCGGCAAGCTCTTCGACCGTGACAGCGACTATTACAAAACCCTCCACCGCTGGATCGCAGCGGGCGCGCCCGACGACTCCGTCATGCCGCCCGAGGTCGTCGGTATCTCGCTCCCCAAGCAGAGCGTGGTGTTCAACAAGGTGGGTGGTCGCGGCACCGCCCGCGTTACGGCAACCTACAGCGACGGCAGCTCCCGCGACGTCACGAACCTCGCGAAATTCTTCTCCAACAACACGAGCGTCGCCACGATCGACAACGACGGCGTGGTCACCGCCGTCGGCCCGGGCGATACGAACGTTTTCGCCCGCTACAGCCGGTTTACCGTCGGCGCCGAGGTGATCGTGCTGCCGCCGGACGAAGGATTCGCCTGGCCGAATCCGCCGACCAACAACTTTATCGACACCCTCGTCTTCGACCGGCTCCAGAAGCTCCGCATCATCCCCTCGGAACTCTGCGACGACGAGACCTTCCTCCGCCGCGTCACGCTCGACCTCGTGGCCAGGCCGCCCACCCTCGAGGAATACCACGCCTTCATGGCCGACACGGCCACCAACAAGCGGGCGAAGAAGATCGACGAACTTATCGCCACCAACGACTTCGCCGACTTTTGGACGGCGCTGTGGGCCGAACAGCTCCGCGTGATCGGCGGCCAATACGCTCCCGGAGCGACCCACGCGAAGGCGGCCCACGCGTTCTACGAATGGATTCGGGAGCAGATGCGGACCGACCGGCCGCTCAACGAGTTCGTGGCGGAGATGGTGGCCGCGTCGGGCAGCAACATCTCCGACGGCCCGGTGAATCTCTATACGATGCTCGTCCACAAGCCGAAGCTCGAACCGAAGGCATTCGCGGCCGACTTTTCACAGGTGTTCCTCGGCGTGCAGATCCAGTGCGCCGAATGCCACAACCATCCGTTCGACCGCTGGACGATGGACGATTACTACTCCTTCACGAGCTTCTTCACCGGCATGGAGCGGAAGCCGGGAGTCGAGTCGCGGGAGCGACGGATCTACTACAACCCGAAGGCGGCCCCCTCGAAGCATCTCGTCGACGGCCGCCCGATGCCGGCCAAGGTGCTCGGCGGCGTCGAGCCGGTGCCGGCAGGCGGCGATCCGCGGCCGGCGCTCGCCGCGTGGCTGACCGCTCCCGAAAACGAGCTGTTCAGCCGCAATCTCGCCAATCGCATCTGGGCGCAGCTCCTCGGCCGCGGCGTCGTCGAGCCAGTGGATGACGTGCGGGCGAGCAATCCGCCGGTGAATGCGCCGCTGCTCGACGCCCTCTCAAAGCGGCTGGTCGAGTCGAAATTCAACCTGCGGAGCCTCGTCCGCGACATCTGCAACTCGCGGGTCTACCAGCTCGCCGCCAAGCCGAACCCGTCGAACGAGCGCGACACCCGGCAATTCTCCCACGCCCACTTGCGGAAGTTGCGGGCCGACGTCTTGCTCGACTCGATCGTCACCGTGACGGGCGTTCCGTACCGCTTCGCCAGCTTCAACGCCTTCCCCGAAGGCACGCGTGCCATCGACTATTTCCCGGTCACCGACGGTGGCACCGAGGGGCCACGGACGGGCGATTCGTTCTTCGAGACGTTTGGCCGCTCGACGCGGGCGACGATCTGCGCCTGCGAGACCAAGCAAAACCCCACGCTCTCTCAGGCCCTCCACATGGAGGTGGGCCAGACCATCCGCGATCGGCTCGCGGCCGGGGGCGTGATCAAGAAGCTCATCGAGACAAAGTCGACGCCCGAGCACATCCTCGATGAACTCTTCATCCGCACACTCTCTCGTCGGCCGATGGCCGACGAGATGGCTGCCCTGCGGCAGCTGGTGGGCGAGCACGGAAAAGACCCGGCCGTCTACGAAGACATCTTCTGGAGCTTGCTCAATGCGACGGAATTCAATTTCAACCACTAGCTCCGTTGGGCTTGCTGGTGACGGTCG
>CAZOMJ010000024.1:0-8037 GCA_964581055.1 uncultured Candidatus Kuenenia sp.
GGGATTCTCTCCTGACCGCCGGGCAGGATGCCCGGCCTGCGGCCAGCGACCGTGTTCGCCACGGGATATACCCTGACGCACGTGGCGGCACGTTTTTAACGTGCTCTGTCGGGTCAGGTCTTCTTCCGCGCCCCGGCCCGCTTTCCGGTGCGACTCCCCTTGGCCCGTTTTACGGCTGCTGCTGGTGTCGCCACCGTTGCCGCATCGCTCTCTTTCTTCGTGGTCGCCCGCTTTTTCCTGCCGCGAGTCGGCTTCTCGTCGTCGTCGCCTCCGGCGGCCGACTCTGCTGCGGCTGCGGCAACTCCCGGCAAACCTGGCACCGTCTGCGGCACGATGATGCAGTTGTCTCCGAGCTCGAGCTCCTCCTCGTCGACGATCGGCTTGCCGCGATCGTCGAGCTTCACGTCGGCCTCGGCAGTCTTCTTCTTGGCCACCGCCAACAGCTGCTCGTAGAGCTTCTCGCGGTCGACACCGTTGATGACGGAGACGGCTCCGGCCACCTCCTTCAGATACCGCAGGAAAATGCTGCGACGCTGCCCTTCCTGCGCCACGCGGAGCCGCCGCCTCAGATACATGCCGAGCTTGCGGCCCACCGCCTGCAGCGCGAGCCGGATCTCCTTCTGGATCTCCGGATACGATGCGATCGCCTCCTTCGACTCGCTCGTGAACGGCACCCAGACGCTCGCCACGTGCACCATCACGGTCACCGGACCGCTCGGCAGGCTGCCCCGGGATTGCGAGAGGCCGTAGGAACGCCAGTTGGTGGAGAGGATCGTCTGCGTGACGGCGCAGGCCGCCGGCTGGAACTGCAGCGGCACGCGGTTGGCATACCGCAGCACCGTCATGTTCTGTCCTTCGTCCGCATTGACGTGCTGCATGGCCCCATGCAGGGCCTGCAGATCCGCCTTCTTGAGCTTCGAGGGGGACTGCCGGGGGGCAAGCTTGGCCTCGTCCAGAATCTTGTCGGCCGCTTCGCCGCCGAGGCCCGAGAACGTCGTGGTGAGAAACTGCCGCAGGCTGCGGGCGTCGCTCTCGCCCGCCATCTCAGAAAGCGCCTCGAGCGATACTTTCTGCGCGGAAGGACCGCCGCCATAGGCGAGCGACGCCTCGATGACGAAGGGATTGCCCCGGTAGACACCCGGCGGCCGGGTGGCGGCAGTGAAGAATTCGCCGGGGACCACCTGCCGGATGCCCGCGAGCAGACGCTGCTCGCCGATCGGCACCACGCAGTCGGTCGCCGGCGGCGGAATCTTCGTTTCCTGAATCGACTTGTAGAGGCTGTCGGCCTCGCCCCGGCCCAGCTTGCCCGTGGTAATTCTGGTGGAGAGCTTGGCGATGTCGCAGATCTTCTTCGCCGTGCCGTGCGACACGCGGGAGAACGACTGCGTGAGGAACTGGGCGAGCGTGAGTTTCGGGTGCTCCTGCAGCATCGTCACGAGTCGCCCGAGTTCCACGCCGTAGGGATGCGGCTTGATCTCCTTCGGCTCTGGTGGCAGGTCTTCAGTCGACCGCTCGAAAATCCGCTCCGGGCCGTCCGGCCCCTGGAAGTGGATGCGGGCATGCGGGTTGGAGATCGCCGTCTGCTCGAGATATTCCTCGACGCTGCCGCGGCCCCGCTGGAACTTCGCCTCCATCTCGATCGTCACGCGTGTGCCGTGCTCCATCGCGTCGCCCTTGTCGTTCTCGGCGACCCATTCGATCGAGTGCTTCTTCATCAACTCCGCGCCACCCTTGCCGGCGGGGATGTCGACGCCGTCCCCCTTGCCGTTCAAGATCTCGGGCTGGTTGGTCTTCGTGTCGATCCGCAGTTCGGAGTAGTGCGCGGGGTGCTTCGCGTCGATCTTCGAGATGATCTTCACCGGCTTGCCGGTCGTGAGCACGCCGTACATGCCCGCCGCGGAGATGCCGATGCCCTGTTGGCCGCGGCTCATCCGCAGCCGATGAAACTTGGAGCCATAGAGCAGCTTGCCGAAGATCAGCGGGATCTGCTTGCTGACGATGCCCGGGCCATTGTCCTGGACACCCATGCGGTAGCGGCTGCCCGCGTCACCGACCTGCTCGATGTGCACCCAGATCTCCGGCAGGATGCCCGCCTCCTCGCAGGCGTCGAGCGAGTTGTCGACCGCCTCCTTCACGCTTGTCAGCAATGCCTTGCGGGGCGAATCGAAGCCGAGCAGGTGGCGGTTCTTGGCGAAGAACTCGCTCACCGAGATGTCCCGCTGGCCGGCCGCGAGTGCCTGGGCGGTGGCCCGTCGTTTGGCTGGCGGCTTGGCGGCGGCCTTGGCCGGGGCGGCTTGGCTCTCCGGAGTGGAAGCGTCGTCGGCTGGCGAAGGGGCGGCCGCAGCCTCCTTCGGGGGCTGAGTCTTGGTTTTCTTCGGCTGCTTTGCGGATTTGGCCATAGCGTGGTTGAGTGCCAAAACTGTGATCGGACGGGCCATGGTTGGCAAGAGGGGGCGAGTTTACCGGTTGGGGAGGCGTTTCCGCTGGCTGAGCGGGCTGTCTCCGGACTTTACCTGCTGGGCAGGGGTGGAGGTGCCCGTAGCCCCCAAGTGATAGCCCGTCCCCGGATTTGCCGAACTTCCTGGTTAGCCCCGGTTGTGAGCGCTGCCTGAGCCTCTCGGCGGCGGCGGACCGGAACAGAGCCACGAGGTGATCCCATGCTGCCGTCATCCAGTCTGCCCACCGTGCTGAAGACCACTTTCAAGACCACTCTCGGGATCACGGCCGCAGCCCTGTTGCTGGCGGCCGTTGGCCATGCCTCGGCGGCGCCGATCAATGGGGGCGTGGAGGCTCCCACGCCCGACGTCTTTTACAACTTCTACGCGCCGCCCGTACCGGCGGGAGCCTATCCCGGCGTCGGAGCACAGCTCTACGTCGCGCCCCGCCCGGTGCCGCCGCGAGTCGGCCACACCTGGTACACGTATCCGCCGTTCATGCCCCACGAGTTTCTTTACAAGCACCGGCGGCACTATGTCCGCCCGGCCGGCGCGATGGGCATGCGGACCGACGTGCATGCGTATTGGTGGTGACTTCGCGGTGATTGGCAGGAAGCCGCGAGCCCACGAGACACACAGGAAAGCGATGCGTTCATGAAGGTTCTTCTTGGTCGGGTGATCGTTGCCGCGCTCGTCGTGGCCTGCCTCGCCGCCGCCACGCGGGCGGCGCTTGCCGGCGGCGAAGGCACTTACGAAAAGCGATACTTCCTGAGGAGCCAGGGGAAGAGCTGGCACAGCGCGTGGTATGACCCGTGGGTGGGCCGACCGATGGCGCTGGTCGTGCCCCCGACGGCCGAGTTTACGACGGAATACGGCTGGGGCGTGCCGAGTTCGCGGGTAGCGCCGATCTATCACCAGTATCGTCGCCCGTATCCGGGGCCGGGCGTTGTGCCGGGCGGACGGGCCTTCATGCCGACGCCCAACCAGCCGAGCGACACGGTGCAGTTCGGCGTGCACCCCATCCGGGGGCCGTGGGGCGCGTACTAACGTGGCAACAGGATTTCATCTTGTTGAATTCGCAAGTTGACAACTTGCGGCCACGCGAAGGGGCCTGCCGCGTGGAGTTTCCATGGGATGACGGCTTCCGTGCCGTCGAGGTGATGGCTCAGCCGTCGACTGGTGCCGCGGCGGCCAGTCGCTCCCGCGCCGTCGTTGCCCACGGGCTCTCCGGTGCGAGCGTCAGGAACGTTCGCAGATGCCGCTGGGATTCGACCTCCCGGCCCGCGTCGTGCAGCACGCCTGCCATGTGCCAATGGGCATCGGCATAGTCGGGCTGCTGGCGGAGCACGCCGTCGAGCGCGGCGAGCGCCAACTCATGCTCGCCCAGTTCTGCCAGTACACAGCCCAAACTCGACCGCGCCTCGAGATGGTCGGCGTCGAGCTCCACGGCGGCGTAATACCGCTCACGGGCGGCTGTGAGATCGCCCGCACGATAGAGCAACTCGGCGAGCATGAACACGACCTGGGCCGTCGGCCCCTGGGCCTGGAGCACGGCCCGCAGCGCCTCGGCGGCCTCCGAAAGTGCCCCGGTGGCCTCCAGATCGGCGGCGAGATCGAGCAGTTCGGCGACGGAACCCGGGCCCATGGGGTCGTCGTCATGGGCTTCGTCCGCCGTGGCTTCGCCGGAGATGGCCAGCATCGAGATGCAGGGATGCGCGGCAGCTGGTTGGATGCCATCACGTGGCAGGCCGTCTGTCAGTCCCTGCGTGTAGAACCCCAGCTGGAGCTGGCCCCCCGCGCCCAGGAGACAATCGTTCTGGCGGATGCTCAGCCGCCGTCCGTCCGCTACGATCCGATCCGCCATGCGGGCGGCTTCGGCGGCGCCGCCCGGCGCCAGTCCGGCGAGCTTGGTGTCGATGTCGCGCAGGGAAAGACCCGCCTCTAGCAGCCGCACCAGTTGCCGGCCCACCACGAGCTGCGGGAACTCGAACCACTCGATCGATCCCGCCCGTCGAGCCGGCTCGAGCAGCCCGCCCCGCAGCCAATGACGCACCGCCGCCCGCGGGATGCGGAGCACGTCGGCCATCATCGCCACGGTGTAGAGCCGGCTGACGCCGGGATGCTCGTCTTCAAAGAGCGGAATGGACCGGGGCGAGGCGGAGGGCTGTCTGCGGCCGGCCGCAGCGTCGGCATGCCTGCCTCGCGACTGTTGAGAACGGTCGTCCGTGACCTTGGTGGACATGGCTGTATCCTGCGGGGTGGCCAGAATCTAGCCGACGAGGCGGCTGCGTCCAACCGTGCTGCAGGAAGGCCGGTCGCCAGCGACGCGGTGCCGGCGAAGCACCGAGACGATACGATGATGCCGCCTGAGGTCTGACAGCGTCTCGTCCACGGCAGCGCACCGCGAAACATCAGCCATGTCCTCTCTGAAGCCCAACGCTTCCTTCGCATGTATTGCAGCGGTGGTCAGCCTGTCTCTTGCAGGTCTCTGTGCCACCGCCGCCCCTCCTCCGGCAGCGTTGGCCGAGCCGACCAATGCCGAGGAGGCGGTCCGAAAGAAGCAGGCGGTCGAGGCCGGCATCGACGAGAAGTACCAGGCCCTCGTGGCGCGGCGCACCGCTCCGTGAAGGCATCCGGAAACATCAGGCACCAACTCCACGGATTGCCGGCCAGCGGTGTCTCGGGCTCGACGACCCAGGCGGGTTTGCCTTCGAACATGAAGCGGTGCCGCACGTGCCCGTGCCAGCGGTCGATCGTCTCGCCTGAAAAGCGAGGTCGGCCGATGCGGTCGGAGCTGCCGCGTTGGCCGCGAGGGCCGCGGCCGGACAAACGCATGCGAGGAGTCCGATGACGACGAGAAGGCGGCTCACGGAGGAACTCCGTTACGAGTGGTGCGGTTTGGTGATCGGCACTCTAGCAGGTGGATCGCCGGGGGCCGAATCCGGCATGGGACGCGCTGCCGGCACCGACGCGATCCAGCCTTCGAGCGAATCGAGGTCGGCCGGCAGCCCGTAATCCGGCAGCGCTGCGGCGTGGCCCGCTTGGAGCCCGCAGATGACGGCGTCGAGCAGGTCGCCGCTGCCATCGGCGAGCAGCCGTTCTCGCCACGCCGGCGCGATCTCGAGCGCGATGTCGAGCCCGGCCGTGCCGGCCACGAGCGACCCGAGAATGGCCCGCCGGTTGGCCATGCGTTCGGGCGTCTGGTTTGCCGCTGCGTCGCTCTTGTACGACGTGCGGCAGACCTTCCTTGCCGTGAAGCCCGGATACGCCTCCAAGGCAATCCTGGGTGGGTCGTGCGTGCCTGTCGTGCCGTGCCGGTGTGCTGGAAACACGAGGCTCGCATCGAGCATCCTTCCGATGCCGGCATGCATCATCCAGGCGACCGGCGGGTTGGTCCAGCGCATCGCGGGGCTCGATCCCGCGGGCTTGTCGGCCCTTCGCCAGGCAAACTTGTCACCGCTGGGCCTGGCGTCGCACCAGCGTCGGAACGTGTCGCGGAGCCCTTCCCGCGGCTGCGAGCAATAAAACCGCACGAATGACGGCCAGTCGGTGGGCCAGCCCTCGTGCTCGATGAGCGTCCGCGGCTGGCCGAACGGCAGGTCGAAGCCGCCGAGCCACGGCCCCGTTTCGTGCAGGAAGGACTCGAATGCCCGCAGGCTCACGAGCCCACGGATCTCGTCGAGCCGATAGACCGGCACCGAAGCACCGTGATTCCACCGGCCCACGGCCACGGTGATCGGCTTTTTCACCGTCGGCGCCGAGGTAAAGTCCACGCCGAGGATGATGCTGCCATCGGACACTGGCGGCTGCCGCCGGTTCACTTCGCAAAGGGCCGGCTGTTCGACGTGTCGGCCGTCGGGAAGTCGGCCGGCACCGGCGCGGTCACCGTGCCCGTGGCGGCCCACTCGGTGCCGCGATCGAGCGTCGTGATGAATCCCACGCACTCCTGCGAGTCGTTGCCATGGCCCATCGGCGTGTGGAAGACGCGGCCCTTGCCATAGTGAATCGTCATCATCATCGGTTCGTGCCGTTTCGTCTTCGGCGAGTAGGCCGTGGCCAGCACCTGCATGTTTTCGGCGGGGCCGCGGAGGCTGTCATAGAGCTCGTCTTTGACGTGCATCCAGGTGGCCGGCATGCCCTTCGTGATGGGATGCGCCGTGTCGCGGATGATGATGGCGAATTCCGCCTGCGGTCCATGGCTGCCTCCCGGACCGGCGGACGTGTCGCGAACCAGTTTTCCATCGTCGCTGTAATAGACGTACGGCCCACTCTTCTCGGTGCGGCCGCCCCACCCGCCGAGGCCGATCATCTGGTTGTAGGCGGCCCACTCGGGAAACGAGTTGTCGGCGGCGTGCACGGCGACGAAGCCGCCGCCGCCGCGGACGTAGTCCTCGAACGCGGTCCGCGTGTCGGCGGGCCAGGGGGCGGCACCGTGGCCAAAGTTGCTGATGACGACCGCGTAGTTCTGGAACTCCGGCTTGAAGGCCGGATCCTCACCCTTGGGGGCGTGGGTGACGACGTCGACCGTGAAGCGTCCCGAGTCCTCGAGATGCTTCTTCATCATCTGCGTCGTCTGCGGCCAGTTGGCGTGGTTGTTCTGGCCGTCGACGATGAGGGCACGCAGTGGTTCGGCCGCGAGGGCAGGGGAAGCAGCCGTCGACAGAAGCGTGCAGACCGCTGCCAGCCAAGAACGATACTGCGTGGAGATCATGGATAAGGTTCCGATCGCGAGGTGCGGACGTCGTGACGAGGGGTAGCCCGCTGCGTGCACTCGATCCGGCTACGGGTCCTCGGTGAGGATACCATCCGCAACCGTCCTCAGAACGTCAGCCCATGGCTTCAGGTCGTGTGGCCGTCGGCCTGCGGCACGATTCGCAGCAGGCGGCTCGCGGTTTCGGAGGCCGGCACATCCCTCACATCAGCTGCCGGAGGGGCAGGCTCAACGGCCGGGCCCGACTGGGGCTGGGCATTCAGCTGGGGCTGCGTGTTCAGCGGAGCCACGGTCGGGCCGGGTTTCGCTGCGGCCGGCGCGGGGGCGGCATCCTTCGCCGCCGGCGTCGGGATCGTTTCGATCGACCGCAGTTCGCCGGCGGTCGTGGCCGGCTTCTCGACGCGAACCGCGCCGGAAGCATTGCCGCCATTCTGGCTCGCCGACCCTTGGGACGGCTTGGGATCGACATGCTGGAGATTCGAGCCTGTCCAGCCCTCGGTCGCTGCCGGAGCGGCCGCGGCGGGCTTGTCGCTGAAAGTCTTCGGCGCCGCCGGCTCGGCGGGGGTGAGCGCGGGCGGCGCGACCGGAGCGGGCTCCGTGGCAGGCCGCGCGACGGCGGCGGGAGTGGTGGTGACGGCGGACGTCTGCTGGATGGCCGCCGGGATCGGATTGCCGCAGGGATCGAGCGGCACCCGCATCACGACCGTTCGCGGCGAACGCACCGTGTAGTTGTAGGGCACCTTCTTCTCGACGACCCGCGGCACCTGGGCGGTCCGCTGCTCGGTCACATATTTCATGACCTGGATGCTCACCGGCTCCACGCGTTCTTCGGTGACGAACTTGCAAACCTGCACAGGCACCTGGCGGACCTGCTCCTCGGGCACCATCCGC
>CAZOMJ010000025.1:0-9193 GCA_964581055.1 uncultured Candidatus Kuenenia sp.
CTGCCTCTGACCCTCCTCTACCGCGTCTTCTTCCTCGAGTCCGACCTGACGGGCTACCGGTCGATCATGCATAAGTACCAGCAACTGGCTGCCGGATCGGAGCCCTACCCGGAGGTGAAGAAGAAGACCGACGCGATGGAAAAGGAGCTTTGGGACCGCAGCCCGGGCATGATGACGTCGCTGATCATGCCGGCGCTGGGCGGCGTCTTCCGCGCGCAGGCCCAGGACGTCGCCCGGCAGCGGGCCGCCACCGCCCTCGTCGCCGCCACGAGGCAGCGGCTCGAGACGGGGACGACGCCCACGACGTTCGAGGAACTCTCCACGAAGCTCGTGCCACCCGCATCCCGCGATCCCTTCACGGCCGACCAGCCGCTGGTCATGAAGCAAACCGACGACGCCCTGCTTGTCTACTCCGTTGGCCCCGATGGCGAGGACGACGGCGGCCCGGTCGCCGAAAAAGTCGAGGGAAACGACGACGTCGGGCTTCGGATGGCGCTGTGATCGAGCGCCAGATGGGCAAGTTAAAAACTCGCCCCCACGGGTGAGATGGATATGGGTACGTTAAAAACTCGCCCCCACGGGTGGGAGGAGGGGCGTACCTCCGCACGTTGGATGTGGACGCAAGAGTCGACCCGTGGACGTAAGTTTTCAACTTGCGGAATGCATTCGGCAAGATGCAATCTTGCCGCCACGGGGAATTCGGACACGGGCACGTCCATAACGCCCGCCTACCCCGTGCCGTATTGGAACGGGATGCGATCTACTTCACCGGAAGATCAAAATCGCCGGTGCGGTCGCGCCACATGCAGTGGATGTGGTTGGCCGGATTCCCTTCGGCATCGGGTTGCACGTTGCACAGTTCGATGACGAAGGTCGGCCCTTCGACGCGGTAAGCGTGTCCGATGCCCGGCTCGAGGCTGCCGGCCCAGGAAAACTTTACCGCCGCCCAGCCTCCCGCGGCGGCTTCGATCACCTGCCGCCGTTCGACCGCGACCTCCTCCGGCATCGCCTCGCAATAGACATCGACGAGCCGCCGCAGCATCGACTGCTGTGATGCCGACAGGTCGCCACACCCGATGCCGACGGCCGGCTCGCCCGGCGGCTGCGGCTCGCCGGCACCCCGGATCTCGCGTGGCGGCTCCGATGAAATGACCGCCTTTGCCCGCTGGCCCTCGTCGAGTGATTGCACCAGTTCGAAGGCGACCGACTCTTCCGCCTCGAGCACACGGCGCCCCACGGCAGGCAAGTTCGGCAGCGGCGACTTGACCACGGCCGGATTCGCACCCATGAACTGCGGCGTGGAGTCGACGATCCGGCCGTCTCGCACCGTGACGTTGAGCGAGAGGTGATGCCCCTCGATGGAGACCGTCCATGGACCGACATCCGACGGCCTGCCGAAGAGGGTGAAGAAATACCGTTTTTGATCGCGGATGTTCTTCGCCCGCGATCCCTCGAGGATCCGCAGGATCTCGTCCAGCTCCATGATGGCGACCGATTTGTCGTAGCCCACCTGCGACAGCACCGACCGCAGGAGCACGAGGGCGGCCGCCTGCTGCGGCTCGCTCATGTCGCGGAGCTGCACGCCCTTTCGCGAGGGCTTGGGGACGAAGTGCCAGTCGGTCCGCGTGGCATCGCCGAACGGCTTCGAGGCCAGGCTCCGCTGGGCGGGGTCGAGCGAATCGAGCCAGGTGTTCGCTGCCCGGGCCATGCCGTCGGCGACGGTCGTACGGTTCCGCGCAGCCGCGGCCTGCCCCGCGATCAGGCAGGCCGTGACGACCACGAGCGACCACACAGCTCGATATGCGACTGCGTTCCCCGCTCCTCTGATGCAACCGGCTTGAGTCGATGGTTTCATGGCGCCTGCTCGTGGAGGTGCCCACGCGGATCCCGGTCGTGATGCGTCTGGTCGACGTGCACATGGACCCGCGGGCAGTCCTGAAAATACCGCTCCCACTCCTCATCCGATACCCCGGCTCCGTCGAGATAGAGATTCCAGAGGTCCGGCAGCCGCTGGAGCACGGCCAGGCCGTCGTCGCCGATCGGTACGTCGATGAGATGCAGCGACCGCAACTGCGGCAGTGAGGCGACCGCCTCACAGATTTCCCTCCCGGCGAGTTGCGTGCCGCCCAGGCGGAGGCTTCGCAGGTAGGCAAGCGACGCCAGTGCCCGCACGCCCGCGGCCGTGCACGCAGCCTGCGGCACGTTCAGGTCGCGGAGCCCGCGGCACTCTGCGAGCCTGCGGAACCCCGCATCGGTCAGCGGCGAATCACGGAGGACCAGCCGCTCGAGGTCGGTGAGCGTCGCCAGAATCTCCGCCCGGCTGTCATCCGCCCGACCCTCCTCAAGCACGAGTTCGCGGAGGCCGGAGAGGCCGCGGAGGGATTCCCACTCGGCATCCGTCAGTGGCACCGCGGCGACGATCGTATGAGCTCCACCCACGCGGACCGCGGTGATCTGGTCGACGACATTGCCACGCGAGACCACGGTCGCCGACGATCCGCTCGGGCGGGTTGATACCGTCGGGCTGCAGCCGGCAACCAACGCCGCCAGCCAGCATCCCGCGACGCCGAACCGCTCTGCGGTGGACCTCACGGCTCCAGCACCACCGCCACCGGCAGGGAATTGCCGAACGTCTGGAAATCCTTGAACGTCCAGACGACCTGCTTCTCCGGCGTGACCTCGATGATCTGCGGCTGCTCCGCGCCGGCGTGGCAATTGACAAGAATGGTGTTGCCGTTTTTCAGGCGGCTCACCTGCGTCACCCAGGCGAGCACGATCCCGGGCAGATCGTGCTGTTCGATCTTCCACACGATCTCTTTGGTGGGCGTGACCTCGAGCACACTGTGGCCGTTGCCGGTGCCAATGAGCGTGTTGCCGTTGGCGAGCCTGACGGCCGAATAGACCTGGTCGCCGAAGGACTCGGGGCCATGCCCTCCCTTCTTCGGCTTGTCGAAGAGCGGCACGTCGAACTCCCAGACGATCTTTCCGGTGGCGTCATACTCCCGAACGACGCCATCCTTCTCGTGGGCGACGAGGTAGGTTCCGGCCTCGGTCTTCCGCGCGTTCCGCGTGTCGGAGTGGGGCGAACGATCGTTCACCGTCAGCTTGATCTCGTGCCGCAGGTTCCCGTCGCGATCGACCTCGATGATCCGGCCCGGCCCCGACTCGACGATCATCGTCGTGCCGTCGGGCAACCGCTGGAAAGCATGCACCTCGACCGTGCGGCCGGCGTTGCCATTCCGCTTCGCGTTGTAGTCCCAGATCGGCTTGCGGTGCTCGTCGAGCTCGACGATCCGCGTCCAGCCTTCTGAATAGAGGATGTGGCCGTCGGGCAGCAGGTGCAGATCGTGGATCGGCCCACAGGGCAGCTTCCATTCGACCCGGCCGTCGGGAGCGATCGAGGCGAGCGTCTTGGTCGAGTCGTCGGCCGCGATCACACGGCGAGGCGTGCCCGTCTGCACCGCGGTCGGAGGCGATTCTGCGAACGCCCGAAGAGAGAGGAGTGCGGCGCACGCGACGCAGAGCGACGAGGCGAACCGTTTTATGTTCATCCGATCACCTCGTGGATGGGTTCGACGTGCTCGACGCCGACGAGTTTCTGGTCGAGGCCGCCGAAGAAATACGAGAGCCGGTTGGGATCGAGGCCGAGCTGGTTGAGCACGGTGGCGTGCAGGCTCTTCACGTGGAAGCCGGGCTTGTCGCCGTTGCCGTGGCCGGGGCCCGGAGAGATCGCGGCCGAGCCCAGCTCGTCGGTTTCCCCCACGCTCACGCCCCCCTTGATGCCGCCGCCGGCCATCCACATCGTGAACCCGAACGAGTTGTGGTCGCGGCCTGTGCCCTCGGCGTATTCCGCCGTCGGCTGCCGGCCAAACTCGCCCCCCCAGACCACGAGCGTCGAGTCGAGCAGGCCCGACCGCTTTAAATCCGTGAGCAGGGCCGCCACCGGCAGGTCGGTATTCCCCGCATGAAAATTGTGGTTCTTTTCCATGTCGGTGTGGGCGTCCCAGTTGTCGTCGTTGTGGGCGCCGCCGGAGTAGAGCTGAACGAACCGCACGCCCCGTTCGACGAGCCGCCGTGCCAGCAGGCACCGCCGGCCGAAGTCGGCCGTCCGCGGGTTCTCCAGTCCGTAGAGTTTCTTCGTCTCCTCCGTCTCGCTGGCCAGGTCGACCGCCTCAGGCGCGTGTTCCTGCATCTTCCAGGCCAGCTCATAGGAAGCGATCCGTGCGGCGAGTTCCGTGTTGTCGCCGCGGGAGAGGAGGTGGGCCGTGTTCGACTCGCGGAGGGCGTCGAGCATCGTCCGCTGGGCCTCCAGCGGCATGTCATCGGGCGGCGCGAGGTCGAGGATCGGCGAGCCCTTGGATCGCAGGAGCGTGCCTTGGTAGGTCGCCGGCATGTAGCCGCTCGACCAGTTCTTCGCGCCTGAGATCGGTCCGCCGGTGGGATCGAGCATCACCACGAAGCCGGGCAGATTGTCGTTGACGCTGCCGAGCCCATAGTTCACCCACGAGCCCAGGCAGGGGGCGCCCGACTGGATTTTCCCAGAGTTCATCTGCAGCATCGCCGAGCCGTGGATCGGCGAGTCGGCGGTCATCGAGTGGAGGAAGGCGATGTCGTCCACGTGGGTCGCGATGTGCGGAAAGAGGTCGCTCACCCACTTGCCGCACTGTCCATACTGCTTGAACTTCCACTTGGGACCGACGACCCGGCCCTGACTCTTCTCGCCGCCACGGCCCTTGGTCTTCACCTCGATCGTCTGGCCGTCGAGGCCGTAGAGCTTCGGCTTGTAGTCGAACGTGTCGACCTGGCTCGGGCCGCCGTACATGAAGAGGAAGATCACGCTCTTCGCCTTCGGCGCAAAATGGGGAGGCTTGGCCGCGAGCGGATTCGCGAAGGCCGCGGTCGTTGCCGACCCCGCCTGTCCGGCCGCGAGGCCCTGCCGCGTGAAAAATCCCTGGTCGAGCAGGCCGGACAGGGCCAGGCCCGTGAACGACGCTCCCGCCTCCCAGAAGAATTCCCGGCGGGTCCTGTGGCAGAACTGGCCGTGTCGATGGTCGTTGTGGGATGGCATGACCGGTCTCCTGGTCGCTGTGGGTCAGTCGAGGTAGGCGAATTCGTTGAGGTTCAGCACCATCAGGCAGAAGAGTTCCATGGCCCGGCTGGGGCTGACGCCGTCGGCATCGTCGAGCTTGTCGATGACCGCGACACCCCGGTCGACCTCGGCGTCAGTGGCTGGCCGCACGAGTGCAATCTCGAGCGCCCGGCGGACCTGCGCCGGCACGTCGGCGGCGTCGGGCCCGCCCGCCTCGCGGCGGACCCGCTCGGCGAACACCCGCGCCTGCTGCTGCAGGAACGCACCATTCATCATGCCCAGCGCCTGCGTGGGCTGCGTCGTCGTGAACCGCACGGGGCAGCTCGTGTCGGTGTCGGCCAGGTCGAAGTCGGCGAGGATCGGCGTGATCAGCGACCGCTTCGCGAAGGCATAGATACTCCGCCGCGCCTGCTCCTCCGGGCTCGAATCGCCCCAGCCCGCGCCGGGCCGCGACTGTCCGGCCATCACCTCCTTGGGGATCTTCGGATAGACGCCCGGCCCGAACATCTTCGGATTGAAGGCCCCGCTGGCGACGTGGATCGAGTCTCGCAACTCCTCGGCCGAGAGCCGCCGCATGTCGAACCGCCAGAAGGAATCGTTGAGCGGATCCGTCGCAAGCGCTTCTGCGTTGCCAGTCGACGCCGCGCGGTACGCCTGCGACGTGAGGATCAGCCTGTGCAGAGATTTCAGCCGCCAATTGGAGGCAACCAGTTCCGTGGCGAGCCAATCGAGTAGTTCCGGATGGGTGGGCGGATCGCCCATCATGCCGAAGTTACTCGAGCTCCTCACGATGCCCCTGCCGAAATGATGCTGCCAGATGCGATTCACCATCACGCGGGCCGACAGCGGATTGTCGGGCGACACGAGCCAGCGGGCCAAGGCCGTTCGGCGGCCAGAGGTCTTCGCATCCGCGGCCGGCGTGGGAATCATCGGTTCCTTCGCCTTCAGGATCGACGGAAACGCAGGGCCGACCTTGTTCTCCGGCTTCTTCTCAGCATGCGGATTGCCACGGTAGAAGACGAACGTGTCGGGAGCTGCGGGTCCGCGTTCCGTCACGACGAGCGCTTTGTCGACGGGCACCTTTTCTTTTTTGAGCGACTCGAGCGCCTTCACCTTCGCGTCGTAGTCCTTCTTGCCATCGACGCCGAGCAGCCGCTCGCCATCGACCCGGATCGCCTCCTTGAGGTCGAAGTCTTTCCCTGCCGCCTTTCGGTGCGACGGCACAGCAGAGAGCGTCCGCGCCGCGAAGCCCGGCCCCGACCACGACACGGTCAGTCCCTTGCCGTGCTGGCCCTGGAAATAGTCCAGTCGGATCGGCAACCGTCCTGCCTTCAACGGTACGGAGGCTGTCTTCGGCTTCCCCTCGCCATGGATGCCGTCATGTTCGACGACCGTCCTGCCGTCGATGGCCAGCCGCGAGCCGTCGTCAGAGTCAAGCAGGAAGCTGTACTCGCCATCCGCCGGCACCTTCAGAAAGCCCGTGAATACGTAGCCAAAGAAGTCGGGCCGCAAGGAGGGCGCGACCGCGATATCGAAGAGCTGGCCGGCCACGGGGCCCGTGTCTTCGGCCTTGAGCTCATCGAAGACCGGCAGGCTCGTCCAGGTGTCGCGGTAAAACCGGAACTCGAGATCGTCGAGATCCCCGCCGACGGCATCGGTTCTGGAAAGCGACTCCCACGACTCGCGGAACTGCTTCTCGATCCCGCTGACCGCCTGCTGCGCCTCGTTGCGGCGGCGGTTCAGGTCGGCGACCTTTTCGTCGTAGGCGTTCCGGTCGGCGTCGTCCTTGAAGATCGGCCGCTCGATCTGATCGCCACCGTTGCCCATCGGCGTGATGTTTTCGAAGAACGAGAGCAGGCTGTAGTAGTCGCGCTGCGGAATGGGGTCGATCTTGTGGTCGTGGCAGCGGGCACAGTTGACCGTCATGCCGAGAAACACCTGACCGGTGGTCGCCACGAGGTCGTCGAGCCAGTCGTAGCGAAACTGCTCGCGGTCGGCCGGCTCGTCGTCCCAGACGCCGAGCCGGTAATAGCCCGTCGCGATGAACGCGTCATTCGAAGGCTCGGGCAGTTCGTCGCCCGCAATCTGCTCGATGACAAACTGGTCGTAGGGCTTGTCGTCGTTCAGCGACCGGATGACGTAGTCACGGTAGCGCCACGCATGCGGCTTGTTGCCGTCGCGTTCGAAGGAGTTCGTGTCGGCATAGCGAACGAGGTCGAGCCAGTGTCGGCCCCATTGCTCCCCATAGTGCGGACTGGCGAGGAGCCTGTCGGCCACTTTTTCCCAGGCCTGGGGCGAGTCGTCGGCGAGGAAGTCGAAGACCTCCTGTTCGGTCGGCGGCAGACCGGTCATGTCGTAGGTCGCCCGACGGAGCAGGGATGTCTTGTCGGCCGGCGCGGGTGCCGCAAGCCCGCGATGGGCGAGGCCAGCGCGGATGAAAGCGTCGATCGGATTGACGAGCGGTTGGCCACTCGTTGTTCCGGCCGGCACTTCAGGCCGCATGAGCGGTCGGAAGGCCCAGTGCTCCTTCCATTCGGCCCCCTCGTCGATCCAGCGGGTGATCGCGTCCACCTGAGCCGACGTGAGCCGTGGGCCTTCGGGAGGCATTCGCGTGTCGGGGTCGGTGGCGGTGATCCGCGCGAGGATTTCGCTCGTTGCCGACGCGCCCGGCACGATCGCCCGGCCGCCGCTGTCGAGTTCCGCAGTGGCGCCAGCCGCCTGGTCGAGCCGCAGGCCGCCCTCATGCGTGTCAGGACCGTGACAGGAAAAACACCGCTTGGCGAGGAGCGGTTGGATGTCCCGGGAGAAGTCGACCGGCTCAGCCGCTGCCAAGCCCGCCGGCGGCATCGCGCAGCACAACACGACCCACGACATCTGTGCCGCACTGCGACAGAACCTGGAATCGACGCGAAACATGGACTGTCTCTGGAACTGCCGCCGAATCGTGCTACGATTCGATTCTAAGCGTCACTTACAAAGTGTCAACTCCGGGATTGCTGGCTTTCTTTTTCGCGGTTTGCGCAGCCCCGATCGCCCTCCATTCTGACCGCCATCGATCCATGAACAAAGGCAACGACACCCGCATCGAGTCGACCCTCCTGCGGCGGATCAACGAGCGCCGACTGCTCGAGACGATCCAGCAGCATGGACCGTCGTCCCGAGCGACGCTCACCCGTGTGTCGGGCCTGACCGCCCCTACGGTCTCGAAGGCGGTCGACTCCCTGCTCAAACGTGGCTTCGTGGAGGAACTCGAGCCCTTGGAGCAGGCGATTGGCCGGCCCGGCAGGCTCGTGCGGATGGCGGCGGACTCGGCCGCCCTGCTCGGCGCGGTGATCGATGCCCAGACCTGCTGCGTCGTGGCGGCCGGGCTCGATGGCACCGTGTCCGAGGCGCAGACGCGGCGGTTTGCCACGCCGAAGAGCTACGCCGAACTGCTCGACGCCCTCGAGCAGCAGTGCCGGGATCTGCTCGGCGGCATCCCGGGCCGCGTGCACGGCATCGGCGTGAGCGTGCCCGGCCTCGTCAACGAACGCCTCTCGGAGATCGTCTTCTCTCCGAACCTCCATCTGCTCGACAAGCGGAATCCCGCCCGCGATCTCACAGAGCGACTGGGCGTGGACTGCGTGCTCGTCCAGGAGACCGATGCGCTCTGCCTGAGTGAGCGGATGTATGGCGACGCCCGCGGCCTGCACGACTTCGCCATGCTCGATGTCACGACCGGCCTGGGCCTGGGCGTGATGAGTGGCGGCCAGGTGCTCGCCGGCCACAGCGGCATGGCGGGCGAGGTGGGGCACATCACCGTCGCCCCCGATGGCATCCGCTGCGGCTGTGGCAACCGGGGCTGCCTGGAGACTCTCGCTACCGATGCGGCGCTGCTGCGGCTCCTCGCGGAGAGGCTCGGCCATCCGCTCGATATCGCCGGTGCCGCCGCTCTGCTCGCTGAACGGTCGGCCGACTTCCAGCCTGAGATCCGCACGGTGACCGAACACCTCGCCATCGCCATCGCGGCAGTAATCAACATCTTCAACCCCACGGCGCTCTTGGTGCACAGCACGCTGCTCGCCAGATCGGAGGAGCGGTTTGCGCGGGTGCTCGAGCGGGTGA
>CAZOMJ010000026.1:0-16473 GCA_964581055.1 uncultured Candidatus Kuenenia sp.
TGCCGGGCGTCAGCCGTGAAGTGGTCGGCGAGCCGTTCAACCACGCCCGCGAGCGACACCTTCCAGTCGCGGCAGATCTGGTCGGCACGGAGGTTGGCGGCCCGGGTGGCAGGGTCGCGGGCGAGCGTCACCATCCTGGCGATACCGCGGGCGAGCGACGGCATGTCTGGCTGCTCGAGCAGGATGTTTCGCGAGTAGCAGGAGAGATCGGTCTTGAGACCATGCGCATTGGTCAGCACCGCCGCGCCATGGGCCGCCAGATCGAGGGGCGGATAGGACGGATGCGGCGTATCCATCAGCACGATCCCGGCGTCCATCGAGCCGACCAACGCGTGGTAGTCGTTCCAGCTCAGGCCCTCGATCCGCTTCGGCCGCACGCCGCGGGGGAAGAGAAGGTCCGGCACGTCCTTGCCGACCAGATGGATGTCCCATTCCGCCGGATGCAGCGTGCCAGCCGCGATGGCATTGCTGATCGCCTCAAGACCCGTGTGGAACAGGTTGCGGAGGTTATTGGGACGGGCATAGAAGAAGAGCTTTCGCCTGCCGCTCTCGTCGGGCTGCCTGAGGGCACGGCCGGCAGCCGGGAACGCCGGCTCGAACCAGACGCCACGTTCGGCCAGGTCCGGGATCGGCTCCGAACCACCCGCCAGATGATCGAACAAGAGTTGGCTGTTCACCACGACCAAGAGTCCTGGTTCGCACATCGTCTGCCCGCAGCGAACGCGATCGTCGCCGTGCGGATAGAACATCCGCTCGTCCTCCTGGAGCAGGTAGGCGAGCCGATCCCGTCGCACGCTGGAGAGCAGCGCCCGCGTCGTCCACCACGACGTCGAGAGGAAATAGTCGTCGTCGGAGATGGGCAGTTCGCGGCCGCCCTGGGTCGGCGCGAACACGGCTTCGAGCGGCGTCTCAAGTGTCACGCCGTTGGCGGCCAGTACCCGGCTGACGGCGGATGTGTCGGGCGGATCGTTTCGCGTGATCAGGCGGAGTGGAGCCCCCATCCGGTTGGCCAGCAGGGCCGACAGCACGAGGGCCGTGCCCACGCCACCGAAGAGCGATGCGGTTCCGACACTGTCGGTGACGATCGACAGCCGCGGGCCGGCGGAGGGGATCGGGAAAAATCCGAGTGGATGCAACGCCCACCATCGCTTCTCGAGCCATTCGGCTACCGTGGGCACCGCCGGTTCGCCGCCGGGGAGGGCCTGGATGAGACTGGCGGCCAAGCTCTTCGGTGCGGCTGCCGCAGGACCACGGCGATAGGGGCCTCGGCTGTGGAGTCGGCGGGCGCGATCCTGGAGATCGCGGGCCGCGGGGCCGACCATGGGCAGATTCACCGCGTAATCGCCGATCATGCGTCCGAGGTTCATGCGTGGCTGCCTGGCCTTGAGTGGCCGTGGGATGGGAGGACTGACCGCAGCGGCGTTGCCTTGCGGGGGATTTCCAGGTATCGAGGGCCGTAGATAGCCTTCCGACGGGGTCCACGCCAAGGCTGATTCGCTCCATGCGCTCGCCGAAAAGGTTCTTCGGGAAACACCCCCGCGACCCGCAGCAGGGCGGCGCTCGAGGGCAGGCTTCGCCGCGGCGCGTGGGCATTGTCGGCACGTTCGACGTAGAGAATTACGGTGATTTGCCCTTTCCCCTGATCGCTCAGGCGGCGCTGGCACCGGCGGCCGATCTGCGACTCCTTCCCGATACGGCGTTCTCGATTGCGCGGCTCTGGCCGCTCGATCGAGAAAGCCCGGACTTTGTGGCCTGGCGGGAGTCGGTCAACGTCCGCTGCCCGTATGTCGTGCTGCAGGCTGATCGGCGCATCGGCCCCAGCCGGCCATCGATGCCGTGGTCACGAGATGTGTCACGGCGATCAGCTACGGAGTGCCGGTCGTGCGGGTGCCGAGTTTCAATGTCGCGGACCGCAAGTTCGAGATGCTGGATGGCTTCGCGGGCGTAGCCGGCATCGATCGCCCCGATGCCGTGGCGGCCGTCTTGCGGCGTCGCCGCGGCCCGGAGGCCAGCGCAATCGCCGTCGCTGTTGCTGCGGTGGATGGCCGGTGTGTTTCCGGCGGTGGAAGCGGCCGCTCGGGATCGGGCGAATTTCCCGAGTGTCTGAGGTGATCCTGATGGCCCGTTTCCGATGGCCCACGCGGGGAATGGCACCTCCCGCGGTGATGCTGGGCTGGGCAGCGGCTGCCGCAGTGGGGAAGATAGCGGCGGATTTCAGCGGCATCAGGTCGTTTCATTGCCCATGAGCCTGCCACGCGTCGTCATCGACCTCGAAAAGCTCCGCCACATCAACTGTGGCCTGGGGCGGTATTCGTTGCACCTTGGGCAGGAGATTCTCCCGGTGGCCGAGGGCCGCTTCCAGCCGGTGTTTCTGCTGCCGAGCGGCGCAGAACGCTATTTTCCAGGCGGCGGCTTCGAGTCGATCGCCGTGTCGCCCTGGAACAAGGAGGGCGTCCGCCGGCTCTACCGTCCGTTCGTCCAGCCGCTGCTCACCGCGGTGCGACCCACGCCGCAGGTGGCCCTCTGGCACGTCACCAGCCAGATGTCGAAATATCTGCCGCTGGATGACCGCGTGCCGGTCGTGCTCACGATCCACGACCTGAACTTCCTCCACGAATCGCCCGCCGACGGCCGCACCGAGGAGATCGACCGCAAGCTGGCAGACATCCAGCGGAAGGTGAATCGCGCGGTGGCCATCGTGGCCGATTCGGCCTACGTGGCGGACGACGTGGCGAGGAACATCGATCTGGGGGGCCGCCCGGTGCACGTCGTGCCTCTGGCGGTGTCGACCCCGCCCGTGGCGGCGACGCAGCGGCCGGCCTTCGTCCCGGCCGGGCCATTCGTGCTCACGATCGGCAACTGCCTGCCGCACAAGAATTTTCATGCGCTGTTTGGCCTCCTCGACCAGGTGCCCGACATGCGGCTGGTGATCGCCGGCAAGAAGACGACACCGTACGGCGAGCATCTGGAGCATGAGGTGGAGCAGCGTGGTCTGGCCGGACGGGTGATCCTGCCGGGCGAGGTGTCGGACGGTGACCGGCAGTGGCTCTACGAGCACTGCGAAGCGTTCCTCTTTCCGTCGCTCACCGAGGGGTTTGGGTTTCCGGTGCTCGAGGCGATGCAGTGCGGCAGACCGGTATTCGTGTCGCGGCGGACGAGCCTGCCGGAGATCGCCGGCGACCTGGGTTTCTATTTCGATGGCTATGAGCCGGCGGAACTGGCGGCGGTGTATCGGGAGGGTTTGGCCCGCTACCGGGCCGACCCGGCGTTCGCGACACGGCTCGAGAACCATGCCGCCGGCTTTTCCTGGGCGGCCACGGCCCGCGGCTATGCCGACGTCTATGCCGGCATCGTGGGGCGGGCGTGAACGCCGGCTGCCGGGGCGATTCGCGCGGAATCTCCGTGTGCGTCTGCACCAACTGGGGTTCCTTGCGAAGCGGGGCTCTGGTATGCACGTCGGTTTTCCGTGGGCCCGGCTCCGAGACCCTCTCGCGGTACCAACCATGTCACAGCCAACCACCGGGGCCCCTGCGGTCGAACGATCGTCTCTGCGGCCCTTGATCTGCAGTTTGATCCGCAGACTCAAGAAGATTCTCGGACTCGGCCGGGTGTCGGCGGTGGCGGCTCGTGTCGATCGGCTCTCAACGCTCGAGCCTCGGGTCGCGCACCTCGAGGCATCGCGGCCTGTCATCGAGGCATCGGGGCAGCGGATCGAGGAACTGGAGCGTCGGCTCGAGGCGCTCGAGGCACTCTGCCGCGAGCAGGTCGGTTTGCAGTATCTGCAGTTCGCGGCCGGGACGGTTGAGGCACGGTCCGATGCTCCGTTCAGCCAGCGACGCGCCAAGTAAACGCGATCGGACAATGGTGCAGACCCATGCCACGGCGGCTCACGATCCTCAGTGACTTGCGTTCGGCGCAATGGAACGGCGACCGCGGCATTGCCGCCTACAGCCAGAGCCTCGTGCTGCAACTGTGCCGGCAGTACCCCGAGCACCGGCACCTCTTTCTCTGGGACGACCGGCTGCCGCCGCCCCTGCGGACCGACGAACTGGCCGAGCACGGCGAGTGGTGGCTGGAGCCGGCGCTGGCCGAACGTTTCGATGGCCGCATCGACAGCGTGCTGACGACCTGCTTCTTCCTGCCCGATTTCGGACGTGGCAGCGAATACATCTTCCCGCGGTGGCTCAGGCTCCATCAGCCGCATCGGCTGGGAATCGTCTACGACCTGATTCCCCACCTGTTTCCAGAAAAATATTTTCCCACGCCGCAGTCGCGCGGTGTCTACCTCCAATCGCTGCGGCTGATGCGGGAGTATGACCATCTCTTCGCGATCAGTCAGGCGACGCGGCACGACACGATCCGTCATGCCGGCGTCGATGCGGCGAGGGTCCACTGCGTCTACGGAGACATCGACCAGCGCAAGCGGGCGATCATCGAGGCAGGCGGCGATCCGGCGGCCGCCGAACGCCACGGCCTCCGGCAGCCTTTTGCCCTGTACATCGGCGGGGAGGACTGGCGGAAGAACATGGATGCCATGGTGCGGGCGTTCGCCCACTTCCAGCGCCGCCACCCCGACCACCAGCTCGCAATCGTGTGCACGTTGGCGGCCGAGCGGAAGGCGGCCTTGGAGAGCCTCGCGGCGTCGCTGGGCATGCGTCCGGGGTCGGTCGTCTGCACGGGCTACGTGTCCGACGAAGAGCTTGTCGGGATCCTGCGTCGGGCGGAGATGATGGTGTTTCCCTCGCTCTACGAGGGGCTGGGCCTGCCGGTGCTGGAAGCCCATGGCTGTGGCGTGCCCGTCGTGGGATCGAACACGTCGTCGGTGGCGGAACTGGTGATTCCCGAATTGTCGTGCGATCCTCGGCAGCCGGAGAGCATCGCCGCCGCGATGGAGCGGCTCCACGGCACACCGTCGCTCCGGGCGCAGTCGGTGGCCCATGGCCAACAGCTCCTCGAGAGTCTCGGTTGGAAAGTGGCCGCCGCGGACGTCATGGCGACGCTGACCGATCGGCCGCGGGTCGGCCAGGCGGCGACAGGTCCTGCCGTGGCGGTGGTCGCCGCGCAGCCGCCGGACGACCGCGGCTCGAAACTGCAGGCCGGCCTCGAGTCGTCGGGCTGGCGGACCGATTTTTTCGTGACGGGTGCAGGGCCGAGGGGGGCGGCATCGCAGCCGCTTCTGTCCGGCAACCGCCACCTGCCGGTGGAGGTGCTCCGAAAGGCGATCGAGAGCGGCAACTATGGGACGGTGCTGTTCGTCCTGGGGAATTCCGCCGCGGATGTGCCGATCCTCAAGGCCCTCATGCAGACACGGCTGGGCTGCGGTTCGCGACGCATCGCCTACCTCCACGACGGGGATCTCACCGCGCTCGTCGAGGCCTTCCTCGGAGAGCCGCTGATCAGGGAGGCAGGGAGCGTCGGCCGGGACGGTGTGCCGTGGATGCGCGGCACAGGCGAACCGGCCTCCGCGGCCGCGGGCAGCCTGCGTTTCCTGCTGGAAACGGGGGCGTTGGACGGACTCGTCGTCGCATCGCACGATTCCCGAGACGCGTTGCGAACGCTGCTGGGGAGCGACGCAACCCGCTGGGCGATCGACGTCGCCGCCGCCGAGACGGTGGGCGTGACGGTCTGCGGCAGGCCGCGCATGCCCATGGCCGTCGCGACGGTTTCGCACGGGTAGCCTGCAGGCACGCGGCGCGTCTGGCCGCGGCCAAAAAGCTTTCGAAACTGGCATTTCGCCGGCCGGATCGTCCTGCTAACGTCCCCCCCGCAGGGATGGAACGGCTTGTCCGGTCGCCACGTTGGCGCGGACGACGCCGTGCCACGCAGCCCCAACAGATGGGAGAGTCAGCGATGCAGCGGCGTGCTTTGGTCACAGGTGTCACGGGTCAGGACGGTTCCTACCTCGCGGAGCTCCTGCTCTCGAAGGGCTACGAGGTGCATGGACTGCGGCGGCGGTCGAGCACGTTTGGCACCCAGCGGATCGAGCACCTGATCTTCGGCGACACACCGCAACTCCACCTGCACTACGGCGACCTGTCGGACGGCAACGGACTCGTCCGGCTGATCCGGGAGATCCGTCCCCAGGAGGTCTACAACCTTGCCGCCCAGAGCCACGTCCGCGTGAGCTTCGACCAGCCGGCCTACACCGCCGACGTCACCGCCGTGGGCACGCTCCGCCTGCTCGAGGCGATCCGCGACGTGCAGGACGACACGGGCGAGCAGATCCGCTTCTACCAGGCCTCCAGCTCCGAAATGTACGGCAAAGTGGTGGAGACGCCGCAGAAGGAGTCGACGCCGTTCTACCCGCGGAGCCCCTACGGCGTGGCGAAGCTCTACGGCCACTGGATCACCGTCAACTACCGCGAGAGCTACGGCCTCCATGCCTCCTGCGGCATCCTCTTCAACCACGAGAGCCCGCGCCGCGGCGAGACCTTCGTGACGCGGAAGATCACCCGCGCGGCCACGCGGATCAAGCTGGGTCTGCAGGAAAAGCTCTACCTTGGCAACCTCGACGCCCAGCGGGACTGGGGCTTCGCCGGCGACTATGTCGAAGGGATGTGGCGGATGCTCCAGCAGGACAAGCCGGACGATTATGTGCTCGCCATGAACGAACTCTACTCGGTTCGCGAGTTCTGCGAGAAGACGTTCTCGCGGCTGGGGCTCGACTACCAGGACTTCGTGGAGATCGATCCGCGGTACTACCGCCCCGCCGAGGTCGATCTGCTTCTGGGTGACAGCACGAAGGCCCGCACCAAGCTGGGCTGGAATCCGCAGACCAGCTTCGAGCAGCTCGTCGACATGATGGTCGAATGCGACCTGGAACTCGCGTCACAGGAAAAGGCGCTCTCCGAGCGGGAGACGCGGGTGCGGCGGGCGGCCTGACGCAGGGCTTTCGAAACAGGGAATCGGAATCTAACCAATGGCATCGCTTCTCAGGAAACTTCGTAATGCGTTGCGGCCCAGGCGGCCCGAGGCTCTCCAGCCGCCGGTGATTCGGCCGCAGTCGTTCGCCCGCACCCAGCCGCAGTTGCATGCGGCACGGACGTCCCCGTCGGCCGAGGGCACCGGGCTCGTGTCTCAGCTGTGCCGGCATGCAACGCTCGACTCGTCCACTTTTCGTGGCTGGGCCGAGCGGCTCCGCGAGCCGTGGCGGGCCCATCGCAAGCTCTGGGAACTGGCGTTCATCTGCCAGGCGCTCGACGAACGCGGGATGTTGCAGCCGGGCCGCAGGGGTCTCGGATTCGCCGTCGGTGCCGAAAAGCTACCGGCGTTTTTCGCGGCGCGTGGGTGCCGGATCACCGCCACCGACCTGCCCAGCGACGACGAGCGGAACAAACCATGGGCGCAGACAGGCCAGTGGGTCGGCAACCTCGAAGCGCTCAACGAATCGGGCCTCTGTCCCGAGGCCACCTTTCGGGACAATGTCGCCTACCGGCCCGTGGACATGAACCACATCCCCGCCGATCTCGGCGGGTATGACTTCGCCTGGTCGACCTGCTCGTTCGAGCACTGTGGCAATCTCGACCTCGGCCTGCGATTCCTCGAGCGGCAGATGGAATGCCTGCGGCCCGGGGGCGTGGCCGTCCACAGCACGGAATTCAACCTCTCGAGCAACGACGCCACGCTCGCCGAGGGCCCCTGCGTGATCTACCGCCTGAAGGATATCGAGTCGGTCTGCCAGCGGCTCGTGGAGCAGGGGCACCGGGTCGAACCGCTCGACCTCGATCCCGGCCACGATCCGCTCGACCGGGTGGTCGATGTGCCGCCCTATTGCCAGTGGGCCACCGATCCGCCGGCCCGCATCAAGCACCTGCGGCTCAATCTCGCCGGCCACGCATCGACGTCGATCGCCCTCATCGTCCACAAGGCGGCGTAGGCCCGATGGGCATCCAATCGCCGCCAGCCTTTTTTTCACAACCCGTGCCCCTGACCCTGGAGCAGCCATCGCGATGATCTCCTACGCCCAGAACTTCGAGGACGTCGTTCTCAACCGCGTGTTTCACAACATCACGGACGGCCGTTACATCGACGTCGGCGGCTATGACCCCGTGGTCGACTCGGTCACGAAGCACTTCTATGACAAGGGCTGGTCGGGTGTGAATGTCGAGCCTGTCGTGAGGTTTCACGAGAAGTTCGAGGAACAACGGCCCCGCGACTGGAATCTGAACGTCGTTCTCGGAACGGAACGTGGGTCGGTCGAGTTCAGCGAATGGGGCGATTCGGGCCTTTCGACGTATCGCGACACGATGGATGCCAAGAGTTTGGCGGGCTTTGGCCTTGCGAAGAAGACGTATTCCGTCCGCATGATCACCCTGGCCGACGTCACCAGTCAGCTGGATGGCAAGGACGTGCAGTTCCTCAAGATCGACGTCGAGGGTGCCGAGCGGGACGTGCTGCTCGGTGGCGAGTGGCGGGCCTTCCGGCCGCGGGTGATCCTGCTGGAGGCGATCAAGGCGAAACTGCCTGGCTGCGATGTCTACTCCTACGAACCGACCTGGTTCGAATGGGAGGGGCTGCTCTTCGAGCATGGCTACGAATTCGGTCTGTTCGATGGCCTGAACCGCTATTACTACCGCCGCGAGGAGCCCTCGCTTCGCGCCCCGCTGTCGTATCCGGCGAACATCACCGACGGATTCAAGCTCGTGAAGGGGCACTACCTGGCGACTCCTGCCGCGGCCTAGGCAGACGCTGCCACTGGGGTGGCACGTTCATTATTTTGATTCAGAAAGGGATCACCGTGAAGATCTGGTACGACGTCTCCGACCTCGTGGCGTGGAAACTCCCGCACCTCACCGGCATTCAGCGGACCACCGTCGGTATTCTCAACGGTCTCGTCGAAGAGGGTGAACCGGTCGGGCTGGTGCGTTACGACGGCAAGTCGGGACGTTTTTGCACCATGAGCGAGTCCGAACTGCCGGCGACCGTGCGGTGCCATCTCCATGGATTCGCCACCGAAACCGGTGCGTCTGCAGCCCCGGCGGCCGCGCCTGCAGCGCCGCCGGTTGCGAAGTCCGAGGCCAGGCCGGCCCGTCGCAAGCTCAAGCTGTTCAAAAAGGGCTTTTTCTTCGGGGCAGCAAGCGAAACTGTGGAGTTGCGAAACGCCTTCCGGCAGTTCAAGACGGCCGCCCGGCAACTGCAGAAAAGCGTCGGTCACTGGGCCAAGCGTCGGCTGCGGCGGGCGGTGCGATCAGACGGGCACTCGTCTCCGCCGGCCACGATGCACGCCGTTGCAGTGCCGAGAGGAAGTGTCCGCGCCGATGTGGCGTCGTTTATGGCCTCGGGTGATGTGTTCGTGTCGGTCGGCGCCACGTGGGTCAATCCCGGCCATCCTGAGGCGGTGGCCAGCATCCGCAGCCGGGGCGTGAAGGTCGTGCGGATGATCTATGACCTCATTCCGACCATCAAGCCGCAATGGCTCGATCCGTCCCACACGAAGGCGATCACGGCGTGGGTCCGCAGCGTGCTTTGTGAGTCCGACTGTGTGCTGACGATCTCCGAGTTCTCCCGCCAGGAGATCGAACGCTACTGCGCGGAATGCCGGTTCGACGTGCCCCCGATCACGGTCGTGCGGCTCGGTGATGTGTTGGGCGAGGCCTCGGGCGGCTCGACTCCCGCGCCGCTGCCGAGATTCGCGCCGACTCGGCCGTTCTTCGTCTGCGTGTCCACGCTCGACGTTCGCAAGAACCACCGGCTTCTCTACGATGCCTGGACGCAACTCGCGGCCCACCGTGGTGAACAATGCCCCGATCTGGTCTGCATCGGCACGCCCCACCTCTACGTCGCCGACCTGCTCCGTGAGATTCGGCAGGACCGCACCGTCAACCGGCATATCCACGTGCTGCACGGCATCGAGGATTGCGAACTGGAGTGGTACTACAAAAATTGCGAATCCACGATCTATCCCTCCAAGTATGAGGGCTGGGGACTGCCCGTGGCCGAAAGCCTCGGCCATGCCCGATTGTGCCTGGCGTCGAACGCCACGAGTATTCCGGAGATCAGCAGCGACCTGCCTGAATTCTTCGATCCGTACGATGTTCACGGCCTGGTCGCGCTCGTGGAGCGGGTGCTTGACGAGCCGGAATGGGTGCGGGATCGCGAAGCCACGATCCGGGAGAACTTCCGGCCGACCGGATGGCACGAGACGGCGGCGCAGGTGCTCGCCGCCATCCACGCCCCGGCCGAGCAGAGCCGTCGGTCCGCGTGGCCGCGTTTGTCTGGGGCGAACGAGACGACGGAGACGGGAGTGGCACCCAGTGGCAGGACGTTGAAGGCAGCATGAGCACGCGGCGCGCAGCTGAGTCTTTTGGCGACACCCGTGACGCCGGGCCACAAGCCCATGCGCCGAGAGTGCTGATTGACTGCACGCAGACGCTCGCGACGCCTCGTCTTGCCGGCATTCCGCGGGTGGTGCGAAGCATCGCCCGGCACGGCGTCGCCGCCGCTGCTCGGCATGGTGCGACGGTTGTTCCCGTGCGGTTCGAGGACGACCACTTCATCACGCTCAGCATCTCATCCACAGGCGACATTGTCGACGTTGTCAAGCGACCTCCCGCCAGTAACGCGCATCCTGTGCTGCGGCGGCTCCACAAGCTGCTGGTGCCGCGCACCATCGTCAGGGCGATCCGTACGCAGTGGCGACGGATCCTTCGTATTCCGCTCCCCGGAGCGCCGATCGAGTTTGGGCCGAACGACACGCTCCTGCTGGCGGACTCGTCGTGGGCGACTCGATATTGGCATGTCGTCGACCGGGCCAGGGAGACCGGCACGCGGGTCGGTGTCGTGCAGTACGACTTCATTCCCCACACCCATCCGGAGCTCGTGCCGAAGCGGCTCTCCGCGACGTACCGTGGCTGGATGACCAACACGCTCACGCGGGCTGATTTCGTGGCGGCCATCTCCGAGGCGGTCGCCGTCGAGGCCCGCGAGGAACTGCGTCGGATGGGCCGGGATCCCGACAGGGCGGCGCCGCTCGTGCAGGCGTTTCGGCTGGGCGCCGACGTGAAGCCGCCGGCCAAGGCGGGGACGGTGCGTCGCGAGTTGGTCGAATTTCTGGCGGCATCACCCGTGCAGCCCTATCTCACCGTCGGCACGATCGAGCCACGCAAGAATCAGACGATCCTGCCGGCCGTCTTTGAAGAAGTGTGGCGGCAGGTGCCGGAGGCGCGACTACTCGTCGCGGGCTTCGTGGGCTGGAAGGGCGACGAACTCGTTCGCCGGATGCAAAACCACCCGCGATATGGCACCCATTTGATGCACTTTGGCGACCTGACTGATACAGAACTGCTCCACGCCTACGGCCATGCGCGGGCGTTGATCTTTCCGTCGCGGGCCGAGGGCTACGGGTTGCCGATCGTGGAGAGTCTGTCGCACGGCATGCGGGTGTTTGCATCTGACATTCCGGCCCATCGCGAGGTGGGTGGCCCGTGGTGCGTCTATTTCGCCCCCAGTGACGTGGCCGGACTCGCCGCGCAGATCGTCCGTTGGGAACGGGACGGTGTCTTTCCGGCAGCACAGCCGACGGGATCCTTTGCATCCCCAACCTGGCAGCAGGCGACCGAACAGCTGATGCGGATTGTTTTTTCCGGGACATCCGTGGATGCCCGGCACGGAGAGCGAGCGGCGGCTTGAGCACGATCCGCAACTCTGGCGGCGGCAGACGGCGCCGTCGCCATCGGAAGCAAGAGTCAACGAGGCACAACCATGTCGCGAGTGGATGAATTGCTGGGATCGATCACGGCATGGGGAAATGGTCATGCGTCTCGCACGAAGCGACCCGGCAGCCCCTCGACGGCCCGGATCGACGTCAATCGCTTCGTGAAGGCCGATCGGTCGATCTACGTGGGCGGCACGCGGCCGGATCGCACCATCTCGGCGCTCTGCACGTTCGATCAGCTCGATAGTCGACGGTTTCGCCAGTGGTCGGCTGCGATTGAGGAACCGTGGCGGGCGCACCGCAAGCTCTGGGAACTGGCCTACATCTGCGAGACGCTCGACGAGCGCGGCATGCTGCAGCCCGGCCGCCGAGGCCTCGGCTTCGCGGTGGGCGCCGAAAAGCTGCCGGCGCTGTTTGCGGCCCGCGGCTGCAAGATCACCGCGACCGATCTGCCGGCCGACGACGAGCGCAATCAGGCGTGGGCCCAGACCGGACAATGGGTCGGCAATCTTGCGTCGCTGAGTCACCCTGGGCTCTGTCCCGAGCAGGTCTTCCGTGACAATGTCAGCTACCGTCCGGTCGACATGAACGCGATTCCGGCCGATCTCACCGGCTTTGACTTCACCTGGTCGACCTGCTCTTTCGAGCACTGCGGCAGCATCGAATTGGGGCTGCGGTTTCTCGAGGAGCAGATGCGGTGCCTGGTGCCCGGCGGGATCGCCGTGCATACGACCGAGTTCAATCTCTCCTCGAACGACGCCACGGTCAAGGATGGCGGCTGCGTGATCTTCCGGCTCCAGGACATCGAACAGATCATCGCGGCGCTCCGGGACGCCGGACACGACGTCGAGCCGCTCGATCTCTCCACGGGCACTCGGGAACTCGATCGCCACATCGACGCCCCGCCCTACAGCCAGGACCGTCACCTGCGGCTCGATCTGTTCGGCTACGCTTCGACATCGATCGGGCTCATCATCCGCAAGAGCATGCAGGCCGACAGCCTGGGCCACCTTCCGGCATCCGTCAGCCGCCGCGTGCGGATGACGCTGGCCTGCCGCGACGCCGATCCGCTCCCGAAGGTGCCGGATGCGGGCGACGTGGTCGAGCAGGATGGGCAGCGGGTGCAGATCATGCACGAGGGCACGCGGGTGATCGCCGATGGCTATTGCGGCGGCTGGATGACCGACGTGATCCGCGGCCTCCGGGGCCACCACGAGCCGCAGGAGGAACTGCTCTTCCACCACCTGCTCTCCCACGTGCGGCCCGAATCGCTGATCGTCGAGTTGGGCTCCTATTGGGCCTACTACACCAACTGGTATCTCGGCGCGGTTCCGGGAGCGACGGCGCTCTGCGTCGAGCCCGACCCCGCCAATCTGGCGGTGGGACGCCGAAATCTCGAGCTCAATGGCCGCACGGCGATGTTCATCCAGGCGTTCGTGGGCAGCCCGTCGACGTCGCCGCCGCAGTCCGTCGGCCGCGAGTGTCTCGACATGGACGCCGTGCTTGCGCGTGTGGGCGGGAGGCCGGTCGAGATGCTCCACATGGATGTGCAGGGGGCCGAACTTGCGTTCATCCGGTCGATGCGGCGGGCGGTCGGGGAGCGAAAACTGAGGTTCGCCGTCATCTCCACCCACCACGAGTCGATCAGCGGTTCGGCGACCACGCACGAGGATTGCCTCGGAGCGCTTCAGTCGCTCGGCGCGACGGTGCTCGCAGAACACGATGTCTTCCAGTCCTACAGCGGCGACGGACTCATCGTGGCCAGCTTCTCGCCGGCGGACCGGTCGATCGAGCTGCCGACGATCAGCCGGAACGTTCGTGAACGATCGCTTTTCAGGAACGCACCACGGCGAGCCGTGCCCGCGGTGGTATCGCCGCCTCCTCGTGTTCAGACGCCGCCGCCGGGTTGGCTGCGGCGTCAGGTTGCGAAGTTCGGCAGGTCGTGTCGGAAGCGGCTGAGGAGCCGCGGTGACCGTCAGGTCGCCTGAGTCCATTCAGCGGCGACTGGTCGATCACCGCCCAGGCGTCCGGGCCGAGGCACGGGCGGCTCGACGCAGACCCCGGCTCAACTCACACCTTCGGGAAGACGACCAGGCCCTTGGCGGTGTTTTGCAGCTTCCGGGTGTTGCCAAGCCACGTCGTGTAGCAGACGCCGGAGCCGGTGCAGTTGCCCAGGGCCCGCACGCCGACCTGGTTGTACTGCACGATGTTGCCAAGGGCGGCGTTGTTGGCCACCCCGAAGAGAAAGTTCGTGGCATTGATGAGCACCGCGCCATTCTTGCTGGCCGTGAGCGTGTTCTTGTAGAAGCCGCTGCCCACCAGATGGCCGGCCGCCCAGAGCCCATTGCCCTGTGCCGCGGTCAGCGTGTTGCCGGTGCCGGCGGCCGAACCTCCCACCGTCAGGCCCGTCGCATTCTCCAGCACCATCGCGTTGCCACCCAGGGCGCTGGCGGAAAAAATGTTTCCGGCGACGGTGGTGTTGGTCATCGCTCCGGCAGCGTAGAGCCCGTGCACCGTGGCGGCGACGTAATTCCCGGCGCCATTCCCCACCGTGGTGGCCGCCCCACCGACGAAGAACGGGGTTGTCGAGCTCGCGCCGACAGCATTGATCATCTGAATCCCGGTCGTCTGTCCGGTGATGGCATTGCCCGAGATGACCGAACTGGAAAGGTTGCCCACGGCCCGCACGCCGGTGGTGCCCCCGGCGATGGTGTTGCCGCCGCCGGCAGCCGCGGAGCCGAGCGCCAGCCCTTGGGCATCCAACATCGACACGCCCAGAGGGTTGCCCGTCAGCGAATTGCCCTGAAAGGTGGTGCCGGTCAGTGTGCCGGTGGCAAACAGGCCGGTTTCGGTGTTGCTGTTGATCGTGTTCTTGAAGGCGGTCGCCACGCCGCCGATGCTGAGGTTTTGCACGTTGGTCAGGAAGATGCCGGTCTTGTTGGTGCTGAACGTGTTGCCCAACACGGCCGTGGTCGTGTAGTCGCCCTTGGAGGCGGCCAACCCGCTCGCCGCATTGCCCGTGACGGTGTTGCCGAGCGCCGCAGAGGTGCCGCCCAACTGCAGGCCGGTGAGCTTTTCTCCGAACGGAGCATAGAAGTTGACGCCGTTGCGGCCGTTCGAGGTGATCGTGTTGCCCCGCACGAAGGTGCTTGTGTAGGTGCCGGCATTGACCTGCACACCGTCGAGTCCATTGGAGGTGATGGTGTTGCCGGCGGCCGTCGTGGCACCGCCGAGCAGCAGGCCCGAGAGCGCCCCGCCGCCGGCAAAGAGGTTGATGTTCACGCCGTTATTTTGGTTGTATTGGATCGTGTTGCCCTGCACCACGGTGTTGGTGTAGGTGCCCCCGAAGATGCCGATACCGTCGGCTGCATTCGAGGCGATCGTGTTGCCTTGGCCCGTTGTTGAACCGCCGATCGTCAGGTCGGTGAGCGACTGGCCGGAGGGGGAAAGTTGCACGCCGTAGCCGCCGTTGGACGCGATGGTGTTCCCCTGAATGACGGTGCCGCTGTAGGAGCCCTGCGATACTTCCACGCCGTTCTGCTTGTTGAAACTGATGGTGTTGGCCGCGGCGGTCGAGGAACCGCCGATCGTCAGGCCCGTCAGGTTTCCGCCGTCCGTTCCCAGCAGGACGCCGTCTCCGTTGTTGGAGGTGATCGTGTTGCCCTGGACGAGAGTGCTTGTGTAGACGCCGCTGTCGAAGGACAGCCCCTCATCATTGTAGGCGATCGTGTTGCCCGCTCCCGCGGAGGTGCCGCCGATCGTGAGCCCGGTGACCCCGTCACTGGCAACGATGCCGCTCTGCGAGTTCATCGTGATCGTGTTGCCGGCGATCATCGTGCCGGCAAGGCTGCCGCCATCCAGTTCGATGCCTTTGGTGTTGGCGGTCAGCGTCACGCCATTGATGGTGCTGCCGGTGGAGCTGCCCAGAAACCTCAGGCCACTGTTAAAATTCTTGAGTGTCAGATTGAGGCCATTGAGCACCACGCTGTTGGCACCGGCGCCGATCGTGAGCCCGTCGGCCGCCAGAGCCGACGCGCCGTCAAGCGTGATGGCGGTTGTCGTGCCGCCAAACGTGAACGTCGTGCCGGCGGGGTTGGTGAGGGTGGGCAGTTCCGAAGCCAGTGCGATCGTGCCGGCGGCCAGATTCTGAAACGTGATCGTGTTGGCGATCGCCGCCTTGTTGACGGTGTTGATGGCCTCACGCAGCGAGCCGGCCCCATCGTCATTCGTGTTGGTCACGGTGACGGCTAGCGCCAGTCGGGCCTCCAGTTGCTCAAAGCGGGTGAATCCGCGGCGGCTCTGGCGCTCGGGGGCCGCGGTCCGAACCTGGTTCATGGGCCTGTGCATGCCGCTCCGGACAAGTCCACGGAACAGTGTCTGGATGGTGGAACGGTGGAATCGCATCGTAGGGTGCTCCGGGACGCGGAAGGAGAAATTGGGTTTAGGCCGGGACTCTCCGCTGCCACCAGCTCCTGCGGGGAGGGATGGGTGGGATGGGCGGGGTGTAGTGGGCTGCCGGAGTCTAGTCGCCGCAGGCCTGAAGCGGGTAGCGCGACGCTCGATGAGATCACGGCTCGTCGTCGGGCAGGAGCGGCGCCAGCGGCCCTTTTTGCCTGCTTGGGCCGAGGGGGGATTGGCTCCCCGGGGCCTGTCAGGCCGCCGCCCGGAGGGGCTTTTCACCGCGGATCATGAGGTGGACACCCTCCTCGTAATACCAGCGGAAATGCTTGCGGACATCTGCCATCAGCGGCCCGGCCTCGTCCACATAGCGTTGGATGTCACGGCCGCCCGACGGCGAGCGGTTGAGCGAGGGAAGCGGC
>CAZOMJ010000027.1:0-39264 GCA_964581055.1 uncultured Candidatus Kuenenia sp.
CGCCAAGGAGTGGAACTTCTGGGACTTCGCCGGCTGCTCGGTGGTGCACTCCGTGGGCGGCTGGTCGGCCCTGACCGGTGCGATCATCCTCGGTCCCCGCATCGGCAAGTACGGCGCCGACGGCAAGATCAATGCCATCCCTGGCCACAACATGACCGCGGCCTTCATCGGCTGTCTCGTGCTTTGGTTCGGCTGGTTCGGATTCAATCCCGGCAGCACGATGGGTGTGGCTGGTGACGGCGGTGCTCTGGCCGCTCAGGTCGCCGTGAACACCAACGCCGCCGCTGCGGCCGCGACCCTCACCGCCACGCTGACAGCGTGGCTGCTGCTCGGGAAGCCCGATATTGGCATGACGCTCAACGGCTGCCTGGCGGGCCTGGTGGCGATCACGGCCAGTGCGGCCTACACCAACGTGCCATGCTCGCTCCTGATCGGGGCTATCGCCGGCGTGATGGTGCTCTTCGCCGTGCTCTTCTTCGACAAGATCCACGTCGACGATCCGGTCGGTGCCACGAGCGTGCACCTCGTCTGCGGCATCTTCGGCACGCTCTGTGTCGGCCTCTTCACCACCACGGATCTGTCCGGCACCGTGCTCAACACGCCGTTCGGCACGGCCGAGGCGGGCGGCCCAACCGCCGGGCTCTTCTTCGGCGGCGGCACGAAGCAGTTGATCGCCCAGCTGGTGGGAGTACTGCTGGTTGGTGCCTATGTGGTGCCCGTGTCGGCCCTGTTCTGGCTGCTCATCAAGGCAACCGTCGGCCTTCGAGTCTCCCCGCAGGAGGAGATTGAAGGCCTCGACATCCACGAGCACGGGAACGAGGCCTACCACGGCTTCGTGATGGTGCGGAACGAATAGCCACGATCCAGAAGGATGCCCCAACGGCTTGGGTGGGCACTCCGCCTAGCTCACCCAGGCCGGGGCATTCTGGCATTCAGCCCGCCGGGCCATTCGTGGCCCCGGCGGGCTTCGGCCGTCGGAGGCGAGGCCACGGTTCGCCTCGATGGCCGGGCGTTCGGCATCCAGTCGGCCGGCAGCCTGTTCGACGGCCGCGGTTTGGATACCATGGGGGCCTCAGGCGGAGTCGATTTCATGAAACTCATCATCGCGATCATTCAGCCCAGCAAACTGGAGAGCGTGAAGCAGGCGCTTTCCGAGGTCGAGGTGTTCCGACTCACCGTCCTCGACGTGCAGGGGTTTGGCCGCCAGCGAGGTCATCCGGAGACCTACCGCGGCCATGAAATTGCCGTGAACCTGCTCCGCAAGGTGCAGTTGCAGATCGCCGTGAATGACAATTTCGTCGAGCCGACGATCGCTGCGATCGTGAAGGGCGGCCGCTCCGGCGAGCGGGGCGAGATTGGCGACGGCAAGATATTTGTGTTGCCGATGGACGAATGTGTTCGGATCCGCACCGGCGAGCGGGGCAGCGAAGCGATCTGAACCGTACGGGACATGCAATCGGTCAGATCCGAATCTCCGCCGATAGCTCAGGTCAGGATCTCACGAAGCGCTGCGGCAATTTCCGGGTACTGAAACACGAACCCGGTATCGAGTGCCACGCGGGGGATGACCCGCTGCGACGCGAACAGCACCTTGGCAAATTCGCCGAAGAGGAGCCGCAGCCCAAAATAGGGTGCAGGCATGAAGGCCGGCCGGTGGAGTTGGCGTGCCAAGGCCTTGGTGAACTCGCTGTTGCGGACAGGGTGTGGCGCCACGGCGTTCATCGCACCACGAATCGATTCAGTCTCGGCGGCGTGGAGATAGAGCCTGGCGAGATCGGCAACATGAATCCAAGGCATCCATTGCCGTCCGTTGCCGAGCGGGCCGCCGCCGCCGAGTTTGAAGGGAGTCAGCATTTTGGCGAGTGCCCCACCCCCGGCGCCCAACACGATGCCGGTCCGTGCCGCGACCACACGCACGCCGTGCTGCTCGGCCGCAAGAGCCTCCCGCTCCCATTCCACGCAGACATCCGCGAGGAAATCATGGGCTGGTGCAGCGGCTTCGGTAAGTTCCTCTTCGCCGCGATCGCCGTAGTAGCCGACCGCCGATGACGACACGAGCGTTTTTGGTTTGACCGCGGCCTGCGCGATGCCCTGTACGAGGTGCCGCGTGCCGATGACGCGGCTGTCGCGGATCTTCGCCTTCTGCGCGGTGGTCCAGCGACCCTCGGCCACCGATTCGCCCGCCAGATGGAGGACGAGATCGACCCCCTCGAAGGCCTGCGCGGGGGGCGGGCCCTGCAGCGGTTCCCACTCGATGATCTGGCTGGCCATGGAGCCGATCGCCGCCCTCGCGCGGGCAGGATTGCGGGATAGCACGACTGGGCCGTCGAGCAGTCGCAGCAGCCGTGGGCCTACAAAACCGGTCGCGCCCGTCACCAATGCCTTCATGATCGTGCCCTCGAAATGCAGGTTGATTCGTTCCACCAGCGTGGCCGGCGTGACGTTCGTCACGCCCCACTGCGGCGGAGGAAGTATAAACAGGAGTCTGCCAAGCCGCCGTCCGCAAAATTTCCCAGCATCGTAGACCCCACGCCGTGTCTGCCCACCTGCCCCGTCGGCTGTTCCCTGCGCGGTTCCCGCCCCGGGCCGGCCTACGCCGCGACCTGTGGGTGACCACTGCCGACGCGGCGGCCTTCAGCCTGATGGTCGGCTGCGGCGAGACGTATATTCCCGCCTTCGCGCTGGCGCTTGGACTCGGTCCGGTGGCCGCGGGCATGATGGCCAGCGTGCCGGTGCTCGCGGGGGCGGTTTTCCAATTGATCACGCCGCTGGCCGTGGCCCGGCTGGGTACGAACCGCGGCTGGTGCATCGCCTGCACGTCGGTGCAGGCGGCGAGCTTCGTGCCGTTTGCCTGGTGGGCGATTCGCGGCCATGCAACGCTCGTGGAACTGCTCGTCGCGGCCAGTGTCTACTGGTCGGCCGGGATGGCGGGCGCCCCGGCATGGAACACCTGGATGGGCACGCTGATCCCGGAGGGGATGCGGACGGCCTACTTCGCCAATCGCAATCGGCTCGGGCAATTTGGCGTCTTCGTCGGCTTCGTTCTGGGCGGCCTGATCCTGCAGTGGGGCGAGGGAAGCGGGGTCACGCTGCTGGCTTTTGCAGGTCTGTTCATCGCCGCCGCAATCTGCCGCCTGGTCTCCACGATGATGCTGGTGAGTTGCCGTGAGTTTTCCAGGCCGGACGTCGCGGGCTCCGGCGACGCGGCGGCACGCCGGGACGCTGCCGGCTCACTCGTCGGCTGGGTGAGCGACCTGGGCGGCACGCTCCGGCGGATGGCGAACTCGCCATCCGGACCCCTCGTCATCTATCTGTGCGGCCTCGTCTTCACAGCGCAGTTTTCGGCTCCCTACTTCACCCCCTACATGCTCCGCGAGCGCGGCTTCTCCTACCACGCCTTCATGCTGGTGGTGGCAACGGGCTTTCTTGCCAAGGCGTTATTCCTGCCGAGTCTGGGTCGGCTGGGATCGCGGATCGGCTCGCTCGGCCTGTTATGGCTGGGGGGGCTGTCGGTCATCCCGCTTTCGCTCTTCTGGCTGTTCTCGGCCGATGTTGCGTATCTCGTGGCCGTGCAGGTGCTCGCCGGCGGCTGCTGGGCCTGCTGGGAACTGGCGGTGGCTCTGCTTTTCTTCGATGCCGTGCCGCACCGAGACCGCACTGGCGTGATCACGGTCTACAACCTCGGCCTCGCCCTCGCGACGGTCGCCGGCGCTGCGGCCGGCGGTCTGCTGCTCCGCACACTCGGCGAGGACAGCCGGGCATACGTCACGGTCTTCGCCGTTTCGGGCCTGCTGCGACTGGCCACCGTGCCCCTGCTCCGCCGGGTCCGCATGCCAGGCCGGGCCCATTCGTAACCAACCAGGCCGTAACCAACCAGGTCGTAACCAACGAAGTAGTACGAGCCATCAGCCCGCCGGAAACCTCGCCTCGTTGGCGATGCTGTCGAGAAACGTGCGGGCGCGGCCATAATCGCCAGCCGAATAGTTGTTGACGTTCTCCTTGAGAACGTCGATGAACTTCGAGACCGTCCGCTGAATCTGCTGGTACTGCTCGTATTGCATGCTGCCGCCGGACGAGGCCCTGTCCGCGAAGAGTTTGTCGAGTTCTTCCCGGTAGGGGGCGAACTGGGCGGAGGTCAGGACCATCGGGTAGTCGATATGGCCGGTCACGGGGTCGAGTTGCGTGGAGCCGAGCCGGGGCGGCAGGCCCATCTTCGCCATGCGGATCGCCTGCTCGTGGGTAACGGGAGGGCCATCTTCGGCCGCCCTCGCCTCACGGTTGGTCTTCCGCATCTCAAAGTAGGTCTCGGTCCATCGCATGCGGTTCTGCATTTCGAGGGTCTTTGCCTCCTGCCAGTTCTTCGCCGCCTGGGAGTTCTCGAGGTTTTGGTAGCCCTGCGCCCGCATCATCTCCGACATGCCGTAGGATGCCGCCTGGCCGGCGGTGGAGGCATATCCACCGCGGTTGAAGCCGAAGCCGCCGCCCCATTGAGCCGGGCTGTCCGTGGGCCAGACCATGGTCGCGGTGCCGACGGCAATTGCCACGGCGAGCGGGCGTGAAAAGCGGATTCGAGTGTGGGCGTGAGGGATGCGCATCAGGGGCGTCCTCGTCGGCGGGCGGAAGGGGAGGTGCAACGCCGCGACCTCCGTTGAGACAATCTTATACTGATGTATTCGAAAAACCGCGACGAGTATACTCTCCTTCCGGTGTGGACACGACAGCGGTTTGACCGTGTTTCCACGCAGGTTTGAGTCCTCTCTTCGGGAGCCTGTCGCGATGAGCCGCGTGCCGTCGATTCAGTGGTTTGGAGTTTGGTGTGGTATCGCCTTGGCGGGCTGTTCGAATGCTACGCCGCCGCAGCCCAAGCCTGAGCCGCCAAAGGCGGTGGCGGTCGCGCCGATCGCCCCGGCCAAGGTCGAACCCGCCGCGACGCCGGCTCCGGCGACCGCTCCGGCGGCCGCTCCGGTGGCCGCGAGCGTCGCGGAAGCGACCACCGATGCCAAGCGGCCAGCCACCGTGGCCACGCCTGCCGAACAGCTTGCATCCCTCCGGCAGGCGCTCGCCGCAGCCCCGGACAACGACACCCAGGTGCAGGTGATCGACGACATTGCCGAACTCGGCCAGAATTCGAAGGGGGCTCTCGACGATCTCATCAAGGCCGTCGCCGACGAAGATTCCCGCACCCGCTGGCACGCGGCCCGGGCCATCGGCCTGATCGGCGAGGATGCGCTGTCGGCCATGCCGGTGCTCCTCGGCCTCCTGGCCGATACAGACCCCATCGTGGTCACGCAGTCGGCCGCCGCGATCGGCCTGATCCGCGAGGATGACGGACGGCAAAGCATTCCAGCCGCCGACGAGCAGGCGTATGCCAGCGCGGTTGATCCGCTCGTCAAATCGACCACGCATCCCGATCCGCGGGTGCGGCGGGCGGCCGTGCGTTCCCTGCGTCGCCTGACCCGGTCGCCGGAACAACTTGCCCCACTGCTCTGTAAACAACTCTCCGACGCTGATCCGTCGGTCGTCACGCCCGCTCTCCACACGCTGGCCGATATGGACGACGAAGCGGTGCCGTTCCTGCTCGAAGCACTCCAGCACCCGAAGTCGCGGTACTGGGCGACCATCGCCCTGGGTGAAATCGGACCCGAGGCTGCGCCCGCGGTGGCAGCGTTGGCCCAACTCGCCGCCGAGGGCGAGACCGAGGAGCGGATCCAGGCGTTTCTCGCGTTGGCGGCGATCGGCGAGAAGGCGGCGACGGCGTCGCCCGTGATGGTGAAGGCGCTCGAGTCCGACGACAATGCGTTGCGGTTCCCCGCGGCGTTCGCCTTGGGCCGGGTGCGTGCGGCGGATGCCGATGCCGTGCTCGAGAGGGCCGCTGCCGGTGACGATCCATTCCTAGCCGAGGTTGCCAGCTGGGCCCGGGCGCGGATCCACCCCGACGACAAGCCGCTGGTCGATGAGGCTGTGAAGCGGCTCCGCACGGGCCTCCATAGTGATCGGCCGAACGAACGCAGTGCCGCCGCCTCCGGGCTCTCCGATCTGGCAGAACAATTGGACGAACCTGTCCGCCGGGAGTTGGCAAGCGAATTCGCAGACCTGCTGTCGGACCCCGTTCAGGACGTCGGCCTGCGTGGCGGGGGGGCCCTGATACGCCTCGGTGCCACGGCCGTGGACACGCTGCGCGAGAGGCTCTCCGACCCGGCGCTGCGGGGGCGGGGGCTGGAGGTCCTCGCGGCGATCGGTCCGGCGGCAAAGCCGGCGGTCGACGACATGATCAGGTTGCTGGCCGATGCTGATCCGGCCATCCGTGGCGATGCGGCCGTGGCCGTCGCCGCCATCGGTCCCGATGCGGCCGCCGCCGTTCCTTCCCTGACGAAGATGCTCGCCGACGACGGGGCCCCGGCGGTGAAATATCCCGCGGCCTACGCTCTCGGCCGCATCGGCCCTGCGGCCAAGCCGGCGTTGGATCCATTGCGGGCCTTGGCAACGTCGTCGGACGAGGTGCTGGCGACGGTTGCGATATGGTCGACGCTCAAGATCGCTCCCGAGGACAGGTCACTGCTCGAACAGGCCATTCCTGCGTTGAGAAAGGCGGCTCGTGCGAATCAGGAGATCGTCCGCCTCGAGGCCTCGGTGGCCCTTGGAGAGATCGGTCCGGCCGCTGCGTCCGCGATCCCGATCCTGGAACTCGTCTCCGAGGAAGATTCGTCCAAGGCGGTGCGGGCCGCTGCCGCCGCCGCGCTCGCCAAGATCAAGGGCGGGTGAGGCTCGGTGGGCCGCCGGGGCCATCCTGCGACCGCCCCGAGTCGGCAAGGTGTGACGGCGTCTTTCCCCTGCCTTCAGCCGCGTGCCACGGCCGGCCGACCTTCTTGCTGGAGCAAGGGGTGCTGGTCGGATGGGGCAATCGGCGGGGGCGTCCATGGCAAAGTACGGACTGTTTCGCAGGCTTTGGCTGACGCGGTTCTCCCAACCGGCTCGGGAGCGGCCTCTCTACAGGCACGTGCTGCGAACGCCTCCCAAGCGGATGATCGAATTAGGAGTCGGCACACTGGGGCGGACAGGGCGGCTGCTCGGGCTCCTGCGGTCGGTCTACCCTGATGTCGATCTGCACTACGTGGGCCTCGACCGTTTCGAGGGGCGGCTGCCCGAGGATCCGCCCGGGGTGACGCTCAAGCAGGCCCACCAACAGTTGCATGGTATGGCCAGGGTGCAGCTCGTGCCGGGCAACATCGACACCTCGCTGTCGAGGCTCTGCAACCATTTGGGAGCGTTCGACCTGGTGCTGATTTCGGCCGACAACGATCCGCGGTATCTCGATCGCTGCTGGTTCTTCATCCAGCGGATCATCACCCTCCAGTCGTCCATCTTTGCGGAGTCGCGACAGGGCCGCGGCGGTGTATGGACCCCCATTCCGAAGGCCCGCGTCGATGAACTGGCCTCGAAGACCGTCCTGAGACGCGCCGCGTAGCCGCCGGTGGCGGGGCTGGGGCTCGGGGGCTACATTACAGGCCTTCCCCGACACTCCACCACAGCCCACATCATCACCCCCGATGTCCTCCACGCCACGCACGCTGCTCGACAAGATCTGGGACGCCCATGTCGTCTGCACGCCCCCGGGCGAACTGCCGCTGCTCTATATCGACCGTCATCTCGTGCACGAGGTGACCAGCCCGCAGGCATTCGAGGGGCTTCGGCTTGCCGGCCGCCGCGTCCGCCGGCCTGATGCGACCTTCGCCACGCCGGATCACAACATCCCCACGACCGATCGGCGGCTCCCCATCGCCGATCCGATCTCGAAGCAGCAGATCGACACGCTCCGCAACAACTGCCGCGAGTTCGGCGTGCGGCTGTTTGATTTGGGGGACGCCGACCAGGGCATCGTGCACGTGATCGGCCCGGAACTGGGAATCACGCAGCCCGGTATGACGATCGTCTGCGGCGACAGCCACACCGCGACGCACGGCGCCCTGGGGGCGCTGGCCTTCGGCATCGGCACGAGTGAAGTGGAACACGTTCTCGCCACGCAGACCCTGCGACAGGCCAAGCCGAAGTCGCTCGAACTGCGGGTCGAGGGATCGCTGCATCCGGGCGTGACCGCGAAGGATCTCGTGCTCTACCTGATCGGCAAGCTCTCCACCGAGGGGGGCACGGGCCACGTGATCGAATATACCGGTCCATGCATCCGCCGCCTCGGCATGGAGGAGCGGATGACCGTTTGCAATATGTCGATCGAGGCGGGAGCCCGAGCCGGCATGATCGCCCCGGATCAGATCACCTTCGACTACCTGCGGGGGCGGGACTACGTGCCGCGGGATTTTGATCGGGCCGTCGCCGAGTGGGAGCGGTTCCCCGGCGATCCGGGGGCGTCGTTCGACCGCGTCGAGGTTTTCCAAGGGGGCGATGTCGTGCCCCAGGTCACATGGGGCACCAATCCGGCCCAGGTGGTGGGCATCGACGCCACCGTCCCCGACCCCACGGCCTTCCGGGATCCCAACGAGCGGGAAAGCGGCAGTCGGGCTCTCGATTACATGGGCCTGGCGGGAGGCACGAAGATCGTCGACATCCCACTCGACAGGGTCTTCATCGGCTCCTGCACCAACAGCCGGATCGAAGACCTTCGCGCCGCAGCCAATGTCGTCCGCGGCTACCGGGTGGCGTCGACCGTCCACGCAATGGTCGTGCCCGGCAGCGGCCGCGTGAAGAGGCAGGCTGAGCAGGAGGGACTTGACCGCGTGTTTCGCGACGCCGGCTTCGAATGGCGGGAGGCCGGTTGCAGCATGTGCCTGGGGATGAACCCCGACACCCTGACGCCCGGCCAACGGTGTGCCTCGACGAGCAACCGCAATTTCGAGGGCCGACAGGGGAAGGGGGGCCGCACGCACCTCGTCTCGCCGGCGATGGCGGCGGCCGCTGCCGTCACCGGCCACTTTACCGACATCCGACACTGGCTCTATCGTTGAACACACCGCGGAACGACGGCCTCATCTCATGCAACCATTCATCACCCATACCGGCATCGTCGCCTCGCTCGACCGGGCCAACGTCGACACCGATCAGATCATCCCCAAGCAGTTCCTCAAGCGCATCGAGCGGACCGGCTTCGGTCAGTTCCTTTTCTTCGACTGGCGGTTCCTGCCCGACGGTGCGCCGAACCCCGAGTTCGAACTCAACCAGCCCATCGTCGCGGGAGCGAGTGTGCTTCTGGCACGCCGCAACTTCGGGTGTGGTTCGAGCCGTGAGCATGCTCCCTGGGCATTGGCTGACTACGGCTTCAAGGCCGTGATCGCGCCGACCTTCGCCGACATCTTCTTCAACAATTGCTTCCAGAACGGCATGGTTCCGATCCGTCTCTCGGAGGAGGATGTCGACGAACTCTTTCGTAGAACGCGGGCGGCGGAGGCGGCTGGCGGACCCTATCGGCTGCATGTCGATCTGCCGGCCTGCACCGTGAGCGACAACGCCGGTTTTTCCCGCCCGTTCGTGGTCGACCCGTTCCGCAGGCGTTGCCTGCTGGAAGGGCTCGATGACATCGGCCTGTCGCTCCAGCATGTCGACGAAATCGCCGCCTGGGAGGCGGCCCATGCGGCGCCGGCCGGGGAGTGAATGCCATGGCCGTGCGTGCCGGGGGTCGATCCGCCTGGTTGGCCTTGGCCTGCGGACTCTGCTTGCGGGCCGCCGTTGCGGCGCCGGCGGCTCCGCAACCCCAGCGTACCGACCTCATCAAGGACATCCCTGCGGCTGGCGATCTGGCGGCACCGACGAATGGCCAGACGCTCTATGTCCTGGATGAGGCACGCGGCGAGGTCGTGGCCATCGATCCGTTCGATCCGGCGGCCAAGCGCTGGACGGCCGTGGCGGCCGGCCCGCGGGCCGATGCCGGCAGGACAACACTCGCGATCGGCTGTATCGACACGAGCATGCTCGCATTGCTCTGCCGCAACCGCGACGGGTGGTCACTGCAGACGCACCGACTCCAACCCGGCGAGGCCGCTGATCCTGACAAGCCCTCGCAAAACGTGGTGATCGGAAGGGCCGTCGGCGACGCCGAGGCGGCAGCCGCCACCGACACAAGAACCTCCGGAGACAATCGGGCCTGCCTGGCCATCAGCCCGTCTCGCGACTGGCTGGGCGTCTGCGGCCTGCCAACGCCGCTGCCGGCCGTGATGCGGGCGCCGATCGCCGGGGCGAGAATCGGCGGCGTTTCGGCCCGTGCCTGCCCTGTTCTCCCACCGGGCACGCGGCCCACCGCAGCGACGATCAGCATTGCCGAGGAACTCCTGCTCTTCGCTCCGGATCCGGCAGGCCGCGCTGCCGACGGCGTTTTCGTGTCGTTTTATCTGCCCCCCGATCCACGCCGGCTGCTGCACCTCGACACGTCGCTGCTCCAGGTGCGTGACGCGGCTTTCTGCCGTGCCGATGGCACGCTGTGGGTGGTCGGTGGCGGGGCCCGGGGTGAATCTGGTGGTACGGCATCGGCCGCCGTTGCCCCAGACGGCCTCTGGCGGATCGACGCCGTCATGCGCAGCGGTCGCCAGTCGGCCGAGGCCGTCTGCGTGGCCCGCCTGGAAGGAGCCTGCGCGGTCGTCTGCCTTTCGGAGCGTGCCATTATTGTGACGCACGGCCGCGAGACCCGCATCGTATCGCGTATCGATCCTACCCAGTCTGCGAGCAAGCCATGACGAGTCTGCCCAGTCGCCGTGAGAAGATCGAAGCCCTCCTGCGGGACGATCCCGACGACGTCTTTCTGCGATACAGTCTCGCGCTCGAGATGGAGGCTGCCGGGGAATGGGAGGCCGGTCTCGAGATCCTCGAGGCACTCGCTCGCGGTGTGCCGCCGTATGTGCCTGCCTTCCAGATGGCCGCGCAGCACCTCGTGGCCCGCGAGCGGATCGAAGAGGCACGCAGCACGCTCCGCGAGGGGATCGAGGAGGCGAGGCGGCAGGGCAAGACGCACGCCGCCGGCGAAATGTCGGAGCTCCTGATGAGCCTGGGCAGTTAGCCAGCCGCGAAAAAGCCCGTTATGCCATCGCGGGCACCGGCTCTGCCGACTCGGCGCCCCGCGTGATCACGAACCCCATCTCCTCGATCATCTTGTAGTCGGACTCGGGCAACTGCCCCTTCGTGGTCAGGTAGTCGCCCACGAACATCGAATTGGCCGCATAGAGGCCCAGCGGCTGAAGGGTGCCGAGGTGAAGCTCCCGTCCGCCGGCGATGCGGATCTCCGCCGCGGGGTTGAGCAGCCGCATCATCGCCAGGCCGCGGAGGCAGTCGCGGGGGCTGACGCGGTTGTTGCCCTCCAGCGGCGTGCCGTCGATGGCGTTCAGGAAGTTGAGCGGAATCGACTCCACGCCGAGGCTGCGCAGCTCCAGCCCCATGTCGATCAAATCGTCGTGCGTTTCCCCCATGCCCATGATGCCGCCGCTGCACAACTGCAGGCCCGCGGCACGGCAGGCTGCCAACGTCGCGATGCGGTCGCCGTAGGTGTGGGTCGAGCAGATCTCACCGTAGAACCGTTCGCTCGTGTTGAGGTTGTGGTTCACCTTGTCGACACCCGCCGCCGCCAGCCGTCGGGCCTGCTCCGGCGACAACAGTCCCAGGCAGGCGCAGATGTTGAGGTCGTACTGTTGCTTGATCTCGGGAACGATCTTGCAGACGAAGTCGATTTCCCGCTCCGACGGGCCGCGGGCCGAGATCACAATGCAGAACGTCTTCGACTGCCGTTCGGCGGCGAGCTTGGCGGCCTCCAGCAGCTTGGGCGCGGAGAGGAGGTTGTAACGGGGGATTTCGGCGTCGGAAACCTTCGACTGCGAGCAATAGCCGCAGTCTTCCGGGCACAGGCCGCTCTTGGCGTTCATCAGGAAAAAGAGCTGCACGGTGTTGCCAAAGTGGTGGTGCCGCACCCGCCAGGTGGCGGCCAGGAGATCGAGCAGCTCGACATCGGACGATTCGAGGATCGCCCGGGCATCGGCGCGGTCGATCGTGCCGCCGGCGAGCACACGGGAGGCCATGGCATGCCAACGGGTGGTGGGGACGGATGCATCCTTGGCGACTGACATGCTGACTGCTCCGCTCTCGAAAGGGGAAAGGCAAAATGGGAAGGGCCGGCGAAACGGGGGCCGCGGACTAAGGAATGTATGCGATGGGGGCGGGGTTTGCCAAAGCTGCGAGGCCGCGGGCGGCATTCCCGGCCGCAAGCAGCACAAGGTCCGAGGGGAGGACGACCGATACAACCCCAAGAAGTTCCTTGGTCCCGGCTCTCACCGAGGTCGAAAGCATGTTCCACTCGCGTTTGGCAGAAGCCACCCTGATCGGCTGTCTGACCGCCCTGGCCAGCTTTTGTGCGCTCAGCGCTAGGGCCGGAGAGACCTATTCCATCGTGGCGCAGTCGAATCGATCCTCGGCGGCCACCGGCCGCCGCCCGCTCTCGGAGCGGATCGCTGCAGCCAACCTGCCGATCATCACGCAGACGGCCGCCGCGCCTCCGCACGGGACCATCCATCAGGACACCGCGGCCCGCGCAGACACGATGAACACGGAAAACATGGCCGTGGCGGCCGTCCGGGTCGATCAGGCGGTCGAAGTGGCCCCGGAGCCGCCCACGCGGCCCACTGTCACACCGCCCGTCCTGTGGCCGTTCGGCACGAAGCGGCCGGCGATCACCGCACAGCGGACCAGCCCAGCCAAGCAGTCCGTGGCCACCGGAAAAGCGGCAGCCCCCACCGGTCAGACGACCGCAGGCTCCAAGACACCAGCCACAGGCCGTGTCGTCCAGCGTCAGGCCAACGCGAGGTCGAGCGGGAACGGGCTGAGCAGTTCAAGCCCCGCGTCGGTGACGAGGTAGTTGTTCTCGATTCGCATCCCGCAGCGGAGAGCCGGGTCGTAGAGCGCCGGTTCCACCGCGATCACGTCGCCGGCCTCCAGCGCGTCGTCCCATTCGGGGTTGAGGTGAGGCATCTCGTGCACGAACAGGCCGATACCGTGGCCGAGGTGGCTTGACCAACTGCCCACTGCAGCGGTGGACAGCCATTGCCGGACCTCTTCGTAGATTTCGCGGCACCGCACGCCCGGCCGTGCCCGACGTTCGACCACGGCCAGCGCCTCGCAGACGTGCCGCCAGGCCGCCAACTGTTCATCCGTCGGACGGCCATCCACGGCGATCGTCCGGGCGTTGTCTGCGAAGTAGCCGCGGTAAGCCGGCCCCAGATCGAGGATGTAGAGCTCGCCCGCGTTGCAGATCCGCTGGCGGGGCGGACCGCCACGAACGCCGCACGCATAGTCGTTGCCGGTGCCGGTGAGCATCTCGCCGCACGTCTCCACCGCCGCCGCCTGCAACGCGGAAAAAATCTCCAGTTCGGAAACCCCTGGTCGGATTCGCCGTCGCGCCTCCTCGTACATCGCCCCTGTCGCGGCGATCGCCCGCTCGAGCAGCGCGAGTTCGTCGGGGTCTTTGCGTCGCCTGAGTGCCAGCAGGTCGAGGTCGATATCGAGCACCTCGGCGTGATTCAGGAGTCGCGTGACATGCGGCGGGCAGGCGGAGAACTCCACGCCCACTCGTGCCTGGCGTGCCCGCGTCGCCAGCCAGTCGCCGAGCACCGCCGAGGAGGCCTCACGCTGGTCGGTGCGGAGCGTGGAGCGACGCTTCGCGACGTAGGTCCGGACGTCCGTGGCGGCCGCCTGCTCCAGTTCCAGCGGCTTGTCGGGGCAGACGAGCAGCGTCTCGCCAGAGAGGAGCATCGCCACCGCCGGAGCAAACCGAAAATCCCAGCGGTGTCCGGTGAAATACTGCACGTGCTCCGGCGCCACGAGGACGACGGCGTCGAGCGACCGTTCGGCCATGCGTTTGCGGAGGCGTTCCTGGCGGACGCGGCAGGCGTCGAGGTCGAGCAGGGGAGAGAGTCCGTTCATGGGATGCGTTCGGGCGTGCCGCGAGGCACGGCTTTTGGAGCGAGCGGATGGAAGGGCGTCAGTCGAGTTTGGTGAGCAGGCTCGAGTCGAAGGGGGGGAACTGTGGATCGATTCGCTCGAGCGTGCTTCGCAGCAGCCTAGCCACCACGAGGTTGCGATACCACTTCTTGTCGGCCGGCACGATGTGCCAGGGCGCGTGCTCCGTGTTGCACTGCGTGAGGGCATCGTCGTAGGCCTTCTGGAAGTCGTCCCAGAGCCGCCGATCCTCGAGGTCGTCCGGCCCCAGTTTCCACTGTTTCTTCGGGTCGCGGAGCCGGTCCTCCAACCGCTGCCGTTGCTCCTTCCTGCTGATGTGCAGGAAGCACTTCACGAAGGTGAGGTTGCCGTCACGGAGCAGTTTTTCGAAGGCGTTTATCTGGGCATACCGTTCCTTCCAGACGTCCTTTGGCACGAGTTTGCGGACGCGGACCACCACCACGTCCTCGTAGTGGGAGCGATTGAAGATGCCGATGCGGCCGTGGGCGGGCATGGCCGTATGCACCCGCCACAGGAAGTCGTGCGAGAGTTCCTGGGCACTGGGGGCCTTGAAGCTCTTCACATCGAGGCACTGAGGGCTCACGCCACTGGCAACCATGCGGATCGTGCCGTTCTTGCCGGAGGTGTCGATCCCCTGCAGGACGACGACGACCGCACGCTTCGCCTCCGCGAACAGGCGGTAGGCGAGTTCGTCGAGTTTGTCGCAGTGCTCGCGGGTCTCGGCTTCGGCGTCGCCGCGATCGAGATCTTCGTGGTAGTCGGGATCGAAATCCGCAAGCCGGACATCACGTCCGGCAGGCACGGTGAGCGGCTGGTTCATGTGCGGCCTCGCATTGGGTGGCCGGACAATCTATCAGCCCGCCCTGTGGCGGCAAGTTTTTAACGTGCCCGTTGCCCAGGCATTGATTTCGCCCGTTCAAAACGCACGGGCACTGGGGAAGCACGATCGTGCCGAACACGACAGCACGAAGTCGACGTGTCGCTGGTGATTCAGCGGCCGGTCGCGCCGTAGAACATGGCCCGCGAACTCACGGGCCGCTGCCGGCGACGCACGGCCCGAGGCGGAGCGATCATGCGGGACTCCAGCAGATCGGCAATCAGGTGTCGGTCGGCGGCGTTCCCCGCCACGTTCGCCATCCCCGTCTCCATCTCCTGCTCGAATCCCAGCACGTCGGCAATCATCGCGATGGTGCGGGCGCGAACCTCGCACGGCGTCTCGCCCACGGTCACGACATACCGGGCTGCCTCGCCGTTGGCAGACTTCACAAAGGCGATGTCGGCAGAATTGGCGGTGCTGGTGGTGGCGTTCATGGGAGGGGCCTCCTGCGTCGGCAAAAGATGCAAGTGTTTCGGCTCTGAAAACATACAACGCACATCGCGTGCCAAAGCCAGAAAAATGATCGCGGCCCAGTTTTGGGCAGGCAGTGCCGTCCGGGTCGACCCAGACGCGCCATTGTGACGCGATCCCTTGAAAAATTTACCGCGACTGCAGGACCGGCCCCCGCTCAAGCCCGCTACTCGCTCGGACTACGGATCTTGTCGTGGAGCATCTTGTCGCGGATCGTGGCAGCGAGTTCGTAGTTTTCGGCCCGGATCGCCTCGGCGAGTTGCTCGTCGAGGGTGCGACCAACCTCGTACCGCTGCCGGACGCTCTCCCGCATCTCGAGAAGCCGCTTCACGAGTTCGTCCTCGTCGTACTGTTCGACCGCGTCGTAGCGGGCAAACAGATCACGGAACTGTCCCAGGCCGCGATTGATCTCGCCGATCGCGGACTCCGGCCCCGCCTCCTGGAGCGCGGCGAGCGAAGACGCCTGCACCCGGTGGAAGAGCACGAACGGCCGATACTGCTCATGCGAGAGCGTCCATTCCTCGTCCGGGGAATGTTCCCGCACGAAATCCATGAATGCCAGGCTGTGGTCGGCGTCCTTGGCGGCCCGGCGGTATTCCCGCAGCGACAGCCAGCAGAGCCGCCGGTGGTAATACTGCACGAACTCACGATCCGCCTCGGCGCACTGTTCCTTCGAGAGCCGGAACGAGCCGCCCTCCCGGATCACCTCGCTGACGAGATAGTCGTAGTAGGTCTCGGCGCCGTGTGGCCGCAGGCCATCCGGCCGCAGGTCGGTCTCCATCTGAAGCAGTCCCATGTCCACCCGCATCTGGAGCACCTCGCGGCCGTTGCGTGCCTTCACCAGACGCGCGTTGACCTCACCGGGCTGGAAATCCCAGTTCTTGAGGAGGGTATCGATGTCGCGGGCCGCTGCCATGGGGTCGCACTCCTTCCCGGTCAATCCAAACCGCGGCGTTATTGCCACTCGCTGGGATTATACCAGCGTCGATAAACCAGATTTTCGGGAGGGAAAAGTCCGGCTTGGAGCCGTGCCCGGGGCGGGTCTACGGGGCCGTCAGTCCTCGGTCCTGCGGCGGAGCCGCTTGGTCTCCGACCGATGTCGCTTGGTGTCGAGCCGCTTGCCTTTTGCTGCACGGGGGGTGGTCGATCCCCGGCGGGTCTTCGGCACGATCAACGCCCGCTCCAGGAGTTCCGTCAGTTTTTCCAGGCAGTCGGCGACGTTTCGCGACTGATCGCGATGCCGTTGGCTGGAGATCACGAGCGTCCCGTCGCTGGTGAGGCGGGCCCGCTCGCGGTGCAGGAACCGCCGACGCACGTCGTCCGGCAGGTGCGGTGAATGGACCGCATCGAAACGAAGCATGGCCTTGCTGCTGGTGCGATTGACGTGCTGGCCGCCAGGGCCGCTGCTCCTCGCAAACTGCCACTCAAGTGCCGCCGCGGGAATCAGCAGCGGACCGACGCGGATTTCCTTTTCCTTGGGCATGATGCGGTCGCGTTGGGAATGATAGGATTTTTGTTGTTTTACACTGGGATTCATCAGATGCCGAAACCGATGCAGAATTGCCTGTCGCTCATCGCGTTGACGGGCTTGGCTTTGGCTGCGGCTCATGGCGTCGCCAGAGAGCCCGGAACCGTGCCGGAGCAGCGTCCGACCCCGGCAGCCGATCTCTGGACCCGGCCCGGCGAGGATTGGGGCACCTTCCTGGGGCCCACGGGCAATGGCCGCAGCAGTCTGAAGGGCATGATGGTGCCGTGGCCTGCCGGCGGCCCGCGAATCGTCTGGCACTGCGAACTCGGTGAGGGCTATTGCGGCCCCGCGGTGGCCCAGGGGCGGAGCGTGATCTGCGATCGTGCGGGGCAGGAGATGCGTGTCCGTTGCCTGGCGGCCGAAACGGGAAAGCAACTCTGGCAGCAGCGGTATCCCACCGACTATGTAGACACGTTCGGGTATGACGGCGGCCCGCGGGCCGCCGCGGTGATCGCCCATGATGCGGTGGTCACGTTCGGCCCCGAGGGACGGCTCGAATGCCGCAGCCTGGCAGATGGCGTGAGCCGCTGGCATGTCGATACGTCCGCGGCGTATCACGTGGTCAAGAACTTTTTCGGCGTCGGCACCGCGCCGCTGGTGGTCGACGTCGGGCAGGAAAGGCTCGTGGTCGTGCAGGTCGGCGGCAGTCGGCAGGGCTCCGCCCCTCCGTCCCCGGAACGGCTTGATCTTGTGAAGGGGCTCGACAGCGGTCTGGTCGCCTTCGACCTTGCCACGGGAAGGGAACGCTGGCGGTCGAGCGACCAACTGGCGAGTTACAGCACGCCGGTGATGGCCCGCATGGGCGATCGCGACGGCCTTCTTGCCTGGATGCGGGACCGCTTCCTCGTGGTCGATCCGGCCACGGGCGGCGTGCAGGCCGATTTTCGCTGGCGGGCAGACGAACTGTTCAGCGTCGTCGCTGCCAGTCCGGTCGTGGATGGCAATGAGGTGCTGCTGTCGGAGACCTACGGGCCGGGGAGCGTGCTCCTGACCGTCACTGCGGCGGGCCTGCAGACGGTTCGCCAAGACGCCGCCGGGAGCCGACCGAATCGCAGCCTCAAGTCCCACTGGGCGACGCCGGTGCTCCACGACGGCCATCTCTACGGCTCGAGCGGACGCAACGCCGGCGATGCCCAACTCGTCTGCGTTGACTGGAAGACCGGCGCCGTCCGCTGGAGTCAGGGTGGCCTCGGCAGATCGAGCATGGTCTGTGCTGACGGCCACCTGATCGTGCTCGGCGAGTTCGGCGATCTCGTGCTCGTAAAGGCCACCCCGGATGCCTACACGGAGGTGTCGCGTGCACGGCTCATCGATCCGGTGATAGCCACTCAGAACGCCACCCGTGATGCAACGCAGGACAAGGGGGGCGAACTGCTCGTGGCTCCGTGCTGGGCCGCCCCGGTGATCGCCCACGGTTATCTCTACGTGCGAGGGCAGGGCCGTCTCGTCTGCCTCGACCTGCTGCCGACGAAGACCAACTGATCGAAGACCAACTGATCAGTGTTCAGTCATGGTCGCGACGGTGGCCTGCAAGGTTGTCAAGAGTGAAACGGATCGCATGCCAGCACCGTTCTGGCGGCGGGAAACATCGCATTCTCGCGGCCGGAAACAGTGGCCTCGATCTTCTCTGGACAGTCTGCGCACACGCCACCCATACTTTCGCCCTTCCAGGTCCGGGCGGACGCCGTGCAGGAGAAAACGCGAGCATGTTTCATGTGGCCATCAGTCAGTTGACGACGTCGCGATGGGAGCTTCGCGAAGAGATCGCCCACCTCGCGAATCATGGCATCGAGTGTCTGTCTCTGTGGCGGGCCAAGCTGTCGGACCTCGGGCCCGCTGCCGTGGCATCGCTGCTGACGGACGGCGGCATCCGGGTGTCGAGCTTGCAGTGGGCGGGCGGCTTCACTGGCGGCGACGGTCGCACGTTCGCCGAATGCATCGAGGACGCCACCGAGGCGATCGAAAACGCTGCTGCGGTCGGAGCCCCCGTGCTCGTGGTCCACAGCGGCTGCCGCGGCGGACACACCCGGGCGCACGCCCGCCGCCTGCTCGTTCAAGCCCTCAAGATGCTCGCTCCGATCGCCGGGGCGGCCGGTGTGACGCTGGCAGTCAAACCCATGCACGCAGCCGCGGCCTCTGGCTGCAGCTTTCTCACGCGAACCGTCGATGCCCTGGAATTGGTCGAGGATGCCGCCGATCCTGCCATCCGCCTGGCGACCGATCTCTGGCAGTTTGGGGATGATCCTGAACTGGTGCGGGTGCTCCCGCGGCTCGCGGCTGCCACGGCCGTCGTTCAAGTGGCCGACCGGGACGGCCCGCCGACGGCCGAACTGGAGCGTCTACCGGTGGGCCACGGCTCGCTGCCGCTGGAATCGCTGGTATTGGCCCTTATCGATCATGGCTACGCGGGAGACTTCGAATTCGATCCCGTGGGCGAAACCGTCGCCGCATTGGGCTACGACAGCGTGCTGGCGGAGGCCCGTCAGGTTGCCGACGCCTGGGCCGCGGCCGTGGAAGAGCGGCTGCTCTGGAGCCGGGCGACGGCTGCCGTGTGGCAGACCGCTGGCCTCCGGCTGGCGGCAGCGTCGGTTGCTGGCGCCCAGTTCGACCAGCGGCTGTGGCCAGCAGCCGTGGGCGGTGTTCAGTCAGACAGTCAGTTCCGCTCGGCGGGATCCCGTAGGTCCCAAGCCTCGAGCCAGACGGTTTCCCGCGGCTGAAGCTGGAAATCCCGCCGAAGCTTCTGGTCGAAATCGTCCATGTGTGCGGCGCCGTAGAAGATGGCGATCTTCCGGCGTCCCTTGGCGATCTGCTCCTTGAGCACATCGAGCGCGGCCGTATTGCGGTCCGTGATCAGTGACGAACCCTCCTCGCCGCCAAATGCCGCCGTCAGCACCTCCATGTCGGTGAACTGCTCCGCCATCAGGCGACGCAGCCTGAGTTCGCGGTCGTTGCCGAAGAGGATGCCGAAGATGTCGCTGAAACCGACGTCGCCACCAGGCTGTTTGCCCGTGCGATCGGCGCGGGCCACGCTCTCCCGCATCACGCGGGAAAACATCGTCCACCACGATTCGCCCCGCTTGGCCATCGCGGCATCGAACTCCTTGGGCGACAGGTCGGCGTGCACGAAGTTCTTCGCCGCATAATCGATCTGGTCGAGTTGGAATTCCAGCCCAAGCATCTTCGTCAGACCGTGCTGCGCCGAACCGATTGCGCCCGAGGGTTTGCGGCCCGGCTTCGGCACGAGAGCGTTGTCAGGAGCCACCAATTCGTAGAGCACGGCGTCGTAGTCGGCAAAGAGCCGGTCGAGCGTGTCGTAATACTGACGGCTGCCCAGATGCACGGCCCCGACGAGATCGACCTCGAGCGGCTCCCGCCGGCCCGCGGCGGCGGCCTGCGGGGCTTCCGTGTAGGTCACGATCGACGTTTCGAGGGCAAGCGGTTTGCGGGCCGAGTCGCGGGTGATCCGCAGGAATCCATGTTCCTGCTCAGCCTGCGGGGCATCAGCCAGAGCGGCGGCTCGACCGGGTCGAGGCTCCGCCGCCCGCACGTCCAGTCCCAGGGCAAACCAGGCAAGGAGGGCGGTTACGGCAATCACCGCGGAGTGGTTTGTCCGCGGTCCGGCAGGATGGGGCCTGAGCGTGCTCGGCATCGGATGGTCTCCAGCGCGGGAACCCCGGCCGTGAGTGTTGGAGCCGGGACTCCCTGCAACATACCCGAGTCTGCCCCGCCTGCCAGTCTTTTCCCCGTCATCACGGAAATCCAGCTCATCCCGCAGAGTTTGCCAACTTTCGTCAACTCGGCTCACCGGCATGACCGATACCGAAGGAGCAATCCGCATCTGCGGAAAACCGGCTCCTGCTCCCCAGGACACACAAGCGATGGTCACGAAGCAGCAGTTCAAGCGTCTGGCAGCCCTGATCCTCATAGTCGCGCACGGCATCGCGGCGGGTATGCCCGTCCATGCCGGCGACTGGATGCCCATGCTGCCCAACCAAGACTTCTATGATTTCCAGTTGTTCGCTCCGCCGGACCTGCAGGAGTACGAGATGTACCCGGAGCCGAGCGAGGGAATCTTCTTCAACTACGACCGGCTCTACTGGGGCATCACGCCGCCCCGCGTGGCCGGTGTCGGACAGACGCAGACGGGCAATTACATCATCCCGTCGAGTCCGATCTCGCCGCAGACCGTCGCACAGCTCAACAACGCCAACATCGTCGCCTCGGGGACATCGGCAGGGTCAGGCCAGAGCCTCATCGGTGGTCTCTACACCTTTGGCTCGGATCCGCTGGAGCTCGACCTCAATACAAGCTGGATGCGAACCAAGATGTCCTGGGGAAATCGCTACGAGGGCGGCTGGATCTACGACAACAATGGCGTGAATATCAGCTATTTTAGCATCGGCCAGTCACAGAGCTTTGCGACCGTCAGCGAGTTCGCGGCCTCGTCGCCCACGCAGACGTTCACGCAGACGAATACGGCCGGCGGCGGAACCGGTGGTGGCGGCGGTGGTGTGGGCAATGTCAATCAGGCACTCGTGACCACGACGATCACCTCGGAGAGCCCGCCTCCCGACCACTTGATCTCGCAGAAGCTCACGCAGAGCAACAGCACCGAGATTCAGAGCGCCGGCGTGGCCGCGATCATCCGCCGTGAACTCGGCAAGCGCGGGAGCGGCTCGACCGTGCGGTTCGGCCTGGGCCCGCGGTTCCTGCAGTTCGCGGAGCGATACAAGCTCGGGTACGAAAGCAATCAGTATGCGTTCAACCTCGGTGGCACGACCGGCGGGGGTGGTGGCGGCACGACGGGCGGCACCACCGGCGGTACCACTGGCGGCACGACCGGTGGCACGACGGGCGGCACGACCGGCGGCACGACCGGCGGCACGACTGCCGGCGGCCTGAGCTCAACGACGAGCACGATCGGTGGCGGCAACGTTGCTGAATCCTTCGGCACCGGCCCTGCGGGCAATACGCTGGGGATTACCGGCGTCGACACGCTGACCGGCATCGGTGCGGGCTCCGCCATGCAGACGGCGGACTGGGAGACCTACACGAGCAACAACATGGTGGGGCCGGAGTTCTCGCTGCTGTTCGAGTCTCAGCAGGGACGCTGGCTGTTCTCCAGTGAATTCAAGTTCACCGCGGGTTTCAACTGGCAGAACAACATCTACCGTGGTGCGAACTTCCCGAACACCCTCGGTGCCGACTACCTGCGGGCCACGTTCAGCCCATCGACCACATTCACGGCTGGCGGAACCACCGACCCCACGGGAAACAGCGCCACGACGATCACCGCCCCGCCGCTCTTCCTGCAGATCTACGGCGTTGGCCAGAGCAATGCCACGAATGCGGCGGAGCACCGCTTCGTCTTCTCGCCCATCGGCGAATGGCGGTTCGGCTCGCAGTTCCGCGTCAGCGAGGCGATCCGACTGCATGCCGGCTACACCGGCATGTGGATGGCCGGCATCGCCAGGGCGTCGACGAACACCGGTTATAAGACCGTCAACGACAAGCCTTCAAAATACGCGCAGCTGTTGGATCCGACGCAGCCCGCCAGTCAGACCAACCCCTGGGTGGTGAAGACGACCGGCTTGCCGGGCAACCTTCCGAACCCCGAGTACAACCGGATCGCCCCGGTGCAGGGTGGCACCGAATACGTGCTGACCAACGGCGTGGACTTCGGCATCGAGGTGAGATACTAGCTTCACGCCGAGCACGGCCATCCTGGCCGTCTCGGCTTGGCGGCCCTCCGGCCGCTGGCGATGAGGCCGCCATCCCGGCGGCCGGCGGACAGGAGTGGCAGAGGCCAACCCTGTCACGCCACCGAGACCGGCACCGATCGCTGGGCCGACCGGGCATACACCGGATCGATGCGGGCAAGCTCCTCCTGCATCGTCGCGACCGTCCGCCGGATCTGATCCGGCGTGTGGCTCGACGTGATGAAGAACCGCAGGCGTGCCGCGCGTTCCTCGACCGCCGGATAGAGGATCGGCTGCACGCTGATACCCCGGGCGAAGAGGGCTCGGGAGAGCCGCAGGCTGTTCATCGAGTTGCCGAGGATGACCGGGATGATGGCCGAGCCGCCCGACGACCCCGTGTCGAGCCCCGCCTCGCGGGCCAGTTGCAGAAACAGCCTCGCGTTGGCATGCAGCTTCGCCACCCGTTCCGGCTGCCGCTGCAGAAGCCGCATCGCTCCAAGGGCCGCCCCTGCCGCTGCCGGCGGCAGGCCGACCGAGTAGACGAAACCGGGTCCGGTGTATTTCAGCCAGCGGACGAGCGTCTTGGAACCGGCGATATAGCCGCCGCAGCTGCCGAGCGCCTTCGACAGCGTGCCCATCCAGAGGTCGACGTCGGCGGGGTTCACGCCGAAGTGCTCGCCGATGCCATGGCCCCGTGGCCCCATCACGCCGATCGAGTGGGCCTCGTCGACCATCAGGAGGGCACGATGCCGCTTGGCCAGCGCGACGAACTTTGGCAGTTCCGCGAAATCGCCGTCCATGCTGTAGATGCCCTCGATCACGATCAGCACACGGCGGTATTGCCCGCGCATCTGGGCCAGCAGTTTCTCGGCCGCTTCGAAATCGTTGTGCGGGAAAGGCCGCCGCCGGGCGCCGGAGAGCACGGCACCCTGAAGGAGGCTGTTGTGGGCCAAGGCGTCGTGCAGCACCAGGTCGCCCGGGCCGACCACGTGGCCGATCACCGTCTCGTTCGTGGCATGCCCGCCGACGAACGTCACGGCGTCCTCCGTGCCGATGGTGCGGGCGATCTCCCGTTCCAGTTCCTGGTGAATGGTCTTCTCGCCCGAGACCAGCCGACTGGCAGACACGCTCGTGCCGAAACGATCGAGCGCGGCCTTGGCGGCCGCCGCCACCTCCGGCTCACCCGACATGCCCAGATAGTTGTAGGTCGCCCAACTGATCATCTCCCGGCCGCCGATCACGGTGCGGTCGTTGGTGAGCCCCTCGTGGACGCTGAAGTAGGGGTTCTCGAGCCCCGCCTCGCGAACCATCGCGAAGTTCTGCTCCAGTGCACGGACCTCCGGAAACTGGGAGATGTCGTAGGCGTCGACTGGAATCTCGGTGACCGGCGGTGATGCCGTCGCCCCGCCAGCCTGGGAGCGGTACTGCTCCCTGAGTTGATCCTTGACCGGCATGTGGTCGAGAATCGCCTCGCTCACCTCGCGGCAGGTTTCGATCTGCGGCAAAACCTGCTCCGGGAAGCGGGCACCGAAGGCCTCCTCGAGGCTCGCGACGATCTCCATCCGCTCGAGCGAGTCGAGTCCGAGCTCGACGATGTTGGTGTCGAGCGTGAGGGTGCCGGCCCGTTCCTTGGCGATGCGGCGGACGTGGTCGAAGACGGCCTGCACGATCTCCTGCGGAAGTTCGCGGTCTGGCCGCTGACCCCGCGACGACTCCCCGACCGGCCGTTGGCGGGCCAGCCGCGGCTGCTCCGGCCCCGGCGCCGGCACGGCTGGCTGCAGCCAGCCGATGTGCTGATCCACCACCTCGAGCGTGCCGTCGAGAAACTGCCGCTTGCAGGCATGCCGCTGGATCTTGCCGCTCGACGTCTTGGGCACGCTGTTGGGCCGCACGAGCACGATCGCCTCGACGGCGAGTTCGTGTTCGGTCGCCAGCCGCTTGCGGATCGCCTCGAAGGCGGCCACCACCTCGGCGGGCTCCCGCTTACCACGCTCGACTTCCGCGATCACGGCCACACGCTCGCGGCCATCCACGTCGACGGCGAAGGCGGCGATCGACCCGGCCCGCACGAGCGTGCTGGCCTCCTCGACCGCGTGCTCGATGTCCTGCGGGTAGTGGTTGCGGCCGCGGATGATGATCAGGTCTTTGAGCCGGCCTGCAACGAACAGTTCGCCGTTGTCGAAAAAGCCCAGGTCGCCGGTGCGGAGATACGGGCCGGGGTTGGGCCGCCACGTGGCCACCGCCTGCTCCGGCGACGGCTGATCAGACTGCGACAGCATGGCTCCAAAAGTGGCCGCGGAGGCGTCGGCACGGTTCCAGTAGCCCTGTGCCACGCTCGGCCCGCTGACCCAGATCTCGCCGACGCGGCCGGGCGGCAGGGCCTCGCAGGACTGCGGCTCGACGATCAGCACATCCTGGCCGTCGAGTTCCCGGCCGCTGCCCACCAGCCGCCGGACGGCCGGCGCGTTCGCGGGCCGCACCACGGCAGCGCCGGTTTCAATCGAGGCGGCGTCGAATGACCGGATCACCGGCGGCTCGAACTTCATGCCGCCGGTCACCATCAGCGTGCTCTCGGCAAGGCCGTAGCACGGATAGAACGCCTCTCGGCGGAATCCGCACGGCGCGAAAGCCTCGCAGAAGGCGTCGATCGTTTCGGCCCGGACGGGCTCGGCCCCGTTGAAGGCCAACGACCAGCTGGAGAGGTCGAGCGTGGCCCGCTGCTCGGGCGTGGTTTTTCGCACGCAGAGTTCGTAGGCGAAGTTCGGGCCGCCGCTGATGGTGGCCCGGTATTTCGAGATCGCCTGCAGCCAGCGCAGCGGCTTTTGCAGGAAGGCGACCGGCGACATGAGCACGTTGAACTTGCCGCCATAGAGGGGCACGAGGATGCCGCCGATCAGACCCATATCGTGGAAACTCGGCAGCCAGAACACGCCCGACTGGCTCCGCGTGATCTCGAAGGCCTGCATGATGCGCAGCGAGTTGTGCAGCAGGTTCTCGTGCGAGAGCATCACGCCCTTCGGCGTGCCGGTCGAGCCGCTCGTGTATTGCAGGAAGGCGAGGGTGCTGCCGTCGATGTCGGGGCGTTCCCAGCGATCGGCCCAGGACACGTCGAGTTCGCTGTCGACCTTCCAGATCAGGTGTTCGAGGCTGGGGGCCGTGGCCCGCAGGGCGTCGAACCGGTCGAGCACGTCGCGGGTGGTCAGGGCGACCGAGGCATCGGCATCGGACGCGATGGCCTCGATTCGTTCGACCGATCTGTTTTTCCTTGGCGGGTAGGCAGGCACGGCGATCGCCCCGCCGTAGAGGCAGCCCATGAAGGCCGCGATGAAGTCCAGCCCGGAGGGATAGAGGAGCAGCACCCGCTTGCCCGCCATCCCCTCGCTCAAGAGCCAAGCCCCCAACGCCCGGGCCTTCCGGTCGAGTTCGGCATAGGTGATGTTCAGCTCCTCGTTTTCGCCGTCCACGAGGAAGGTGAAGGCCCGATCGTGGGGACGGTAGGCCGCCCGCTGCCGGAGCAGGTCCACGATGGTGGGAGCAATCGAAGCTTCGGTGTTGGGATTGGGGATCACGGTCTGTGGAGCCTCCCGCCAATGCGTGCCAGAAACGACTCTCCGCCCACTGAGGATTCAGAGTGGTTTCGGCAGGATCCTCGGCCACGGACCACAGTCTAACTGTCGAGTCCAGACAACCGGAAGCTTCGGTCTTTCCGGGGGCACGACCCTGCGTTTTACCGCTATTGCGACTATTTTTCGCCCTGGAGAACCGCGCACGGCCGTGCGGATCAGGCAGGCTGGGCCGGTGGTAAATCACCGCCGGGACGGCAGAAGTTTCGTCGCAGGATGCGAATTGCAGCACCCGCAGAGCGCTACGCCCATGTCCGGCCGCTGGCGTTTTCGGTGCGGTGTTCGAAGTTGCCGAGCAGCCCGCCGATGACGTCCCAGCGGTCGTGCCGGCGGACCTCGATATCGCCCTGTTGGTTCACGCGGACGAGGCATGTGTCGGTCAGTCCGACCCGCTGGAGCGCGTCGGGCGAGATCTCGTCGGGTTCCAGCATGCTCATCAGCGCCCGGCCATTCATCTCGATGAATCTCATCCCACCCTCCGCTCGAAAAACGCCTGTTCCAGCCGGACGAATACGTCGGGGGAAATCTCCTCCGCCCGCACCGACTCGTCGAATCCCATCGTCTCGTAGACGCGGGCCACGGTGTCACGTGAGCCGGCATTTTGCTTGCCACCAGCCATCCGCACAAGCACGCCCCGCAGCAGTTTTCGCCGGTGGCAGAAGACGTCGCGTACGAAGTCGTGAAACCGGCCGAGATCCATGATCTTCGCCCGCCGCGCCGGCTCGAGTTCGAGATGCACGATGGCCGACTCGATCTTGGGCCGCGGCCAGAACACGCTCGGCGGCAGGATCCGCACGATCTCGCCGCGGCACTGGGCGCCGACCCAGACCGAGAGCGCGTTGTAGGCGTGGGAGCCGGCCGTGGCCGTCATCCGCTCCCCCATCTCCCGCTGCACGGTGATGGTGGCGGTGTCAAAGGGCCGCGGTGTCGCCAGCAGGTTGGAGATGATCGGGGTGGCCACGCAGTAGGGCAGGTTGGCGACCAGCCGGAACCGTCCCGCTGGCGTCTGCGTGCATGCCTCTTCGATGGCGGCGAGCACGGCCGGGGCAAACCGGTGCTTCGACTCCAGCACATCACCCTCCACGAGGGCGACGCGGCCAAACGGGTCGCCGCCGCTGTCGTCGGCCCGGATATCGTCAATTTGGAGCAGCCGTTCGCGGGCCAGCTGCGCGAGCCGGGGATCGATCTCGCAGGTCACGACCCGGCCCGCGGCACGGGCGAGCCGTTCGGTGAGGGCGCCGGTGCCAGTGCCCACCTCCAAAACCACGTCCGCCGGCGTGATGCCCGCGGCGCGTTCCAGAACATCGAGCAGGTTGAGGTCGACGAGAAAGTTCTGGCCCCGGCGGGCATCGATCGTGAAGCCAACCTGCGCAAAGAGCTTTTTGAGATAGGCGGTCGTCTGCCGCGCCGGGCCGGCCTGGCCTTGGCGGATGTCGGGAGGGACGTCGGGCTCTGCCGTGTTCATCGGGCTGCCTCCATCCAGCGGGAGACGTATTTGAAGAGGAGATCGGTCTCCAGGTTCACAGGATCGCCCTCGGCGAGACTGCCAAGCGTCGTGCAGGCGAGCGTATGTGGGATGAGCGCCACGCTGAACCAGCCCTCGGTCACGTCGACCAGCGTGAGGCTGACGCCGTCGATTGCCACCGATCCCTTCGACGCCATCTGGCGGAGCAGGGCGGGGGGGGCGGAAAAACGGCAGGTGACCCAGTCCCCCTCCTGCACGCGTGCCTCGAGCCGGCCCTGACCGTCGATGTGTCCGGTGACGAGATGGCCTCCCAGCCGGTCGGAAAGACGCATTGAACGCTCGAGATTGACATGCGTTCCCGCCGTGAGTTGGCCAAGCGATGTCCGCGCGAGCGTCTCTGGGCCGAGCTGAAACTCGAGCCGCGGGCCATCGACCCTGACGACCGACAGGCAGCATCCGCTGGTGCAGATGCTCTCGCCGAGTTGCGCCTCCCTCGCGATCTCGGCCGCCTCCACGACCAGCCGTACTCCGGGCGGCTCCGCCAGCACGGCAGCCACGCGACCAAGCGATTCGACGAGTCCGGTGAACATAGGGGCGGGCACTACCAGAGACAGGGATCAAGCAGAGACGGGGATCAAGGGCGACACGAGGGAAGCGATACGGCGGCTGTTCAAGCGGCTGGGAAAGGCCCCCAAGGGCCAGGAAGCCTTCGAATAGCGAGCCTTCAAGATAGCCGGCGTGGGCCGCTCCAGCCATGACGTGAGACTTTCGGCCTTGCGTGTCGGCCCGCCGCTGGCACAATTGCCGCCGTCCGGCTTCGTAGCCCCGATTTCCCTCCCCATCTCACACCCCCCAGAAGGCAACCCCTCCATGTCCACGATCGTCGACATCCACGCCCGCCAGATTCTCGACAGCCGCGGCAATCCCACGATCGAGGTCGACGTCAGCCTCGCCGATGGTGCCTTCGGCCGCGCCGCCGTGCCATCGGGTGCGAGCACGGGCGCCCACGAGGCCTGGGAGAAGCGGGACGGCGACAAGGGCGTTTATCTCGGCAAGGGCGTGCTCGAGGCCGTGGAGAATGTCAACACGCGGATCGCGGAGGAACTGGAGGGCTGCGACGCCCTCGATCAGACCACCGTCGACGAACTGATGCTCGAACTCGACGGCACTCCCAACAAGAAAAACCTCGGTGCGAATGCCATCCTCGGTGTCTCGATGGCGGTGGCCCACGCCGCGGCCGAGCACTGCGGCGTGCCGCTCTATCGGTATCTCGGTGGCACGACCGCCCGTCTGCTGCCGGCTCCGATGATGAACATCATCAACGGCGGCGCCCATGCCGACAACCCGCTCGACGTGCAGGAATTCATGGTGATGCCGTTGGGCTTCGACACCTTCGACGACGCCCTCCGTGCGGGGGTCGAGACCTTCCACGCCCTGAAGAAGGTGCTCAAGGACAAGAAGCTCGCCACGGCCGTGGGCGACGAGGGCGGTTTTGCCCCGCACATCGGCACCTGTGCCGAGGCGCTCGAGGTGATCCTCGCGGCGATCTCCAACGCTGGCTACAAGCCCGGCAAGGAGATGTTCATCGGACTCGACGTGGCCGCGACAGAGCTCTACGACTCGAAGAGCGGCACCTACACGATCGAGGGCAAGTCGCTCGACTCGGCAGGCATGGTCGACTTCTTCGCCAGCCTCGCCAGCCGCTATCCGATCGTGTCGATCGAGGACGGCTGCTCCGAGGACGACTGGAAGGGCTGGAAGCTGATCAGCGAGAAGCTCGGCGACAAGGTGCAACTCGTTGGTGACGACCTGTTCGTCACCAACTCCGAGCGGCTCGGCCGGGGCATCGCCGAGGGCGTGGCCAACAGCATCCTCGTGAAGGTCAACCAGATCGGCACGCTCACCGAGACGATCGCCGCGGTGTCGCTCGCCCATCGTTCCGGCTACACATCGATCGCCAGCCATCGCAGCGGCGAGACGGAAGACGCCACGATCGCCGACCTCGCCGTCGGACTCTCCACGGGCCAGATCAAGACCGGGTCCGCCTCCCGCAGCGACCGTATCGCGAAATACAACCAGTTGCTCCGGATCCAGGAGTCGCTCGGCGACGGTGCGGTCTACGCTGGCCGAGACGTCAAGGCCCGTTGGCCCGGCATCGCCTAAAGGCGCGGTCCCGCCATCATGACCGACGGTCCCGACCATCCCATTCCGCTCCCCCGAAAGCTCGCCGCCGAGTTCTTCGGGACGTTCTGTCTTGTCCTGGTGGGCACCGGGGCGATCGTCGTCAACGACGTGTCGGGAGGCGGCGTGACGCCTGTAGGCATCGCACTCTGCTTCGGGCTCGTCGTCATGACGATGATCCTGGCGTTGGGCGACGTGTCGGGGTCACACATCAACCCGGCCGTGACCTGTGGCCTCTGGGCGGCGGGACGGTTTCCCGCGGGCCAGGTGATTCCCTACGTCGTCAGCCAGTGTGCCGGTGCGATTGTGGCGAGCGGTCTGCTTCGGCTGTTCTTTCAACAGCACGCCACACTTGGCGCCACGCTGCCGGCAGGGTCTGACATGCAGGCGTTCTGTTTCGAACTGTTGCTGACGGCAATCCTCATGTTCACGATCCTCAACGTGTCAGGCAGGCCGCAGGTCGACGTGCCCACGGTCGCCATTGCGGCTGGCGCGGTGATCACCCTCTCGGCTCTCTGGGCCGGTCCTGTCTGCGGCGCGTCGCTCAATCCTGCCCGCTCCCTGGCTCCCGCCCTGCTGACAGGCACCTACACTTCCCTGTGGCTCTACCTCGCGGCGCCCGTGTGCGGCGCCCTCGCCGGAGTCATCGCATGGCGGGCCGTTCGCGGCTGAGCCGGTCGGAGCTGGCGTTTCTCGGAGCAGACGTTTCATGGAGACCTCGCCCCGCCAGCCCTTTCGCCTCACCGACAGCCCATGGTTCTGGGCGCTGGCATTCTCGCTGATGGCGCTCGTCGGCATCGGGCTCATCTCGCGGAAGTTCGACGCGCGGCAGCGTCAGATCGAGGGACGGTTTCTCGGGCGGCAGGAGGCGGCGATCGAACGGTCGCGGCGGGGCGCCGGTCTGCCGCCGGTCGATCTGGCCGAGGAGGCCCGTGAGCGGGAGTTCGCGCAGCCTCGTCGCATCGTGCCCCTCTGGACGCTCGCGACCGCCGCCAGCCTAGCCGCCATCGGCTCTGGCGTCATGCTCCATCGCGAATGGCGATCTACCCGATGATCCGGGGTCTTCATCCTTGACATTGGACGGTGTTCGGTAAAAGCTCAGAAACGATGTCAATTTCGCTGCGTGCCGCAGTGGCAGCGGCGGCCATGATCCCTCTGATCCTTACAACAATGGCCATTTCGAAATTCTGTCGCAGCCTGCATCTTCTGGTGGTCGCCACAGCGAGCGGGCTCGTTCTGGCGATTGCCCTCGGTGGCTCCCCCGCGAAGGCTCAATCGTCCAATGTGACAACAGCGGGTGATCTCGTCACGGCCATCCAAACGGCGAATACGTGGACAGGCTCCGGCCCGTATACCATCAACTTCCAGACCAGCGGCACGATCCAGCCGACCACGCAGATGGTGATCGGGCTGTCGCTCTCGAACACGTCTGGCCTGATCCTCAATGGCAACTCCGCGACGATCGACATGTCGCAGGCCAATGGGGGCGCCGGTGACCGAGCCTTCTTCGTTGCGAACGGCACGGTCGCATTCAACAGCCTCACGATCGCCAACGGCCGGGCCGTTGGCGGGAATGGCGGCGGCGGAGCGGGCGGTGGTGCGGGGCTCGGGGGGGCGATCTTCGTAGCAAACAGCGCGGCGATTCCGGGAGTGCCAGCGCTCCCAACCAGTGTCACGCTTTCCGGCGTGCAATTTTTGAACAACTTCGCAACTGGTGGCGCGGGCGGCACCTTTGACAGTTCGTTCAGCACACCCTCGTTTCCCTATCACTGGGACGGCGGCGGTGGCATGGGAGGAAACGGCGGCCAGGCCTACCAAGGCGGCTTCGATTCGTCCGGCGGTGGTGGAGGCGGCTTCGGGTTTGGCGCCAGCGGAGGAAATGGGTCGCCCGATGGAGTCGCCGGATCAGCCGGAGCGATGACGATCGCGGGCGCCGGGGCGGGTGGCAGCGGCGGCTACAACGGTGCGGCCGGCGGACTTGACGGCGGCGGCGGCGGCGGCGGGAACGACGGTTTTTTCCAACGCGGAGCCGGCGGCGGCGGCGGTGTCGGAGGCGTGGCGGCAGACGGGAATTCCGGCGGCGCGGGTGGCTTCGGCGGCGGCGGCGGTGGTGGTGGTCATTACGAGGACAACGCAGGCAATGGAGGGTTTGGCGGCGGCGGCGGCAGCGGAGTCACGCCCGGCGCTGGTGGCTTCGGGGGAGGTGGAGGAAGCGGCAATGCTTCGTCATTCCCGGCGCAGCCCGGCGGCTTCGGTGGCGGCGCCGGGAACGCCGGGACTACCGATGGCCAGATTGTGTTCAATTATGCCCTCGGCGGCGGAGGGGCTGGATTGGGAGGGGCGGTATTCGTGATGAACGGCTCCTCGCTGGCGATCACGGGGCCGACTGTTTTCGGAGGCAATGCCGTCGTCAGTGGCCCAGGCGGCGCGGCAGCGCCAGTAGTGAGCGCCTCCAACGGATCGGCCTACGGCCCGGAACTGTTCGTTGGCGGCACCGTTACTTTCAGTCCCACCCCTGGGCAGTCGCTGACGGTGGGCAACCTCGGTGGCGCGGGGAATCTTGCCGATCCCAACGTCGCTGCGAACGCGAGCGATCCGAATGCCAACGGTTCCGTGTTCGTGACCGGAGGAGGCCTCGTGATACTCACCGGCACGAGCTACCTCTCCGGCGGCATGACGATCAACACGGGCACCCTCGCGTTTGCGGCCGGCGCCGCGGAACAGGGCACGAGCCTGGTGACTGTCGGGCAAAGCAGTGGCGACCGGGCGACACTCCAACTCGGAGGCGGTTCGCTTCTGACGCTCGGCGGCTGGAACCCGTCGAATCCCGCCGCCTCGACCGATCAGCCCGTGATGATCGCCCGCGATGCCGGCTCGACCGGCCGGGTCGTGATCGGCGACGGAGTCGGCACGAGCGGAGCATACGTCGCCGCCCGCTCGTTCACGGGTGGCTCTGGCACGGCGTCGGTCGTGTTCATGCAGCAGTATGCGGCCGGCTCCGCGAGCGACACCGTATATCCGTTCTACACGACGCTCACTGGCTCGCTCGGCCTCGTGCAGGACGGCCCGGGCACTACGCTCCTCCAGCCGCGCTACGGCGCGAACACGTTCTCCGGTTCCGTGACCGTGAACTCGGGCACGCTGGCGACGACCGGCACGGCCGCGGCTCTCGCCGGTTCGAATGCCATCGTCGTGAATACCGGCGGTGTGTTCGCCCCCGGCCAGAGTAACGGTGTGAACGATGCCGCGGTGCTCGTGCTCGCCGGCGGTGTGCTCGCCCCGGCGACGTCGCTCTCAGAGTCGTTCGCGGCGTTGAGCATCACGGATCCCTCGCAGATCGACCTGGGCGGCGGTGATATCACGTTTGACTTCAACTTCCTTTCCATCTCCTCGCCCCTGGCCGTGTGGAATTACTCTGCCGCGGATGACCTGCTCTCGGTCACCTCAGGCGTCGTGACAGGTAGCCTGTCGCAGATGTCGTTCTACAGTGACAACGGCCAGACCTACCTCGGCTACGGCAGCCTCTCGGGCACCTCGATCGTGCCCGTCCCCGAACCGGCGACCCTCGGTCTGCTCGCCTCAGGCGTCCTTGCCTGGGCCGGTGCGGCAAAGCGGAGAAGTCGCCGCCGCCAGGTTCGGAACTCCTGTTCACTGAACCGATCGGCTCAGCGTTAGGGTATCGCTCCTACCCGATGATACTGCGGCGGCGGGAGACGTAGTCCCAGACCACGAAGCGGTCGAGTTCCTTGCCGGCCGTGAAAAAGACCCGGCCCTTGGCCGTCTCTGCCAGCCGGTAGGCGAATTGGATGTCCTCCCGCGACTGCGACCAGCCGGAGAGCAGAAACACGTTCACCGTGATGCCCTCGCGGCGGCAGGCGCGGGCCTCGCGGAGGGTCGCCTCCTCCGTCCGCCGGTGCGGCGGATAGAGCAGGAAGAGTTGGCTTCCCTCGAAGTGGGCCGTCGGCAGGCGTCGGTGATGATGATCACCTGCTTGTTCGGCGTGTCCTGCCGCGCCAGGTGCTGCCGCGAGAGCTGCAGGCTGTGCTGGATATTGGTGAAGTGGGGCGGAATGTCGGTCTCCGCGATCTGCGGATCGCTCATGTCGGCCCGCAGGCGTACCACCGAGTCGAAGATCGTGACCGGCTTCGGCATGAGCTTCACGATCTCTCCGGCGGGCCGCGGCTTCGCGACGGAATACATCTCGATGAACTGCAGGAAGTCGCCCGGATACTCCTTCTGCACGAGCCCCTGCAGGGCGAGCGCCATCCGCTTCACGCTGACGTGCAGGCCGCCGTACCGCATCGATCCGCTCATGTCGAGCACGACAGTGGTGGCACACTTGGGCGAATTGCGCGTGCGGTGCACCTCGATGTCGCGGGCCGTCAGCCTGAGGCCGCCGCTGACGGCCGGCTCTCCGGCCTGCCGCAGCATCGCGTTGACGAGCGAGCCGGGGATGTCCATGTGGGCCACGGAGTCGCCGAACTCGTAGGGCCGCGTCGGCACTAGTTCGACCGCACCATCACCCACGATCGCGCCCTGATGCCGGCCGGTCCGCGAGGGATCGAGCGCCGAAAAGATCTGCTCGAGGAGCTTGCCCTGGAACGTCCGCAATGCCTTGGGTGTCAGCTCGTAGCCCCGTTTCGTCCGTTCGAGCCCCTGTTGCGCCGCAGCCTGCTCCACCAGTTCCTGCACCTGGCGACGGAGCATGTCGAGCTCGTCGAGTTGGCCCTGTTCAAGAAACTGTCCCAACGCCTCCATGTCGATCAGACCGACGCGGGCGTTTTTCTTCGCCTCCTCGAGCTGCCGGAGCAGTTCGTCGATCGTCTCCAATTCCTCCTTCACCTCGAGCGCCTCGGGCACCGACAGCTTTTCTCTCCCGGTGAAAGTCCACTTCGCCGACAGTTCATCGACCTGGTAGGCCTCGCCGAGCCGGTCGATGAGGCCGACGAGTTGCATGCCAAACCGGCTCTGGTCGTCGTCCTGCGCGTACCAGAGCCGCTCGATCTGCCGGATCTGCTCCTCGCGGACGGCCCGCTGGAAGGCATCGCGATGCTTCGCCGGCGGCTGCACCTGCTGCGCCGCCGCATGAAACGCCTTGCGTGCCTTCTTTCGAACGGAGTCGGCCTCGTAGCGTTCGAGGATTTTTCGCTTGCGGGCCTCGAGCTCCTCGATCATCCGGGCAAGCGACGGACCGAGGCCCTTGATCTGCTCCGGGTCGAGCATGACTGCTTCTGCGAGCTGTTCTTCGGTCAGTTCGTCGATGTCGCCGAACTCGAGCATGTGCTCCATGGCGGGCGTGACGAGGTCGACCTGCGGCGGCCGCGGCGGCGGGATCCGCGCGGGGTCGTAGCGCTGGTAGCTGTGGACGATTCCGCCGAGCGTGTCACGGTTGGGCATGGACGAGTGCTTTCGGGCAGGGACTCGAGGAAACGAAGTTAACCTGGGCGACGGTTCGGGGCTGCCCATGCCCAGTCGCCGGACGTTCGCTCCGGCATCCTGCCTCCGCTTGTCAGCAACGCCGGCTCTCAGGGCATGGGCAGCCCCTCACGGATTCCGCGAGGGGGCCGAGAGCGCGAGATGAGCTGCGTCGTTACCGAAATCCTCCCGTGTCGTAGATCGTGCGGCCGTGAGACTGGAGCCGTGAGATGCGTTCGGTGGCGTAGAGGCCGGCGAGCACGAACTCGATGCAGCTGGCCCGCACGGCCGGGTCGGCCGAGGCGTTCACCTCGAAGGCCTTCTCCCAGACCGCCGGCACCTCGCCGATGATCTTCTCATAGGCCGCCGACGGCACCATGTCGCCCACCTCGATCTTCACGCCTTGGCCAAACACCTTCCCGATCTCGTCGAGGCCGTGCTTCTCAACGTATTCCTCGAACACTGTCGCGATCGCCTCCGCGACGACGCTGTCGAGCACCTGCCGCTCGGTCATCTGGTGGCTGCCCATCAGGTCGAGTTCCAGCTTACCGAGGCTCGACGCATAGAGGTGGCCCAGATCGCTGATTCGTGGCACGGCTGGTCGTTCGCCGAGCCGCACGGCCCGCTGCCGGGCACTGGCAACCATCGTCTCGTAGTTGGCGATCGAGAAGCGGGCGCTTACGCCCGACTGTTGGTCGATGAATTTGCTCTTCCGCGCGGCGATCGTGATCTGCTCGAGGATCGCCTTGAGAAAATAAGGCACGGCGACGGGCCACTCACCCCCCAGATCGACGCCGGCCTCCTGCTCCGCCACCCGGATGCCGAGATCGCGGTCACGCGGGTAGTGGGTGTGGATTACAGTGCCGATGCGGTCTTTGAGCTGCGGAATCACCTTGCCCGAACGGTTGTAGGTGGACGGATTCGCCGAGAAGAGCAGCATGACGTCGATGTCGAACTTCACGGGATACCCGCGGATCTGCACGTCGCGTTCCTCGAGGATGTTGAACATCCCCACCTGCACCAGTTCGTCGAGTTCGGGCAGTTCGTTCATGGCGAAGATGCCGCGGTGCATTCGCGGGATCAGCCCGAGGTGGAGCGCCTCCTCGCTCGCCATGCTCGTGCCGCCGGCCAGTTTGGCGGGATCGATCTCGCCGATGATGTCGGCGAACTTGGTGCCCGGGGCCAGCCGCTCCGCGTAGCGATCGGACCGATGCCACCAGGCGATCGGCACATCCCGTGGTTCCCGGCCGGCCACCAGCCGGCGGCCGGCGGCCGTGATCGGGGCATACGGATCGTCATGCAGCGGGATCGATGGATCGTCGAGGTAGGGGAGATGCTCGTCGAGAAACCGCACGAGCAGCCGCATGATACGGCTCTTCGCCTGCCCCTTCTCGCCGAGGAAGAGCATGTCGTGGCCGGCGAGCACGGCGATATTGATCTCGGGAATCACGGTGTCGTCGTAGCCGACGATGCCGGGGAAGAGTTCCTCGCCGTCGCGGAGGCACCGCGTGAAGTTCGCCCTGAGTTCATCTTTGACGGAACGGCTCTGCCAGCCGCTCGCGCGGAGGTCTGCGAGGGTGCGAGGAAGGTGGGTGTGTGGGTGCTGCTGCGTCATCGGGCAAATGTTCCTTCTGAGGTTCGCCCTGATTGTAGGCGAGTCGACGCGAACGACGCATGAATTGGTTTCACGACAGGCCAGACCGCCACCGAACTAGAGGATTCCGCGAGGGGCCGCCCACGCTCTGAGAGCCGGCGTTGCTGACCAGCGGAGCCATGGATGGCGGAGCGCAGTCAGCATCGAGTGAGCGACAGCCCGGAGGGCGAAAGCGAACATCCGGCGACAGGGCGTGGGTAGCCCCGGCCCGCCTACGCCACCGGCTGTTGCTGCACCGGCAGGCGGATCGTTATCGCGGTGCCCTTGCCCGGCGCACTCTCCACGCGGATTCGGCCGCGGTGGGCGTCCACGATCTCCTTGCAGGCCGACAGGCCGAGGCCCGTGCCACCCTTGCCGGTCTCGTCGGGCCCCGACTTCGTGGAGAAACGCGGTTCGAAGATCCGTCGCATCACGTCGGGGGTCATGCCGCAGCCCGTGTCACGGACCATCAGGTCGACCAGGCCCGATGCCTCGTCGTGCGACAACCGCAGGATGAGTCGGCCGCCCCCGGCCATCGCCTGTCGGGCATTCACCAGCAGGTTCAAGAGCACCTGCTGGAGTTGTCCCGGGTTGGCCGACACCTTCGGCACCGGGGCAAATTCCCGCTCCACCTGCACGCGGTATTTCATCAGCTCCCGCTCGAGCAGCACGAGGACATCTTCGATCAGCAAGTGGAGATTCACCGGCTCGAAACGGGCGGAGCCGGATCGCGACATGCCGAGCACGCTGGCGGTGATCTTCGCGGCCCGGGTGCCCGCCGAAAGGATGCGTTCGAGCGCCTTGTCGCGGGTTGGCTGGTCGCGATGCCGGAGGCCCAACTTTGCGTAGTTGAGAATCGTCGTCAGGGCGTTGTTGAACTCGTGGGTCGTGGTGCCCAGGAGTTCGCCCAGGCCGGCCAGTTTGCGGGCCTCGAGCACCTGCCGACGGAGTTCGGCGACCTCGGCCGCATGCCGGAGGCGGGCGATTTCCAACTGACGGTGCAACGCCGTCGCCTCGTCGATCCGGCCGGATGCGATCACGCCGTCGGCGACGACGGTGCCGTGCGCGGGCTGCTGCGTCGGGCCAGTCGTCGGCCGCTCAAACGCTCCAGCTCCACCGGTTTCAGAGGATTGGTCTGTCAGATGCACGATCCCTCCCTGCCGCTGGCACCGCCACAGGCCGCGGCCCCCGCCGCCTGGCACTACCGATAGCAGTCGCCCCAACCGCCCCCCCCTTCGCGACGGGCAGGGATGAGCCAACCGGGGCTATTTACCCCTGTTCCTCATCCCAACCCCCTTGCAGGCAGGCAGTTGCATGTCTTTCTGGCGTATCGACCGTCTGGCGGCGGCAAGGCTACAATTGAGAAAACGCACCTTTGGGATCACTCGACCGTTCAAGTTTCGGCCAGTCGGCCAATCCTCCGCACCTTTCCTCCGCCATCCCCCACCTGTCGGCGATCTGGAGTATCCCATGCCCCTGGATCACATCTTTGCTGCTGCACCGGCCCTCGAGGTCCGGCAGCGGCGCGGGATGACGCTCGTCGAGTTGCTGGTTGTGATCGCAATCATCGGGATGCTGGTCGGGTTGCTGCTGCCGGCGGTGCAGTCGGCTCGCGAGGCGGCGCGGCGAATCTCCTGCAAGTCGAATCTGAAGCAGATCGGGCTTGCATTTCAGATGTATCTGGATCGCACGAAAACGGCCAAGTTCCCGGTGGCGGCGCAAATGCCGAGTGCGGAGCCCGGCTTTTACGTCAGCGGCAGCAGGCCGCTGTACCAGAGCATTGCAACGGCATTGGGTCCTTACACGGAAGACAACCGTGAAGTGTTCCGTTGCCCATCCGACAGCGCCTATTTCCAACGCGACCCAAACTCTCAGGCTGTGAAAGATGCACAGACGGCGTTGGCTGGCATTGCTGACGATCAGAAGCCCAGCGAGTACCAGGGGGCAAACCTCAAACTCGAAGGAACGAGTTACGAGTATCCCCAGCGGCGGCTGACCATCACCGATGCCGCGACCGGCAAGCTTCGTGGCCGGACCCGCGAGGAGGCGGGTCGCTCCCGCAGCGGGCAGACGGCTTCGACCTCGAAACTCTGGGTGCTGTACGAATTCCAGCCGTTTCATGCCACCGGCTGGGCGGCTTTCTTCAGCGACGGCGAATCGGACGCAAATGACACCGGTGCAGCCGGCTGGTCGGCCCCGGAAGGCGCCCGTAACTTTCTCTACTTCGACGGACACGTCGACAACCTGTGACAATCGCCTGGCGGCTGTCCGTGCCGGAGAGGTTTTTATGAGCACATCATCGATGCGCACTGGTGATTTTTCAGAACTGGATAACGACGGCTCGCCGATGCGGAAGGCCGTCCGCTGGCTGCTGATCCTGCTTGCCATCGCCTTTTCGGCGTTCTTGGTCGCATGGCTGCTCGGCTATGTGCGG
>CAZOMJ010000028.1:0-18204 GCA_964581055.1 uncultured Candidatus Kuenenia sp.
TGCGCCGGCGGCGCTGCACTCGCCGATCTCGCCTCCCGCTCCCGATGCTGAGGAGCCGGTCGGAGGGGGCAAGTTAAAAACTCGCCCCCACAGGGAGTCCGGTGAATTCTGCGACTCACGAGCGATGGACGATTCGTCCAAGAGCCTCCCGTAGCAGAATCCGCCGGCGACGAGCATGCCGCAGCCGGCGAACTGGCTTCAGCACGCAGCACCCGCACGTAACTCCGGACAAGTTAAAAACTTGCCGCCACGGGGGAACAGCACGTATCGTGCCGAACAGGACTGGGACGCAGCTCTTTTCGGAATCCGCGAATAAAGGACCGGGGCGGAAGTGATGGGCCGAACGTCGTGCCGTCAGCCGGCTTTGGGAAATTCGACGCCGTCGTAGATCGCCGCCAACGGCACCGACACGTCGAGGGAGCCCAGGCGGATCGTCGCGGCCGGATCGGTCGCCGCGGAGAGGAGCCAGTGGTCGACGTTTTCCTCGCCATCGGCCTCTTCCGGCCGCCGCAGGTAGGCCTCCACGGAAAACCGATCCTGGGCCACGAGCACGTATTCCCGCAGCGTGGGCAGCTGCCGGTAGTGGCCGAACTTGATCCCGCGGTCGTATTTCTCCGTCGAGTCGGAGAGCACCTCCACCACGAGCAGCGGGTTGGTGAGCGTGTGGTGCACGCCGTCCTCCATCACGGGCGGACCGCAGAAGACGAGCACGTCGGGGTAGGTGTAGAGCCCCGTGGCGTCCACCTTCAGGCGTTGGTCGCTCGTGATCACCCGGCAGCCCCGGCCCTCGAGCCGGTTGCCAAGGGCACGGGCGAAGTTGTCCTTGATGAGGTTGTGCCAGAGCGATCCGCCGCTCATCGCGAACATCTCGCCGTCGAAAAATTCGTGGCGGACGTCGGCGGCAGCCTCGATCGCGAGATACTCAATCGCCGTCAGACGGCGTTTTTCGGCGGAGGACATGACTCTGATGATATACAGGGGTATACACATCGGTCAACCCGCCGGCCGTCGGGGCTCAGACCGACAGCAGTTGCCGCTACCGGCGGGGCGTGATGCGGAAGACGCGGGTGTCGGGGGCGACCATGTCGAAGCGGATGTCGCGGGCCGATTCGGCCAGACGCTTGCCCGTGATCACGTCGGTCACGGCCGCTGCCTCCGGCAGGAGAATCTTCTTCGGCCCGCTCACCACCGAATGCAGGGCCACGAGCCCAGAGTCGGCCATCACCAGTTCGTCCTCGTCGCACCAGACGTGCGTGCCCGAATGGCGGGCACAGTTTCGCCAGAAGGCGGCCGGCAGCCCCGGCGACGTCGTGAACACGCTCGTCCACTTCGTGCCATCGGCGGCCGGAATCTCCTTGACCGCCAGGCCCGTGAGGTTTTTGCCGAGCTTCGTCCAGGCGATGCCGAGCGGCGTGCCGTCGGTGGGAAAGAGCACCGGACCGTAGGCGAGCGGGCCACCCAAGAGCGTGGCGGGGCTCAGGCCCTTCGTGAGCGGATGCGACGTGTTCGAAAGCAGCGTCCGCCGCGGGTAGTTCACCGGCAGCATGTCGAATGAGAATCCCGTCAGCCGCGTGGCCGACTCCGCACCGATCTTGGCGCCGTCGCTGATCCCGGAGCCCGGCCCCCAGACCACCACGTTGCCGCCACGGAGCACTTTTTCTTTCAGGACCGCGAGCCGTTTGTCATCGGCGCGAAAGAGATTAGGAAAATAGAAGACCTTGTGCTTCGGGAAATTTCCAAGCGAGAGGTCATCGACGAGATACTTCCGCACCGGCACGCCCGCGCGGACGAGCCCCGTCTTCCATTCCCAGAGCACGGCCTCGTTGAAGAACCGTCCGTCGCCGTTGGTCTCGAGCACCGCCTCGTCGTCGAGGATCATCGCGATCCCCGGCACCGTCTCGTGCGGCCATTCGACCGACTCCTTCAACACCTCCGCCTGTCGCCGGATGATCGGCTGCAGCGACTCGGGGGCGAACCAGTCCTGATAGACGTCCATCCAGTAGGGCGTGATGCCGCGGGTGAGCGAGGTGGCGATGTTCTGCCAGGTGACCGCGGCGAATTCCTTCGCATCGCGGGCCGGAGCGATCGGGTCGGTGCCCGCCCAACTCCGCGTGTCCATCTCGCAGACCATGAGCTTGCCGCGGAGCACCGCCGAGTCGGCCACGCCCTCCGGCTCGAACACGCCGCCGACGCCGCGGGCCTGGTAATCGTGCGGCGTGATCAGGCCGCCGATGCCGGGGCCGTCGAAAAGGCTCGCGATGCTCATGTTGCCCGAGCCCGCCATCAACTCCGGATAGGCATGCGGCCACGGGGCCTTCGCGTCGAAGAAGCCGGTGTTGTCCCAGCCGAGCATCACCGACTTGTGGCTGTCGTGGAGGATCACCCGCTTCTTGCCGAGCTTGTCGAGCGTGGCCTGTGCCGAGGCGGCGATCTTGCGGAAGCCCGCGTGGAAAAGATCCCGCTGCAGGAGCAGATAGTCGCGAAGCGGGCCGTTGTCGGCCCCGGCGAGGAAGTAATCGAGTTTCGTGAGTTCCACCACGTTGCCGCGGAGCTTGTCGGTCGGCACGGCCGCGGACTCAAACGTGACCGACTGGTCACCATGGGCGGCCCGAAGCTTCTCGACCGTGCCGTAGGTGTCGCGAAGATACTTCCGCCACCGCGCCGTCATCACGGGGCTGTGGTCGAAGAGAGCGTAATGAAGCATCGGCTCGTGGGTGCCTTCGAGCCTGAGAAAGTTGGCATAGCCGACGATGCGGTCGGCCCACGGCCGGCCCTCGGAATATGCGATCGCGGCCGCGGCGTACCGGGCGCAGTCATCCCAGAACAGGTCCGAGGCCAGCGAGACATGCGGCAACTTGGTGCCGTCATCGGTCACGACGAGTTGCTCGGGATGCAGCCGCCGCCAGGTCTCCGGCTCCCGTGCCGAAAATCGCACGATGAACAGCGACTTCGGATCGCGGTCGAGGATTGTCTGCGACTGCTCGTCGGGCGGCAGGCTGAACTCGGCAAGCGGCTCAGACGAGATAGTGTCGCCCCGCCAGAAGGGCGTCGCGAAAAAGTCGCCAGATTCCCCTGCCGGCGGCTTGGCACCGCCGATGCAGACGAAATAGGCGTTGAGCGGCTGTGCGAGGAAGTGAGAAAGCTCCTTGCGGAAGATGTCGCGGTTCCAGTGGCCCGCGGGGCTGTAGGCGGCGAGCATGATCGGCTTGCCGTCCACGAAGAGCGTCGGCCGACCGAGGTGCGGGCGGACCTCGGCTTCGACCGCACGGGCGGCCGCTGCGTTGCCAAGCCAGGCGATCGCCACGGCGGCGATCAAGAGCTCGAGGCGGCGAAGATTGCATGACCTGGGTGGCATGGATGGCATGAAGCAGCACTCAAGGGTTGAAGGTGACGCCCAACACTGTATCCGTGTGAGGAGCGGCACCACTACCTGAAATGGGCCAGATGCCAATGGTTTCGTGCCAGGCCCCGCCGCGTGCTGCTCAGGGCTTTGCCTGCGGCCGCTCGTCGCGGATCGGCTCGGCGGCCTCGATCCGGTTGCGCTCGACGGCGTTGCGGCCCGCGGCCGGCTCGATCGCCAGGCCGATCGTCTGGCCACGGTCGGCCTCCGCACGCGTGTCGCGGATCACGTTGTCGACGAACTCGTTGTCGGCCGTGACGCCGCGGATGCGGATGCCGGCCGCCGCCTGGCCCGGCGAGCCGTTGTCCTCGATCGTGTTGCCTTCGAGCCGATTGCGGTCGGCCGCCATGCCGGGAAGCTCGTCGCGGAAGAGGATGCCGTCGCTGGCGTTGGCCCGGATCGTGTTGCCCCGCAGCAGGTTGTCGGTGTCTTTGTGGCCGATCGAGATGCCGTTCCGCTTGTTGCCCGCGAAGACGTTCTCCTCGAACGTGCCGTGCTTCACCCGCCAGCAGATGAACATGCCATCTTCACCGTTGTCCTCCGCCCGGCACCGCCGCATGACGGTGCGGTGCGAGCCGCTCCCGGGGTGGAAACCATGGCCAGCGTTGTCGCGGCAGACCGTGTCGGTGATCGTGACGTCGTTCGACTGCTGGAAGCTGATGCCGTCGCCGTTGTAGTGGTGCACCGTGCAGCCGTGGATTTCGGCACCGTAGCCCCGCGAGAAATAGATTCCGCCGCCGCGGCAGCCGTCGAGGAAGGGATTGGTGTCGCGGGAGCCGTCGATCTCGAGGTGTTCGAGCCGCGTACCCCGCACGTCATACCCGCTGATCACGGGAAAGACCGTCGCGGCCGAGGCATTCCGCTTCACCATACAGTCGCCACGCAGCGGCGTGTCGAGCGTGAAGGTGGCGGGCGAGGTGGTGCGGCCCGTGATCCGTGCGACCGTGATATGAAAATACCGCACGTTGTCGTCCCAGATGGCGACGCCGCTGCCAACGCCGAAGCCGGTGGGGTCGGCCACCGTGATCTGCTCCTCGCCGTAGTCGCCGTCGAGGGCGAGCCTGCTTGTGGCGGCCGGTGCCTTCACGAGCACGGTCTTGCCGGGCGTGCCCCGGATCGTCACATGGCTCCGCAGGTGGAGCGAGTCACGCATCAAAAAGCTGCCGGGGCCGATCTCGACGATCCGCGGCGTGTCGCCGGCGTCGAGGGCGGCCACCGTGTCGATCGCCGCCTGGATCGCGCGGTTGTCGCGGCCCGTGATGTCGTACTGCTGGTCGGGCTCGGTTTCATCGGCATGGCCGACCGTGATCCGGGCCGCCTCCGCAACGGCTTCATGCATGCGGGTGGAGAGTTGCTCAGGTGACGGCTGTGGCCGGACCGGCTCCGGAGCCGCTGGCGCGGCGGCGGTGGCCGCGGGGTCGGCACCGGCACCGGCACCGGGGCCGTGCGTCGCGGCTGTGCCGGCGGGCGGCGTGGCCTCGGGCAGCGTGGATGGCTTTTCGGTGAGCAGCAGGCCCACCACCACGGCGACGGCAGCCGCAATCAGGAGAGTGGCCCAGAGCGGCGAGGACTTTTCGGCGGATGTTTTCATGGGCCTATTGAACACTCCCGGAACGGCCCGTGCCACCAGAATTGGGCCACAGTCCGGTGGTCGTGGGCCAGCGGCCCAGCCCATGGTGGGGCTCTCTGAAGCAGGAGGGCTACTGCTGCCGGAACACGAAGACGCCGCGTTTGTTGGCCACGACCACGTCCGGCTTGCCGTCCTTGTTGACGTCGCCCGCCGTCACTTGTGTGCCCACGCCGCTGTCGGAGTCGATCTCCTGGGGCTCGAAGGTGGCACCGCCCTTGCCGTCCCGCACCAGCCGGAACCAGTAGAGCACAGGCGGGGCGTTGGGCTCCGGGTCGCCCTTGATGCCATGCGCCCACCGCCGCTTGCCGGTGAGGATGTCGAGCAGGCCGTCACCGTCGAAATCGGCGAGCCGTAGCGCATGCACCTGGCTGAAGGCCACGCCGTGCGGATGATCGGCCGCCGTCGCCCCCATGATCCGATGCTCGGTGAAGCCGCCGTCGGCACGCTGCTCGAACCAGCCCAGGCCGTAACCATGGCCGTTGTAGCTGGCGATGACGTCGTTGCGGCCGTCGCCGTTGACGTCGTAGACATACATCTGGCCGCCGCCACCCGATCCCGGGGCACAGAACGGGCCCGGATGGAACGGCCAGAGCGGGCTGGCCGCGTCGGCGGCGGGATGCTCGAACCAGCCTTCCTTCATGAGGAGATCGATCCGGCCGTCGCCGTTGACGTCGCCGACGCCCGAGCCGTGCGTGTAGCGGAAGTATTTCTTGTCGTTCTCGGGCGTCTTCGGCGTGATCGGATGGAACTTCGCCTTTGCGAGCGGCTGCGACCAGTCGATCTCCGCATAGCCCAGTTGGCCCCCGGCATGGACGAGCAATTCCGGCTTACCATCGCCGGTCACGTCGAGCAGATCGGGCGACTCGCCGTCGGCTGTGTCGAAGATGGCGTGCTTCTCCCAATAGCATTCCTTGCCATCGGCAGTCTTGCCCGGTTCATCCCCGACCTGGGGATTCACGAACACATACGCCGGCTCACCCGGTAGCCCGTAGACCAGAATGTCGTCCCAGGAATCGCCCGTGAAGTCGTGAGCGAACATGAGGAAATAGTCGGAATAGCCCGTTGCCGGGTCATACGGCGTTTTCGTCATGCCTCCGGGGTTGTTGGCCGGTGGCGTGAAGTCGGCCCGCCGCGTGAACTCGGGGCCGTACCAGATGGACCAGCCCGCCGTGAGGTCGACGTGGCCGTCGTGGTCGAAGTCGGCCAAGGCACAGCCCTCGGCGACGAACCGCTCCGAGAGCGTCTGCTTGTCGAAGGTGCGGAGCTTCGCAGCCTGCTTGGGCAGCTTCTGCTCGATCGCCGCCGCTGCTGCCTTCGCCTCCGTCTCCAGCCCCGGCAGCTTCTCCGCCTCGCGGGCCGCTGCCAGCATTGCCTGGCTCGGATACCGCGGCATGCTTTCGAACACCGCCTTGCGGTCGGCGGGATCCTCGGCCGTTTTCAGCGCCTGCCGGCAGAGTTCGGCCCGGTCGTTGTCGGGCACCGTGAACTGCCTTGCAATCCGGATGGCGCCGCGGACGGCGCGGGTCTGATACTTGCCCGGCGGCAGTGTGTTGGCAAGGTCGATGAGCACCGGCCCGGCGTCGGGCGTCATCCATTTGCCAAGCAGCCGTGTCGCCGCGTCCTGCAGTTCGGGCGAGGAAGACTTTCCTGCCGCGGCCACCGCGGCAAGCGCCCTCTTGCCCCCCACGTCGCCGAGCGTGTCGTAGAGGGCGATCTTCGTCGCGGTCGGCAGGCCGTCGGAGAGCGCCGCCGTGAGCTTCTCCGCGCAGGCCTCGCGGTCGGCCATCCGCGTGCAAGCCTGCCTGAGTGCCTTCGCCGCGACGTCACCCTCGGCGGGATCGCGGGGCTTCACGACGGCGTCGATGAGAAGCTGCAGGTTCGGCAGATCGACCACAGCACCGAGTGATTCGATTGCCATCCTGCGAACGGCGGCGTCGCCATGGGCGATCAGTGGCGTGAGTTCCTTCACGGCCGGGATTCGCCGTCCGCCGACGAGGCCCGCGACCACAGGCAGGAGCCGGGCATCGGCCGTGGAGAATTTCGCGAGAATCGCCCGATCGACCGCCTCGCCGGGCAGGGAGGCGGCCGCGACGCGAGCAGCTTCCGCCACCTGCGGGTCGGCGTCGGTCGCCGCCGCCAGCAGCGGATCGAGCACGGACGCGTTCCCTATGCGGCCGAGGGCCTCGAGCGCCGCCAGTCGGGATGGCTTGTCAGCGCCTGTGGCGATCGCCAGAACCTTCTTGACGAGTGGCTCGCTCGCGCCGCCGTCGGCACTACGGTCGGCGACGGCGGTGATCACGAGCGCGGCCCGTTCACCCGTCATCTTCGCCGCCTCATCCACGAGCGCGAGATCGACCGGGCCAGCCTGCGGGCCGTCTTCCAATTCGCGGCTCACGAAGAGACCCATGTTGAAGAGCCGCTGAGACGGGGAACGAAGTGTTTCGAGCAGAAGCGGCAGGCCGGCTGAGCCCTCCGCGAGAATCACGGTGCGTAGCGCCTGCGCCCGACGGTGCTCCGAGACCTGGTCGCCGAGGCCACGCACCGTGTCGCAGGCGTTGATCGCCGCGGCTGTGTTTCCCGCCAGCCGCAGCTGCTCCGCCGAATCGAGGCAGGCCTCGACCGCCGCGTCGCGGCCGCTCGCTGCGGCCTTTCCAAGCGCGACCGCCGCATCAGCCGTGCCGATTCTGGCGAGCGCTGCAGCTGCCGCGGCGGCCACATCCGCGTCTGGGTCTGCGAGTCTGGCTTCAAGCATGCTTGCCGCGCCGGCGTCGCGGCGGACGCCGATCGTGTTGAGCACGCCCACGAGCAGCCTGCCCGAGAGCGACCCGGCTGCCTTTCGCAGCGCCGCATCGACTTCGGGGCCCGGAATCGCCTCGAGCGGGATGCGGGCCCACGACGCGAGATGTTCGTTGGCAAGCAGCGAGGCGAGGTCCGCCGCCGAAGCGGCTGTGCCACATACCGCGAGCTTCTTGCAGGCGGCTGCCTTCTCCGCCTCGGCCGCCGTGGACCGGAGCACCACGAGTGATTCCTGTTCCTTTGGCGATGGCTCCGCGGCAAATGCAGACGCTGTGAGCGCCACCGCGGCCAGCACGGCCCCGATTTCCGAACGAGTGAAGTGACGACGAATGTTCACGGGAGTTGTTCCTTGTATTGCGACCGGTTTTTACATCCGCCACGGTTCGCGCTGCGCCTCGGAGCGAAGCCGATTGGCCTCGTCGTCGCCGACGAACGCATGAGACTGGTTGTCGAGCCGCACCGGCCTGCCGAGGAAGATCGCCACGTTGGCGGCATGGCAGGCGATGTGGGCATTGCAGGCGGCGTCGGCATTGCCCTTCGGTTTGCCGCGGGTCTTCACGCAGTCGAGGAAGTCGCGGACATGAAACGTGGCCGGGTAGTTTTCGATCTCGGCGACGGTGCGGCCCGCAAGGAGCGCCGGTGAACTGAGCGCGAGCTTGCCGCTGTCGCCCGTCTCCACCCAGCCCGTTTCCCCCTCGAACCGCACGGGGCAGGAGCCGAGCGGGATCCAGCCCTTCTCGCGGAAGACGAGTTCGACGCCGTTTGCATGGCGGGCCGTGAGTTGGCCGTCGTGGGGCGGGTTGTATTCCACTGGCGGGTCGGAGTCGCCCACGGCCCACTGGCAGAGGTCGACGCAGTGTGAACCCCATTCCAGCACGCCGCCGCCGACGAGCCCGCCCCCCTTTTCGAAATTGAAACCGTCGAGCAGTTTGGCATTGAATGGCCGCCACGCAGCCGGCCCGAGGTACCTATCCCAGTCGGTCACGGCCGGGTCGGGCGGCGTCTCCTCCGGCAGCCAGACGCTGCTGAAGGCCTTCATGCCCGCCGGATGGGCGTAGACCCGCTTGAGTTTCCCGAGCCGGCCGGTGCGGGCCAGTTCGCAGGCGAAGGCGAAGTGGGGCAGGTTCCGCCGCTGCGTGCCGGCCTGGAACACCGTTCCGGTCCGCCGCATCGTGTCGCGGAGCACGAGGCTCTCGGCGATGTTTTTCGTGCAGGGCTTCTCGCAGTAGATGTCCTTGCCGGCCCGCGCCGCATGCATCGCCGCCGTGCCGTGCCAGTTGGGGCCGGTGGCGATGAGCACGGCGTCGATGTCCTTGCGGTCGAGCAGTTCTCGGAAGTCGCGGTGCGTCTCGCAGCGGTCGTCGCCGTAGTGTGTGTCGACGATCTTCTTGACGGCCGCGCGCCGGTTCTCCTTCACGTCGCAGACGGCTGCAAACCGCACGTCGGCCTGCGGGAGAAAGCAGCTGAGGTCGTATTCACCGCGGCGGCCGATGCCGATGCCGCCCACGACGATCCGCTCGCTCGGCGGCAGGGCGCCGTCGAGGCCGAGGGCCGACGAGGGGATGATCATCGGCGCACCGGCGATGGCCGCGCCGGCGGTGAGCCCGCGGCGAAGAACGCCGCGGCGGGAAACGCGTGCGGAGGCTGTCATGAAACTACTCCCTCGAGGGTGAAACCTTAAGCCTAGCAAGCCCGGAAGGTGGCTGTCGACGCGAAGCGGATGCGCCGAACGCAGCAGCCCAAGGTGACCGAAAACGCGCAGCAGCGTGATCGCTAGTTGCCCGTGCCGCCGACGAACCCGCGCTTCCGCATCAGCGCGTCGATGCCCGCGTCGCGGCCGCGGAAGCCGCGGTAGCTGTCGGCGGGATCGACCGTGTTGCCCACCGAGAAGACGTTGCGCAGGAGTCTGTCCGCGACCTCCTTGTCCCACGGGCCGCCCGCCTCGGTGAAGGCCTCCCAGGCATCGGCTGTGATCGTGTCGGCCCAGAGGTAACTGTAGTAGCCCGCCGAATAGCCGTCCGACGCGAAGACGTGGTTGAAGTGCGGCGTACGGTGCCGCATCACGATCTCCGGCGGCATGCCGACCGCGGCGAGCGTTTCCCGCTCGAACCGGTCGGGGTCGATCGCCGTGTCGCCGGCCAGATGGAGCTTCATGTCGACGATGGCGCTCGCCAGGAATTCGACCGTGCGGAAGCCCTGATTGAACGTGGCCGCCCGTTTGATCTTGTCGACCAGCTCCCGCGAGATCGGTTCGCCGGTGCGGTGGTGGATCGCGAACTGGTCGAGAACCTCGGGCGTGGCGAGCCAGTGCTCCAGCAGTTGCGACGGGAATTCGACATAGTCGCGGGCGACGTTCGTGCCGGAGAGCGACGGATACGCGACGTCCGAGCAGAGCCCGTGCAGCGCGTGGCCGAACTCGTGGAACAGCGTTGTGGCGTCGTCCCAACTGATCAGGATCGGCTCGCCGGTGCCCGGCTTGGCGTAGTTGCAGTTGTTGGAGACGATCGGAACGATATCGCCGTCGAACCGCTCCTGCGACCGGTAGCCGCTCATCCAGGCGCCGGACTGCTTGCCTTTCCGGGCGTAGGGGTCGAAGTAAAAGAGGCCGACGAGACGGCCGTCGCGATTCCTCACCTCCCAGGCACGGACATCCGGGTGATAGACCGGCACAGCCTGCGGATCGACCGGCACGAAACGAAAGCCGAAGAGTTCGCCAGCCGTGTAGAACATCCCCTCCAGCAGCTTCTCGAGCTGCAGATACGGAGTGATCTCGGTCTCGTCCAAATCGTACTTTGCCTTGCGGACCTTTTCGGCATAGTAGCGATAGTCCCACGGCTCGATGCGGATGCCGGCTCGCTCGGCGTCGGCGATGGCCTGCATGTCGGCGACCTCTTCCCGCACGCGGGCCACCGCGGGCTTCCAGACCGCCTCCATCAGTGCGACGGCGCGGTCGGGCGTCTTGGCCATCGAGTTTTCGAGTCGCCAGTGGGCGTGGGTCAGAAACCCGAGCAGCTTCGCCCGCTTGGCCCGCAACAGGAGAATCTTCGCGATCGTGGCGTTGTTGTCGGTCGCTCCGCCGCCATCGCCGCGGTCGACGAACATCCGCCAGACCTTCTCCCGCAGGTCGCGGCGGTCGGCATACGTGAGGAACGGCTCGACGCTCGATCGTGTGTTCGGCACGGCCCAGCCCGTGCGGCCACGGTCCCGGGCGGCGACGGCCGCCGCGTCGCGGGCGGAGGTGGGCAGGCCCGCGAGTCCCGCCTCGTCGTCGATGAAGACGGCCGCATCACTCTCGTCCTTGAGCACGTTCTGGCTGAACGTGGTGTGGAGCGTCGCTAGTTCCTCGTTGATTGCTGCCAGTTCCCGCTTCGCGGCGGCGTCGAGCCGGGCGCCCGCCCGCACGAGATCGGTGAAGTGCAGCCAGGCGAGCCGCTGCTGCTCGGGCGTGAGGCCCGACCGCTCGCGGGATTCGTAGACGGACGCAACGCGGGCGAAGAGCTTTTCGTTCTGGACGATGCGGTCGGCGAAGGCGGCCAGCCTTGGGGCCATCCGCCGTTCGACCGCCTGCATGGCGTCGTCGTTCATGGCGGAGCTATAGACCTCGTAGACCGCGCGGACGCGGTCGAACAGCCGGCCGGCACGCTCGAGCGCCGCACTGGTGTTGTCGAACGTGGGCGAAGCCGGCTGGCCCGTGATCCGGTCGATCGCCGCCAACTGGTCGGCCATCGCGACCTCGATCGCCGGCTCGAAATCCGCGACGTGAACCCTGTCGAACGGGGGGACGCCGCCGTAGGGACCGGTCCATGGTTGGAGGAGCGGATTGTCGGCGGCAGCAGCTGCGTGCGTGTCGAGCGTCATGGAAATGATCGTGCCTGAGAGGGCGGCCGGCATGAAGACGGCGAGGGAGAACGTTGCAAAAAAGCGAAGGAGCGGGCCCATCGCGTTGATTCTCTTGATGTCCGTCAGCAATCGCAAGCAGGCCCGAATCGGGGCGTGCTGGATCGATTTCCTGTTTCGGGCCAGACGGTGATGGTTTTGGGCCACGATTGTCGGAATCGCTCTTTGCGGGTATTTCTGACACGCGTCCGGCGTCCTTCGCTGGTTGCAAATCACTCCGGGGAGGTTTCATGAATCCCAGCATCGTCATCTGGTCGATCGTCTCGTCGCTGGCCGGCTTCCTCTTCGGGTTCGACACTGTCGTCATCTCCGGCGCCGAGAAAACCATCCAGGATCTCTGGCAACTGAGTCCCGGGCTGCACGGCGTCGCGATGGCCTCGGCCCTCTACGGCACCGTGATTGGCGCCATGTTCGGCGGCTGGCCCACGGATCGCTGCGGACGCAAGCCGACGCTCTTCTGGATCGGCCTCCTCTATTTCGCGTCGGCGGTCTGGAGCGGCCTTGCAACCGACGTCTGGTCGTTCATCATCGCCCGGTTCATCGGCGGACTCGGGGTCGGCATCTCCACCGTCGCCGCGCCGCTCTATATTTCCGAAATCTCGCCCCCCGCAGCCCGTGGCCGGCTGACAGGGATGTTCCAGTTCAACATCGTGCTCGGCATCCTCGCCGCCTTTCTCTCCAACTACTTGCTCGAGGGTGTTCGCAACGATTGGCGGTGGATGCTCGGGGCCGAGGCGTTTCCGGCGTTCCTCTATACAGTGGCCTGCCTGGCAATCCCCGAAAGCCCGCGGTGGCTGCTCCTGAAGGGTGGCGAGGAGAACCGCAACCGGGCGCTTGCCGTGCTCTCGCGGATCGATCCAGTGGCCACGCCTGAGCAGCTGCTGGCGACGGCATCCCGGATCGTGGCGGCCACGGCGGGTGGTGGCCCCGGCGAATCTGGCAGCGTCGGCTCGCTCAAGGATCTTGGCCGGCCGATCCTGCTGGCGTTTCTGATCGCCTTCTTCAACCAGTTTTCGGGAATCAACGCCATCCTCTATTTCGCGCCGCGGATCTTCGAGATGGCGGGCCTCGGGGAGAAGTCAGCGCTGTTGCAGTCGATCGGCATTGGAATCACGAACCTCATTTTCACGTTCGTGGGGCTCTGGCTCATCGACCGGCTCGGCCGGAAGACGCTGCTGGTGATCGGCTCGCTCGGCTATATCGTGTCGCTGGGACTGTGTGCATGGGCCTTCGCGACGGGCCAGACGGCCATCGTGCCGGCCTGCATCTTCGGCTTCATCGCCGCCCACGCCGTGGGGCAGGGGGCCGTGATCTGGGTGTTCATTGCCGAGATTTTCCCAGACCGCTTCCGGGCGACCGGGCAGGCGATCGGCTGCGCGACGCACTGGATTATCGCGGCGCTTCTCACGACCGTCTTTCCGTCGCTGGTCGTGCTCTTCCCGCCGAGCGCGGTGTTCGCATTTTTCTGCGGTATGATGGTGCTGCAGTTGGTCTGGGTGCTGACGATGGTGCCCGAGACGAAGGGTGTGCCGCTGGAGGAAATCGCCAAGCGGCTGCGGAGCTGACCGGCACATCGGCCTCACGTCGGCATCGCCCGCAGCCCTGGAGACCTCGAGCCGCTGGATCGAGCGTGGCGGATGAAAGCAAGCCTCTATAGAGTCGTTTCGCCGGAGCAGGCGTCATTTCGGTGCGTCCGGGTCCGCGAGCAGAAGCTCGGCGTGCCTTGGCATTTTCATCCCGAGTATCAGCTCACGCTCGTGCTGCGGGGCAGCGGGCAGCGGATCGTAGGCGACTCGATCGCACCGGTTCACCCGGGCGACCTGACGCTGTTGGGCCCGAACGTGCCCCACTTCTGGGATGTCGATGGCTTGGGCGGCGCGACGCGGGCCACCAGCGGCGGCCAACGCACGCGCAGGGTCGATGCGGTCGTCGTGCAATTTCGCGCGGAGTTTCTGGGCCGGGAGTTTTGGGGTATCCCCGAGACGGCCGCGGTGGTCTCGCTCCTGAATGCGTCGGCGCGGGGGCTGACGTTCTCCGCTGCCGCGAGGAAGAGATCGGCCGCGGATGTGCGGAGACTCCCGCAACTCAGGGGCTTGCAGAGGTTGCTGGGCCTGATCGCAGTGCTCGACGGGCTGGCGGGCAAAGGCCGCAGCTCCCCGATCTGTTCGACGGACTACTCGCCCAAACTCGACGTGGATGACCGCGATCGGCTCGCGCCCGTGCTGCGGCGGATTCACGAGCAACTCGCGGAGCCGGTGCGGCGGCACGAGTTGGCCGAAGTGGCGGGCGTCTCGGAGCGGTCGTTCAGCCGATACTTTCGCCGGAAAATGGGCAAGACGTTGCCGCAGTTCGTCAATGAACTCCGTGTGGGCCGTGCCCGTCGCATGCTGGCTGAGACCAGCCTGACTGTTACACGGATCGCGCAGGAGTGCGGGTTTCACAACCTCTCGAATTTCAACAGCCAGTTTCGCATGATCGTCGGTGATACGCCGCAGCGGTTTCGAGCGGAAAAGGGGACGCAGCTCATTTCGAGCTGAAATGAGCTGCGTCCCCTTTTCACGTGTCGCTCCGTAACCAAAAGGCACTGGCGGCCATGCCTCCATAGGCCGAACTCTGTTTTCTCACCACGACTGTCCGCGGCCCCTCATGCCTGCCTCCCACCGTGCCCTCCTGCTGGCAGTGCATGCCGCGGCAATCGCCGTTGGTGCGGCGGTAGCCCCGGCGGCCGACACGCTGCTGTATTCGGCCGGTTTTGCGGATGGCAGTCGCGCGGCGGGTGGGCGGCTGGCCGAATGGCATGCCCCGACCGCCGCGCCCAAGCTCAACGGCAGGCCCCTTTTCGATCCTGCCAATCCGGTTCGCTGGCTGCGGGCCGAGCCGCCCGCTGGCGGGCTTCCCGCCGACGCTGGGGCGGGCGATTCGACCGGGACGAGTTCCATCGAGTTTTTCGGAGGCGACCGGCTGCCCTGCACCGTGGAAGAGTATCGCTCAGGCGCCGAGAACTGGCGGGAGCGGCAGCCGCCGCACCTCATCGTGAAGCCCCTCGTGGACATCGACGTGTCGGGGAAGCCGCAGCGGGCCACCCTGCGGGTCGCGGTCGATTGCATTCGCCGCATCGTCTGGAAGCCACGCGACGGCAGGCCGGCCAAGCCCGCGACGATCCACCTCGCCGAAGGCCGCACGATTGCGTTTCGGTCGCTCCGCTGGAGCACTCACGGCGTGCTCGTCCTCCACGACCAAGGCACAGAGCGGGTCGCCTTCGACGACATCGCCGAACTGCAGATGCCTGCGCGGGACGGATGGGACGCCTACTTCGATACGGTCGCGATGCTCACCCCCGACGCCGCGAGCCGGCTCATGCGGCTGGAAACCACAGGCGGGCTCGTCGCCACGACATCGTTCGAGCGGTTTCGAGCGACGGGTAATCCAGCCGATCCGCGGTCGTGGCAGCACCTCGTGCAGCCGGCCTGGTGCCTTGATCCGCTCTGGCTCTCGAATCCCGAGATCAGGATGCGACGGTTTTTCATGCCGCAGGAGGTGCCGCTCTCCACGATCGCGCCGACGAGCGTGAAACGCGACGCCAAGTTCGGCGGCGGCTGGTCGTGGCAGACCGATCGCAGTGTGCAGGGAACGCCGCTCGAGGCCAGGCGGGCGCCGCTCGATCCGAAGCCCACGCCGTTCGGCTGGGGCTTCGGCGTGCAGTCGCGGTGTGACCTCGTCTTTCCGTTGCCGCAGATCGTCACGGCCTTCCGCTCGTCGGTGGCACTCGACGCACTGGCCCGCAGCGGCGGCTGCGCGAGGGCATCCGTTCATGCCAACGCCGCCAGCGAACAGCCGCTGTGGCAGAGCGGCTTTCTTGTCGGCTCGACCGAGATCGCCGACACCGGCAGTCTTTCCCTCGCCGGACCCGACGGTGGCCAAAAGAGCCTCGTGCTCGTGGCTGACATGGCCCACGACGGCCGGCCGCCGGGCGCCGACCCCTACGACATCCGCGACCTCGTCGACTGGCTCGAGCCGGTCGTGTCGCTCGACCCCGAAAAGCTCAAGTCGGTCGTCCAAGGGCGGCTGCCCCAGACGATTGCCGCGTGGCAGGGCTGGAGCCTCGATGCGCGGGAGGCCGAAACACTCATCGTCAAAAGCGCCGTCGATCCTGCCGCGTCCGCGGAGATCGCCGGGTATCGTCGGCAGGTGATCGGGGCCGGCACGGAGCTTTCACTCGATCGCACGTGGACCGTGGCACCCGATCACAACTATCTGGCGATCGCGGTCACGCGTCCGCCCGGCACGTCGGCGAGCCGCTTCGAGGTTCGCATCGACGGCCAGTCGGTGGCGGTGGCCGACATACCCGAACGCAAGCCGGGGCAGGTGCCGCCGCCATTTCTCCTGCCGATCGGCCGGTTTGTGGGCAAGACGATTGGGGTGGAGGTGATCCACCTGCCCACCGACGACAAGAGCCTGGTCGAGTGGCATGCGATCGAGCCGATCGAGGATCCGGGCACGAAGTGGCAGCCCGTCGACTTCGTCGATCTCAAATCAGAAGGCGGCTCGACGTTCACGCGGCTCGACGACGGGTCGATCCTCGTCGGCGGACCGTCGCCGGCGACCGACGTGCAGACATGGCGGTTGCGGACCGACGCGGCGGCCATCTCGGCGGTGCGGATCGAGCCAATTTATGACGCTTCGCTGCCGGCAGGCGGTCCGGGGCGGTCTGGCAACGGCACGTTTGTGTTGAGCGGCGTCGAGGCCGAGCTGGTGCCGGCGGCGGGCGGAGGGCGGCCGCGGAAACTGCCGTTCAAGGCTGCCGCGTCGACCTACGCCTTCAACGGTTTCGGCCCGGAGGGCATGATCGACGAGAAGCCTGAGACCGGCTGGGGCATGCACCTGCATCCAAAGGATCAGCCGCTGGCAGCCATCCTGGTTTTCGCGGAGCCCGTTCGTATGGGCAACGATGCCTCGCTCACGCTCGCGACCCGCTACCTCTACCGCGAACGGCAGCATGTGCTGGGCCGGTTTCGGCTCTCCGTGACGACCGATCCGCAGCCATCACTCGGCATTCCCGGCACGCTGCTGAAAGATAGGCTGGCGCAGCCGAACACGGACAGGCTGACGCAGCCGTAGACTCGGGTTTTCCTGACACACATGTCGACCAACACGGAACAGGCCGAGCCGGAGGAAACCGAGTCGCCCATGGGCGTCGGCCCGGCGATGGCGCAGGACGATGCCGTGCTGCTCGAGGCGGCGCGGCGTGGCGACCATGCGGCCTTCGAGACGTTCGTGCGACGGCATGAACGCATCATCTGCGGCTACCTGCGGGCGCGGCTGACCGGTGGGGCCGACGTGGAGGATCTCGCGCAGGAGGTTTTTCTGCGGGTCTACACCGGCAAGGCCGTGCAGAAGGATCAGTCGCGGAGCGACCTACGGGCCTGGCTGCTGGGCGTCGCCCGCAATGTCTTGCGGGAGCACGTCCGCAAGGCCCGTCGTCGGCGGGAGACCGCCTGGACGGAACTATGCCTCGAGATCGAGGAACTCGCGGCCGCCGACGGCGATTTCGGCCGCTACGACGAGGCGATCACGCGGCTGCCCGACTGCCTGCAGGGGCTGGGCCCGAGCGCCCGGCAGTCGCTCGACATGTATTACCACGCCGATCTTTCGATGCGCGAGATCGCGGAGCGGTTCAAGCGGAGCGAGGGGGCGGTGAAGCTCCTCGTGCACCGGGCGCGGCAGGCGGTGAAGCGGTGCCTCGACGGGGCCATTGCCGGAGGCATCGCATGATGAGCGAAGAGGAACTGCTGACGCTCATCCGGGAAAAGAGCCCCGAGGAGCTTTCCGTCGAGGAATGCGAGACGCTGCGGGCAGGCTTGCGCACGTCGGCCGCACTCCGCCGCGAGTGCGCCGAGCGGTTGCACCTCGAGCAGGTGCTCGCCCATGCGATCGGCCGGCCGCGGGTGTCGGTCGAGAAGATTCGCGCGCAGGCGAAGGCGGCACAGGGCTGGCTGGGCGGCATGGGCGGCGTGAAAACGCGGCTCGGTTTTCTCGTGGGCCTCGCCCTGCTCGGCGGGCTTGCGATCGTGATGAGCGGCCGCGGTGGCAACCGCGGGCAGCCGGTGGTGGCGCCAGGTGCCGGCGAGGTCGCGGCTGTGTCCGAGGAGACACAGAAACAGCACGCCGCCGAGACGCTTGGCGATGACACGGCGGCCGACGACGCCGAGGAGATGACTGCTGCGACTTCTGCGACCGCTCCCGCGAGCACAGCCGAGCCGTCGCCCGCAGCGACGCCGGTCGAGGCAGCAGCCCCGGCAGTCGAGGCACCGGCGCCGGCTGCCGCCGTGGCCGGCGACTCAAAGCCGGCGGTCGATGATCCGTGGACCGCGAATCTCCGTGCGTTGGCCGATGTGCCCGCCTCGCCGGCCGCGGTCTTTGCGGGGGTGATGGCCGACAGCCCGCCTCCGACAGCCGACGTGCTCAAGCTCTGGTTCGAGGC
>CAZOMJ010000029.1:0-2505 GCA_964581055.1 uncultured Candidatus Kuenenia sp.
GCGGCCATCCGTGGTCTTCACATGCCCGAGCATGAAGACCTCACCGCCATCGACGGCCAGACTCAGTGCCCCATCCCATGGCCGCGGGTGCAGCGTGGTCCAGAGCCGCGATGCGCCGTCGGGCGTCATCTTCAGCATGCAAGTCTCGATGTTTTCCGTCGTGTGAGCCGAGACATAGATCCCAGTCTCATCCACGGCGATGCCAAACGGCGAATTGTGCGTGCCGGGCCCGCAGGCGGTCCGCCAGTCGTCGCCGGGCGGGTAGTTCGAGCCGAGGCTCATGAGATAGGTCGCCTTCAGCCCCGGCGTCTGCAAGAGCTTCCAGGTGTAGTCGCCGGCGGGCAGCGAGTTGCCATCGCGATCGAGGCCGTCCCAGACGAGGCTGTGCGTGCCGGCGTCTTGGGGCGCGGCGTGGAGCAATTCGCGGACGAGCCGTCCGTCAGCGTCATACACCGCCGCCGACACCCGCCCCGGTTGTTCGAGCGTGTAGGGCACGACCTCCGCCGCGGTTACCGCGTGGGCGAGCGAGAGCAGAAAAAGAGGAACGGCAACGCAGATGGGCAAGAAACGGCTCATGGGTGTCGTTGATCGGTGAGGGATCGCGTCAGCCCCTCGCTTCCGCGAGGGGCTTTTATCGAGGATCGCATTGAGGGGCTGCCGCTTTTCCCATCACTGCGGATAGAGAGCCGAGGTCGGGACGTGTTCCACGGGCTGACTCAGGCTTTCCCAGTTGAAGTGGAATGACGGCCCCGGGTGCGGCGATTTCGGGCTCATCGGCACCGCGCGGTATTCGATGCGGATCGGCACCTTCTGTCCGGCGCGAAGCGGCAGCGGCAAGGAATGTCCCTTTCGCACCTCGACGTCGCGGGGATAGTCCTGCTCGGCCCAGCGGACCTCCGCGTTATCCACCCAGAGCCGAAACTCGCCGCGGGCGTAAATGCTGAGGCAGTAGTCTTCAGTGAAACGTGGCTCGAGGAACCCGGTCCAGCGAATACTGAAATCCTTCGCGGGCGTGTCTTTCGGCCAGGGTTTGTCGATGCCAAACCACAGCCGTTCGTCGGTGCGGGTGACCGCGGGACCGCCGCTGAGGTCGAGGTTCGCAAACACTTCGGCCTTGAGGCCCGTGCCCTTGCCCGAGGCCGCGACTGCGGGCTTGCTCACTTGAACTTCGCCAGTCCGGCGCACCCAGCCATCCCAGCCGGTGATCCGGTAGCAGGGATTGTTGTTCGCGCCTTGGCCGAGGAAGACGACGCTGCCGTCGGGCAGTTCGGCGGCCTCGCCTCCGGTGCGAAAGTCGTCGGCGGCGAGCGGCGAGTGCTGGTCGTAGTTGTTTCTGCCGATCCGTTTTCCATTGATACCGTGCCAGGTGTAGAGGCGGTCGGGCTTGCTACCTGGCTGGCTCAGATCGTGGCCGTCGTGGGGATCGTGACCATCGAACAAGCCGCCGACATAGAGGCCGTCTGTGGTCCAGAACTCGCAGGGCTGTTCCAGCCAGTCGAACACCGGCACGCAGCCCTTCAGTTCGCGGCCCAGATGCCAGGCGCCGTGCAACTGGCCGCGCGGATGCGGCCAGCGGGCGACTTTGGAAGAACTCCGCCACACGCGATTGCCGGCGGCATCGAGCCGCAGCAGCGCCATGCCGTCGGTCATGGTCGAAGGCCAGCCCCAGCCGTGCACGGCGGTGTCGTAGGTACTGGAGCTTTTCGTGCCGTCTCCTTGGCCGCCGAGTAGGGCGAAGGTGCCGCCATCGGTGGTGGGCAGCAGCGATTTCGTCTCGCCGCTCCGCTCCGTCATCGGACCGAGGACCGCTTGCAGCGGCCAGACCGGAGCGCCGCAGGAGGTGATGCGCTCGGGTTTGAAGATGCGATAGATGCCGGTCTTGTCGGTGTTGCCGCTGCCGATCCAGGCATTCAAGGCCTCGTCGACCCGCAGGCAGAAGCCGCCGTTGGGCTGCGTGGCGGAACTGGCATCGCGGTGGGCTTCGCCGAGCCGCAGTTCCTTGGCGTCGATGAGGCCGTCGCCGTTTTCATCGGCCCACGAGTAGTGGGCGTATTTGACGCGCTTGGTGGCGTCCGCCGGATCGCCGCCCGCAAGCCGGATCGCCTCGGCCCAGGCAGGCGGGAGCTGCTCGACACTCGCGGTATTGCCTGCCGCCCAAAGATCGCGGTGCATGAGGCCGAGACAGGCGAGCGGCCGCAGGCGGTCGTGCTTCTCGTCGTGCACGAGCAAGAGTGGCAGCGAGGTGAACTCGAGCAGCAGTTCCGGCCTGCCATCACCATCGAGGTCGCGGCGGAGCGTCCGCATGCGGTTGAAACTCGGCACCCGGCCCGCGAACCACGGCGGATAGTTCTGCCGCGTGGCATAGAGCGCGTCGCCGGTGCCGCCGCCATTTGGGTCAAAGGGCTCGGTCCAGCGATACGCGGCGATGGGCCGCCAGTCACGGTTCGCAAAGTCGAGCTTCGCCTGTACGACCGTCTCGTCGTCCTGGCGGATCCAGCCGAGCGA
>CAZOMJ010000030.1:0-5450 GCA_964581055.1 uncultured Candidatus Kuenenia sp.
CGGATCGAGACGCACGTCGCGGGGCGGCGTGCAACCCTCACCGGCCGATCGTCAAACACCTCGCCAACCATCCGAGACCGGACGGTTATACAAGGCAAGTCGGGGCGACAGGACTTGAACCTGCGACCTCTTGACCCCCAGTCAAGCGCGCTAGCCAAACTGCGCCACGCCCCGAATCTGCCGCACGACAAGCAACGCTCTCGCATTGATCTCTCGCGACCCCCACACTATGGCACAATCCTATGACTGGTTCAACACGGCTTCAAACCGCCCCAAAGCCACCCACCACACCACCCCCAACGCCACCAAACCCGCCATGAACACGGCCCCATCGGCATCTCTCCCCTTCTCCTCCCGCCTCACCACCTCCATCAAGGGCCGCCGCTCAGCCGCCTGCATCGGCCTCGACCCGCGCCGCGACCAACTGCCGCCCATCCTCGGCGCTGATACCGCCTTCGATCCCAAGGATCTCGCCGCGATCTACGCCAGGTTCTGCTGCCAGGTGATCGACGTCGTCGCGCCACTGGTGCCAATCGTCAAGCCGCAACTCGCCTGCTTCGAGATGCTCGGCCCCCACGGTATGACCGCCCTCGCAGAAGTGATCCTTCACGCGCGATCCAAGGGCCTTCTCGTCCTCGCCGACGGCAAACGCGGTGACATCGGCTCGACCGCCGAAGCCTACGCCGAAGGCTGGCTCGCCGGCTGCTGGGGCGCCGACGCCCTCACCGTCAACCCCTACCTCGGCCTCGACTCTATCGAGCCCTTCGTGAAGTTGGCTGCCGAACGCAACGCCGGCATCTTCGTGCTCGTGAAGACCTCGAATCCCGGCAGCAAGGATTTCCAGGATCTTCAGTGCGATGGCCTCGCTCTTTACAAGCACGTCGCCAACGGCGTCGAACAACTGGCCGCAGGCACGTCAGCGGGCCAAACCTACGGCGCCGTCGGCGCCGTAGTCGGCGCCACCTGGCCCCGCCAACTCGACGAACTGCGGGCCGCCATGCCCCACACCTGGATCCTCGTGCCCGGCTTCGGCAAACAGGGTGGCCGGGCCGCGGACGTCCGCGGGGCCTTCCACCCTGACGGCCTCGGGGCGCTCGTCGTCAGCGCCCGCGACGTCATCTTCGCCCACGCACGACCAGAGATGAACGCCGGGCTCAACGCCGGCCAATGGCAGACCGCCGTAGACCGCGCCTGCCGCGACATGATCGAACGACTCGCAGCCGACACCCCCGCTGGTGTGCTGCGGAAATAGCGACGAGCACTGCCCGAGCCTGCTGAAATCGGTCCGCACAGGCCCCAGCATGTCCCTTGCTTGCGCTGCGGGCTTGGATGCGTAAGAACAACCCCTGGCGCGAGTCACTCGCCCGGCGCCTGCAGCCAGCAGCCGAGGGTCGCATCCCACGTCAGGATCTCGTCGGATTTGAAATAGATCGCGATCTCCCGCGCCGCCGACTCGGGCGAATCGGACGCGTGCACGAGATTCATCTGTCGGCTCGATGAGAAGTCGCCACGAATCGTGCCGGGGGCAGCCTTCAGCCCGCTCGTCGCCCCGAGCATGTCGCGAACCACCCGGATCACCTCGGGACCTTGAAAAATCGTCGCCACCACCGGCGACGCCGTGATGAACTCCTCGAGATTCGGATAGAAGGGCTTCTCGACGTGCTCGGCATAGTGCTGCTTCGCAAGCGCCGGCGTCACGCGGAGCATCTTCATCGCCAGAAGCCGCAGCCCCTTCTCCTCGAAGCGACTCACCATCCGGCCCAGCAGGCCGCGTTCCAGGCAGTCAGGCTTGAACATCACGAAAGTCCGCTCCATCGCGTATCGTCTCCAAAAAATAGAAGGGTGGGGATCTGCGTTGACTAGCCGAATTGACCAGAGTTTTGTAGCGGCTCGTGACAGCGGCATCCAGCCCATCTTGCTGCCGATTCCCCGCACGCCTACGCTCCCAGCCCGGCGGCGGCAACTGCCGCCACGCATCGCGAATGGATGATTCCAATGCCACGTCCCCACCGGCTGACCGCTGCCCACGCATGCCGGCCTTCCCGCCGTCTGCTCCAGGCTGCCTGCCGGGGCATCGTCACGGTGGTTTTCCTCGTCAGTACGCCGTCGCTCCTGCCCGCCGCGGACGTGCCGCCCCATCTCATGGCCCGGTTCACGAAGCACGTGCAGCCGCTCCTTCTCAACAAGTGCGCCGCGGGCGCATGCCACGGCGGCCCCGCGGGGCATGCCCCCCACTTCAACCGCGGTGATGTCTCCGGCCGGATCGATCGTGGCGTCACGCTCGCCAACATCGAGACCCTCTTTCGCGTGATCGGCAAGGAAGGCAATGCCACGCCGTTCCTCACCACGATCAGCGCCCGACATCCCGTCTCCTCAACCGGCACCAGCCTCGCCATGGTGCCGCTGACGACCACGGAACGGGCCTCGCTCGAACAATGGCTGAACGCGGCGACCGGCCGCCGTGATCTCGCGGTCTCACGACCAACGATGCCAAGCACCGCCACCCAAGCCTCGGCGGCTCCACAACCCAACCGCTTCCGCGCGATGCTCGACGCCGCCGCCAACCCGCCCCTCCTTCCGCCACCGCAGCAGCCCCAGGGCATCATCCTCGGCAAGGACAGCGAGTAGCGCCGCGACCAGGGACCGAGCAACTCGCGACCTACAGCCGCACATCGCCGCTCAGCACAGCCTCCAGAAACGTGCGGTTGCCTTCGAGCAGCGTCGGCTCGCGGATCATCTCCTCCGCCGAGAGCCAGAGAATCTCCGCGACCTCGATGGGATGCGGCACGAGCTCCGATCCACCCGACACCTCCACGGTCCACCAGGCCAGCGACGTGCCCCACGATGTCACGTTTCGCCACACGCACTCGCGCGGCTGCACCACCGCGGCCAGTTCCTCCTGGCACTCCCTCACGACAGCTTCGTGCTCTTGCTCGCCGGGTTCGATATGCCCCCCCGGAAAACAGAGCCGACCGGGGGCGGCGACCCGTTCTCCCCGACGGATCGCAAGAAACAGCTCACCCTGCCTGGCAATCGCCACGACGCCACGTTTCACAGGTGTTTCAACGGGCCGCGTGTCTGCCATCGTGCAACCGCCACTCCGTACGGATCGTGATGCCGCCCGCCCGACGAAGCTGTTTCCAGCGAGCGCGGACGAGGCCGTGGCCCGACCATGTCCGTAGACTACACTATAGGACCCTTTGAATTCCCTCCGCCCTCCTGCGGCCCCCCAACGAGTCCCCCTTGATGACTACCGCTCCGGCCCCCAAAGGTCCCGCGAATAAGGGTCCCACGAACCCGTCGTCGATCTTCGGTCCGCCACTGAACGTGCCGGTGATCATCATGCTGATTCTGGGCGCCCTCGCTCTCGTGACCGTGTTTGCCCGCGAACAGGCCGCGGCACCGGCCACCGTCAGCTACGACGAGTTCGTCCGCCAGGTAAAGGCGGGCAACGTCGCCAGCGTCGAGATCATGGGCAACACGCTCGTTGGCGAGTTCCGGACGGCCCCCGCCGCCGAGCCCGCGGTCGGAAGTGGCAAGGGCAAGGCCTTCCGCACCGAACTCTCCGCCTACCTCGGCGAGGGACTCAACCAACTGCTCCTCGACCACTCAGTCCGCACCACGGTCCGGCAACCGAGCGACGGCACCGGCTTCCTGCTTGGGCTCTACATGCTCGTGCCCCTGCTGTTGATGGCTGGCTTCTGGATGACGCTCCGGCGGGCCCGCGATCCGCTCGGCAACTCCGGCTTTCTCGGAAGCTTCTCGAAGTCGCCCGCCAAGCGCTACGGCGCCGGCGACAAGCAGGTGACCTTCGCCGACGTGGCGGGGCTCGAGCAGGTGAAGGCCGACCTCCAGGAGATCGTCGAGTTCCTCAAAGACCCGAAGAAGTTTCAGCGGCTCGGTGGCCGAGTGCCCAAGGGCGTGCTGCTGATGGGTCCGCCGGGCACCGGCAAGACGCTGCTCGCGAGAGCCGTGGCCGGTGAAGCGGGCGTGCCCTTTTTCTCGATCTCGGGCAGCGAGTTCATCCAGATGTTCGTGGGCGTCGGGGCGTCGCGGGTTCGCGACCTTTTCAAGACGGCCAAGGATGCCTCGCCGGCGATCCTCTTCATCGATGAGATCGACGCGGTCGGCCGCGTTCGCGGCGCAGGCCTCGGTGGCGGCCACGACGAACGCGAGCAGACGCTCAACCAGATCCTCAGCGAGATGGACGGCTTCAGCCCGTCGGAATCGGTGATCGTGCTCGCCGCCACCAACCGGCCCGACGTGCTCGACCCCGCCCTCCTGCGGCCGGGCCGTTTCGACCGCCACGTGACGGTCGACCGTCCCAACCAGAAGGCCCGCCTCGCGCTCTTCAAAGTGCACACGCGGAACGTACCCCTCGCCCCCGACGTGGACCTTGAACGGCAGGCGAACGGCACCGTCGGCCTCACCGGCGCCGACATCCGCAACCTCGTCAACGAAGCCGCCCTCTGGGCCACGCGGCACGACAAGGATGCCGTCGACTCCTCCGACTTCGACTATGCCCGCGACAAGGTGCTGATGGGGCCGAAGCGGGAAGAGCTGCTCACGGGCCGCGAGAAGAAGATGACGGCCTACCACGAGGCTGGCCACGCCCTGGCAGCCTGGCTGCTTCCGGGCGTCGACAAGCTCCACAAGGTGACGATCATCCCGCGTGGGCGGGCCCTGGGCGTGACACAGCTTGTGCCCGAGGAGGACCGCATGAACATCGGCGAGTCCGACCTCAACAACCGCCTGGCCTTCATCCTGGCCGGCCGTGCCGCAGAGAAGCTCGTTTTCGGGGAGTATTCGGCGGGCGCAGAAAACGATCTTCAGCAGGCCACCCGGATCGCCCGCAAGATGGTGTCGCACTGGGGCATGAGCGAACGGGTGGGGCCGGTGGCCTGCCACGGTTCCAACGAGCATCCCTTCCTCGGTCGCGACGTCTACGAGCAGCGTGAATACGGCGAACACACAGCCCAGATCATCGACGAGGAAGTGTCGCGACTCTTGGCAGAAGCGGCCGTCCGTGCCGCCGCCTTGCTCTCCGAACAACGCGGCAAACTCGACCGCCTTGCGAGTGAACTGGAGTGCCGCGAGATGCTCGACGATACCGAGGTCGTCGAGATCATCGGCCCGGCGACGCCCCGCAGCGGCAACGATGCCACAAGCACCACGCAGGCCGCTGCTGCCACCGCGCAGTCATAGCCACCCCGGGGAAGATCCCGATGATGCTCGCCCATTCGGTGTATTTCACGCTCAAGGACCGCGGCCCGGCCGCAGCCGCGAAACTGGTCGCCGGCTGCCGCGAACACCTCACGGGGCATCCCGGCACACGGGCCTTCGCCGTCGGCACCTGTGCAGACTACGACCGGCAGGTGAACGACCGCGACTACGACGTGGCGCTGGTGATCGTGTTCGACTCGCGTGCGTCGCACGACGCCTATCAATCG
>CAZOMJ010000031.1:0-23433 GCA_964581055.1 uncultured Candidatus Kuenenia sp.
CCGCTCCATGCCGTCTACACGCCGTTCAGCGTGATCCTGTTCTACGAGGTGATGCTCCTGGTGTTCGCCCTGGCCGCTTCGCATACCGGAGAGGTCGCCAAGCAATATCAGATCATTTCGCTGATCGTCGTCCGCGGAGTGTTCAAGGACATCGGCGGTTTCCACGACCTGGAAAACTGGCTGGCGGAGCCCGCCGCGGTCCAGGCCGTCCTGTTCGACATGGCAGGGGCCGTCTTGATGTTCCTGATTGTGACCGGCTTTAACCTGCTGCGGCACGTGACGCCGAAGATGCCCCCGCATCGCGAACTGGGGGGCTTCATCCAACTCAAGAAGGCCGTGGCCGTGTTGCTGCTGATCGTGCTGGTCACCCTGGCGTTGGTCAATCTGGCCAGTTGGGCCGGGCTGGTCGAGCGGTTGCCAGTGGTGCTGGCACCGCCGCCGGTCGATGTCGATCTCTTCTTCTTCCCCCGATTCTTCGAATACATGATCTTCACCGACGTCTTCCTGCTGATCGTATCGCTGGCCTACTACGACCGATACGAACACGTTTTTCGCAATGCCGGCTTTGTGATCTCGACAGTCCTCCTGCGGGTCTCCCTCTCAACGCCCAAACCCTACGACGTCGCGCTGGCCCTGATCGCGATGCTCTACGGACTGGCCGTGCTCGGGGTGTTCGCCTGCTTTGCCGCGATCGAGCACAAGCGGGACACAGCAGCCATGGTCGGTGCTGACGGTCGTCAGGGGCGGAAGGACGGATAGGACGGATAGGACGGCGGACTCATGGTCGCCTCCCCGGAGACGATCCACGAGCTTTTTCGATGCTCGCCCCGTGCTGCCGATTCACGGAACGAGCCGCTCAGCCCGGCGGGACGCCCATGCCGAAGCCCGATTGAAGGCCAAAGCCAAGATGGCCGCGCCGGCGGCGTAGGCCAGCGGCTTCGAGCCGTACGCGGCGTCTTTTGGATTGATTGCGACCAGAAGAAACAGAACGACCGACGTCACGCTCGTCAGCGAAAGACCGGTGAACACAACGCTCCAGGCATCCCACTTCATGACAAGACTCCACGTTTGTTTATCGAGCTTTGAAAATCTTAACCCTGAACCGACATTCCACACTCCGCGAGCAGTCGTTCTGCCGCGGCGAGGGCTCGCCGGGCCGAGTCATCAAGCTGCATCGGCCGGCTGCCGCCGGCAGGGGCGAGCATCGCGCCGGCGAAGATCCTGAGCTTCTCGAGCGTCGATACCCGGGCCCGTTCGTCGAGCACCTCGAAGCCTCGCCTTCTGATCTTAGTCCCGATCGCGCCATAGATTCTCGCCGCCGCCCGGACAGCCAGACGGGAATCGGTATCGAGCCCGCTGATGCCCTCCTCCCCGGCTGCGTAGTAGCCGTCGGCGACTTCGAGGATCGTCTGCACACCCCGCCGTACCTGCCGTGGGTCGGGCGGCCCGCCGCCGGGCCGCAGCCCGTCGGTCCATTCAAGCGGCAGGTAGCAGCGAGACCGATGCCAGTCTTCCGCGACATCGCGGGCGATGTTGGTCAGTTGCATGCCCATGCCGAGCGCCGCGGCGTGAGGGAGAAGGCGGCGATCCGCGAGGCCAAGGATCGGACACAAGAGCACGCCGACAGCCCCTGCGACCCGAAAGCAATACCGCAGGAGATCTGCCTCGAGAAAGCCGGCAGCCGCTGTGAGGTCCGACCGCATCCCATCGAGCAGGGCCAGGGCCGCCTCGAGTGGCAGACCGTGCCGGCCGACGAGCTCCGCCAGCCAGAGGCTCTCGGCGGCGACCGGGCTTTTTCCGCCGGCGATCCGGCGGACGTCCTCCGTGGCCCGTTCGACGAACTCCACCGCCTGCTGCGGCGAGGCGGCGGTATCGACGCCGTCGTCGCACCACCGACACCAGGCATAGAGACGCTCGACGTCGGCCCGTTTGCCGGCGGGCAGCAGCCGGCTTGCAAACGAGAACGAGCGGCTGTGCCGCCGGATCGATTCCCCCGCTGTCGGGCTGCTAACTGGCGACGACATGGAAATCGGCCGCGATCGTGTCGCAGGTGGCCTTGGCAGAGTTGACGACGCCAGGCACTCCGGCTCCCGGATGGGTGCCCGCCCCGACCAGGTAGAGCCCGGGGATGTCCGGGTCGCGGTTGTGGGGGCGGAAGTAGGCACTCTGGGTGAGCGTCGGCGCGACCGAGAAGGCAGATCCGTGATGGGCGTTGAACCTCCCCGCGAAGTCGACGGGTGTGGAGTGCCGACGAGTCACGATGGCATTTCGTAACCCCGGGAGGTGCTGCTCGAGCGACTCGAGGATGGCGTCGCCGTAGCCGGTGGCCACCGCATCCCAGTCGATCGCCGCGTTGCCCAGGTGCGGCACGGGGCTGAGCACGTAGAACGACTCACCTCCAGCCGGGGCCATGCTCGGGTCGGTGATCGTGGGGGCGTGGAGATACAGGCTGAAGTCCGCGGGCAGGCTATGGCCGTGGAAGATGTCCCGTAAGAGCCCCTGAAACCGCTGTGCGAACAGGATCGTGTGGTGGGCCAGGTTCGGATACCGACGGTTGGTGCCGAAGTACAGCACAAACAATGACATTGACCAGGTCATTCGCTCCAGCCGCCGCTGCCGGCGGCCGGCCGCGGCGACCCCACGGTAGAGCTGGGCGTAGGTATGGTGGACGTCGGCGTTTGAGACGACTGCATCGAACGCCTCCGGCGGCCCTCCGGCGGCGTGGACGACGTGCCTGGTCGCGTCGCCGGCGGTCTCGAGCGTGACTCGATCGACCGGAGCTTCGAGTCGGAGCGTACCGCCGAGATCCTGGAAGAGCCGCACGAGGCCGCGGACGAGCGCCCCGGTTCCCCCCTCGGGAAAGAACACGCCCCACTTCCGCTCGATCCAGTGGATCAGCGTGTAGATGGAGCTCGTCTCCAGCGGATTCCCACCGACGAGCAGGGGGTGAAAGCTGAACGCCTCCCGAAGGTGCTCGTCTTTGACAAATCGTGAAACGGTCGCGTAGACGCTCCGGTCGGCCCGCAGCCGCGCCAACTGCGGGGCGGCTCGGATCATGTCGGTGAAGTGGAGGAAGGGGACGGCGCCGAGCTCCTGGTATCCCTTGGCGAACACCTGCCGTGAATAGTCGGCGAAGCGACGGTAGCCCTCCACGTCGGCGGGGTTCACACGCCGGACCTGTTCGATCAACCCCGCCTCGTCAGCGACGTAATCGAAGGTCACGCCGTCGCTCCACATGAGCCGATAGAGCGGGGTCACCGGCAACAGGCGGACGTAGTCGGCCATCCGCCTGCCCGAGAGCTCGAAGAGTTCCTCCAGGCAGTGTGGGGCGGTGATCACGGTCGGCCCGGCATCGAAGATGTAGCCGCCATCCTCGTAGACGGCAGCCCGGCCTCCCGCCTGGTCGTGGGCCTCGTAGCAGACCGTTTCGAAGCCCATCGACTGCAGACGGATGGCGGCGGCGAGGCCACCAAAGCCGCTGCCGATCACGGCCGCCCGCCGCTGCGGGCTGATGCCTGACCGAGGCGGACGCGACACTGCGGCGGTCGCCATGTTCACGGAAGAGCCTCGGCTTTCGTCGGCACGCTGGCGATCCGTAGGGTGTCGCAGATCGCGGCCAGCGGGCCGGCTTCACGGGCACCGCCCGTCGCGGCGGTAAGCCTGTCGATTGCCCGGTCGAGCCGGGCGTTGATCGCAGCCGCCGCCCGGCGATGGGTCACGTCGAGCAGATCCTTGGCGAGCGGACGGAACTTTGCACGCTGCTCATCCGATTGCCGAAGCCGGCGTTGCCAGGCTGTGAACTGCCGGGCCGACAGCTCGCTCGCCGCCCAGGCCCAGGGCCAGGTGACGCGGCGGTTGCGGAGATCGTCGCACCGATCCGATCCGCCGAGCAGCTCGCAGAGTTCGTCGAGGTCGTTTTTCATCTGCAGACAGATGCCCAGCCGGCAGCCGAAGGCGGCCACGGCCTGCAGCGTCTGCTGGTCTCCCGCAGCGGCGTGGGCCCCACACCACGCGGCCAGTGACGCAAGGCGGCCGGTCTTCCACCGCGAGATCGCCAGCGCCGTGACCTGGGCCTGCCGTGGCGTGACCTCGTCGATCCGCATGGACAGATCGATCGCCTGACCCTCGTGACACTGCCGTGCCACCGCGATCAACCTGCCCACGAGCGCCGCTGACCGGGCGGGATCGTCCAAGGCGGCTGCCGCCAGTTCTAGAGCGCGGAAATACATCCAGTTGCCTGCGTTGACGGCCCGGGCCGGCCCGATCACCTGATGGAGCGCCGGCTGGCCGCGGCGGGTGAGCGAGTTGTCTTCGAAGTCGTCGATCACGAGCGACCCGGCGTGCAGCATCTCGACCGCATCGACGATCAGCGCGGGAGCAACGCACCGGCCGCCGGCGAACTCGTAGGCCCGCTCGAGCAGGGTGGCCCGCAGCCGTTTGCCTCCCACGCCGGGATAGAGGTCGGGGGAGAGTTGAAGGGCCTTGGACCAGCCGTGCCGCGTGCGGGCGGTCTGGTGCGTTGCGCCCGCGAAGCCGAGGAGATTGGGAGTCATGTCGGCACCGGCCCCGGAAGTGAGACGAACGACCTGGCGAAACGGATAGGCGCCAGGCCGATGGGCGGCCAGCCGATCAGTATCCGAGCCGCATCAGTGAACGTGAAGCGATGGGCGTAAAACCTGGCGATTCGCTCTTCTGGCAGGACACGGTAGAACCGGCGGAAGATCTTCCAGCGGTCTGCGGGCCTGACCAGGCAAAAGAGCAGCCGGTTCAGGAAGCGGGCGAATCCTCGCCGCAGCCGGTCCTCCGCGGCCGCGGAGGCGACCTCCGCGGCGACCCGGTCTGGGCAGGCCCGGGCGACGAGTTCCGCGAAGCGAACGGCCAGCGGCATCGAGTATCCCGTGGCGGCGTGGTACCAGCCTCCGGCATAGCCGCCGGCCGGTGACGGCCCCTCGCGGCTGGCTGCGGCTGCATAGGGCATCGGGAGACACCCTTGCTCGGTTCGGATCAGTTTTGCCGATCCCGCGCCAGCCTCGGCCAGCCGAGCCGAGATCAGCGAGGCGGCCCGCGATTCGTCACAGGCCGGCTCCTCATGGAACCGGGTGTACTCAAGCAGCACGCGATCAGGACCAAGCGGGAGTTCGTAGAGAAACTCGAAGCCCGCGGCCTGCTCAGCCGGAACATCCATGACCGTCGGTTCCGATGCGGGCCAGCACCGAGCAGTCTCATACTCATGTCCGATGAAGGACTGATAGCCCGCTCCGCCCGGCGACCCTGCCACCGCCCGGCCGCGACAGTCGAGGACCGCGCGGCACGAAATGTCGGCAGTCCCGCCGAGTCTCACGGCGGTCGGCGAGAGGATTTCGCACGACTCGCCTGTGCGAACGACGAGTTGGCCCGGGCGAGCCCGCGCCCCCGCTCCACCTGCCAGCGACAGCGTTGCCTCGCGGAGGCGGTCGGACGTGATCGTGGCGTAGGCGATGTTCACCCGCCGCGACAGCGTCGGAAACCTGACGCGATAGCCGGGCCAACGGTGGGCGACCAGCGGGTCGAACCAGCTTCTCGCCTGCTCGGCGACGTCTGTCTCGTGAAACGACCAGGTGTGATTGCCACACAACTCGTCGGCCTGTTCGAGGAGTAAAACGGTCGCTTCCGGCCTGTGCCAGGCCAGCGCATGGGCCAAGAGACAGCCTTGAAGACCACCGCCCACGATTCCGTAGTCGTACTCCGGGACCGATGTCATACGGGACTCCCCAAGGTCATGCGGGGCTTCCCAAGGTCGTGCGGGGCTTCAAAGTGCAGCGACTGCGTCCGCCGCTGGCCGGGCGCCTCGCACAGCGGGGCGACGCCGTGCAGGAGCAGATGCGGCACGGCCACGGCACTCAAGCCGACAAAGGTCGCCCGAATGAGCGTGCCATTCCAGCCCGCCCCGCCGAGCACGAGCCACGCGGCCAGCCCGACCAGAGCGATCGCCCCCACGGTCAAGGGCGCGAGGCTTCGGACTAGTTCCGGCCAGCTCTCTCCAAGTTCACGACGGAGTCGCTCAAGGCCCCGCGCCGAATGCCAGCCACAAAAATAGACCGGGAAGCTCACGAGCGGGCTCGCGACGGCGAAGAGCACCACCAGTGACGCGACCAACGCGTTGTCGGCGAGCAAGACCCGCCGCCTCTGCCCGGTGCGTCTGCTGGCCGCCAGGCCCTGGAGAGTCCAGGCGGCCGCCGCGAACAGCAGCATGATCCACGAGCAAGCCGTCAGCAGACCGGTGGCATTCTGGATGGCGAGGCCCGAGCCCACCGGCGCAGCCAGACCGAGGATCGCGGCGACGTCAGTGGCGTGAAACACCAACGGCGTCCAGATCACGAGCCCTCCGCGTGCGAATCTGAACACTGGCCTCAGACGCCGCGGGCCGACCCGGAGCCGCGGCTCTTCCTGGCCGAAGTGCCAGGCGGAAGCCAGGAAAAATACCACAATCGTGGCGGCCGGCGCCACGAACCAGGCGCACACGACCAGCACCGCAACCGCCAGATACCCGGCTAGAAACACCGGCAGCCAGAACATCCCCAGAACCGGTTCGAGCCGTGGCCGGGCAAAGCGATGGTCGGCCGCGCCGTGCGGCAGGCCGATCAACGCGACGAGAACCGCCAAAACGCCAGCTGTGACGCCGGCCATGGCCTGAGAAAAAAAGAACGCGGCCCCGATAATAGCCCAACAGAGCAAGATTACCGAGGCCGCGTGCATGGAAACACTGTTCTTTCGCAGAGGGTCCCGCCGCTCAGGCGGTGGCATACGCCTCAGCCGACGCTGTCTTCGTGCTCTTGGCCTTGGCGATGAGGTAGATCAGCACGCCGAAGCCCGCTTTGGCAGTCATGTCGGCGATCGCGTATCCAATCTGCAGGCCGACGACACCATTGGCACCAACGACCCCACTGGCGGCATTCGCGGTCCCGGCCTTCGCCGCCAGGGCATCGGGCGTGCCGCCAAGTGCATAGGCGATCGGGTAGACCGCCCATGTGATCAGAATCACCAGCCGGGCGACCTCGAGGAGTTTGCGAGCCGCAGGCGGCTGGCTGTCGAGCGACTTCGTCAGTTCCGTCCAGAGCACATAGAGGATGTAGAAGAATGGAATCGACGAGAGCCCGCCCCAAATCACCCTCTCGGACCACCTCGCCGGGTCGGCAATCACCTCGCCCGGATAGCCGAGCGCGATCATCAAGGCCGCCGCGATCACAAGCCGTGTCAGCAGACTCGTTGCCTTGGCCGCCGGCAGCCTGAGGACGGACACGAGTTCGACCATCAGCAGCGGCACCGTCAGGATCCAGTCGGCATACCGATAGAAGTCGTTGAAGGCGGCGCCGGTGCCCTTATACCCACCATCCACCAGCGAGTAGGCGTCGTGCCAGCTGTGGCGAATCATGAAGTAGTGGTAGCAGGCAATCGAAACCACCAGGCCCGACACCAGCAGAGCCGGCCGGTATTCCGGATCGACGTGCGCCCGGGACATGTACAAGAACAGGGCGGCCGCGCCCATCGTCGCGACCGTCATCGAAAAGATGTTGTCCACCGCGTTGTATTGGAACACTGACAGGTCGGGCATCGCCGCCCCAACCAAACAAAAGCCGTCGATCATCGCTTCACTCCTTGTAGATGTGGTGCTGAAAAAATGCCGCCGCCTCACTATCTCGCTGTCTCGGCAACAATCACCCGTTCAATCGGCAAGCCATATCCAGCCAGCCACTGGACGGATGATGCCACCCCGAAAGGCTCTTAGCGACTCCCCTAACGGTGGCGTATCTTAGGCAGTGTTGGATTGTTCGGCAAGCTGATACGGGCCGATCAGAGGTATCTGCCCCTCGGCGACGGCACCGCCAAGGCTTCCAGACGGCTTTGCCGGCAATCTGCTCGCTCCACTAGGGCAAACTCCTCAAGGCTCGTCCCGTTGCGGCCCTCATCAGGCTGGAAGACCTGGTACTGGAAGACCTGGTAATTGTGATGGGACACCTCAGCCAGATTGATCTGAAGGTTTGACGCTGCCCCCAACTTGGTACCAGCGGGGTTGTTAGCCATGCAGGGCCGGTAGATGGGCATGCCCATCTACCGGCCGCGCGAACTCCGACGGTGTTCGGTTGCCCAAAGCACCATGCGGACGAACGCGATTGCAATCGTCCCTCCAAGCTTCTGTCACGGCCCGTGCCTCGTCGAGCGACAAGAACCAGTGCTGGTTCAAGCACTCGACACGAAGCCGACCATTGAACGACTCGATGAACGCATTATCCGTGGGCTTTCCTGGCCTGCTGAAGTCAAGCTTCACGCCATTGAAGGAGGCCCATAGATCCAAACTCCTCGAGATGAACTCCGGTCCGTTGTCGACCCGAATCGTCTGCGGCTTGCCACGCTGTGAAGCCACTCCCTCCAAGACCCGCACAACATCGTCTCCAGTCAATCGCTGACCGAACTCGATGGCCATGCTCTCGCGGCTATGGTTATCGACTAGCGATATGCGAGCTTCTTGTTCACAAGCCATCCACCAGTTGCTTGAGCTTTCGGTTCTCCTCCTCAATGATTCGAAGCCGTCGCACTTCGGCTACGCCGAGCCCTGCGAACCGCTTCTTCCATCGATAGAAGGTCTGCTCGCTGATCCCGAGCTTGCGGATGATCTCGGCCACCGAAGTGCCCGACTCAGCCTGCCGTAGCGCGAACGCAATCTGCTCTTCTGTGAAATGCTTCTTTCCCATCTGAAAAACCCACCCTTTCTGGTGATGCCAAAGTAAAAAAACCTAACATCCCGGATGGATCCAGAAATGGGGAGAACATCATTACGGCGACGTTTCCTCCCCAATGCGACGTAGCGTAAAAGTCCAAAGAGTGCCGAGTATAACCTCTTTGAATGAGCAGGTCCCGTCGTCTTTCACGGTGCCTTCCCTCGTGGCTGTCCCCCTTTCCCTCGCCGACAATTCCTCGTGCTTCACGTACCACCACTCAATCTTTATGTCGCCCGTTTCTGCATTTTGAGAAACGACCGAAAAGCGGGACTCGTTACTAGGCCCCCTGTCCGGAACCTCCAGTATCTTATTCTTCCCACCCTTGGTGTCGATGTAGACGTGATACGCCTCATCCACTGGCCACGGTTCATCGATAACAAACGTATTCTGGCCGGGCTCGTTGATGGCCACCATCGAAATAATAACCCAGTGGCCATGCAACTTTTGTTCTGGCGAACTTCCCCTGCCGGGAACCGCTTTTGGCCACGTGATCGACTTATCGGACTGATCCCGAATGGTCTCCTGCTGCACATCAGCTGACGAGTTCGCCCCCGAGTCCTGCGCCACTGCTGTGGACTGAGAATCTTTCTCGCTGCATCCAATAAGCAGTGTCAGCACGAAGAAAGCCACAGCGACAAACTTCCCAAAATGGCTCATTTGGGAGACCGCACGTTTAGGCTTGCTCATTGTTCCATCACTCCGCTTGGGATTCTGGCTTGGATTGCCAGGGTGGTAGGGCATGTAGACTTGGAGGGGTGCGTCAAATGATCGAGGCCACCATGACGACAGTATTGAAATAAATGAGGAGCGAGTTCGCTGTGCCAATGTCGTGCCGGAGTCTGACGTTCTCTCTCTGGTAGTGGTGCCGTTGAAGAGGGACAGGCCACCCACTTGGAGGTGCCGAGGCCAAGTGAGGGGGCATGGGGCTATTTCTCGGTGATGGCGAGTTCGACGGAATTGGTGCGAGTTGTCGCCGTTCCGGCCTTCGTTGGCTCATCAAGGCCAAGTACCTTGTCGGAGTCCAGATGGCGAGCGACCTTCACTTCTGCGTGAATGACAATTTTCCCGGGGGCGAGCGCCGTGAACAAACCGGCGGCGTCCACCTTGCCCCGTTCCGGCGGGTCCACGGTGAATTTCGTCTTGTCCGTTACATCGTCGACATAAGGGATCGCCCAGCTGGCGACGACCCGAAACGGAATGACGTCTCCCACCTTGGCTGTCGTGGGGTTCGTATCCTTTAGGAGCGTCTTGTGTTCCTTGGTGAGAAGGAGAATTCCAGTCACCTGATGCGGCCCGCTACCGGGAGCGGGCGGGGCCGGTGAGCACGATGTGGCACCCATGATGATGAGCCAGACGGCGATGTGTCGAAGCGTCTTCATTTCGCAGGCTTTTCGAAAGGAGGCTGAGGCAGAGGCCTGCCCCCCCGGACTGAGCGGGGGCGTAAGCTTGTTGTCCACGAGCGTCTCCTGCTGGATCGCTCCCTTTTCACATTTCAGATTGGTATCAGGGAAGATCCGGTTCGTGATGTCCACCTTGGCGTAGCCTTTCTTCTTCTCGTCACATTCCTCACGCTCGATCTTCTTGAGATAAAGCAGCTTGTCCCGCAGTTCTCACGTCGCCACACAGCCTCTCCGACAGGCGGTGCTGGTCATGGTAGGCCACTGCGGTCGAGCATTAGGGCGCGTGTCAGACGCGGGGCGTTTGGCTGCACAGTAGCTCTCAAGCGGTGCGGAAAAGATGCTCTCTAGCTGGCCGGGGCGTGCGATCGTGATTCCATTCACGGCGAAGGACACTCACCGCTAGCTGACGAACGCGGGGACGTCGGGGTGTTTGTGCAGCTGGCGGCTGACGAGGGGTGCCGTGGGCAATTGTGGTGAGCGGCTACCCGTCTGCCGAGCGAGGACACCTGGGCGGAAATAACTAGATGAGAAGAGAGAGGTGTAGGTCCTCGATGTCGGTAGTTGGACGACCCTCGCCCCGAAAGTCACTCGTTTTGAGCCGGCCAGGGCGGCTGTGCGCCAAGCGTCGATCACACCAAGCCGCAGCCCCGGTCCAGTTGGCGTCGTCTGGCCGGGCCTGCTTCGCGTCCAGTCCGTAGTGCCGCGTGTAGATGCCCCAGATCGCGACCTGCCGGTCACGCCCCGGGATGTCGACGAAGAACACGCCGTCGAAGCGTTCAGCCCGGGCGAACTCTGGCGGCAACTTCGAAGCGTCGTTGCAGGTGCCGACGAAGAAGACGTCGCTCTCGTGGTCGTTCAGCCATGTGAGCGAAAAGCCATCGCATCAGCCAACTTCAGTGCCGCCCGGACGTTGCTCTCCGAACTGGCCCACCAAAGAGCCGAGAGGGTTCCCGATGTCGAAAATGACCGTGGGCCTGCCAGTCTCGTTGCCCAGCGCCTTCGCGAACTGGGACTTGCCGCAGCCGGGAGGAGACAGCACATGGGGCCGATTGCTCGCCGTACCCTCGCTCTGGCGACGCTGGGCCGTAAACAAAACGCCTTCACGCTCTCGAGGCCGCCGGCACTGAAACAGGGTCGGATTGAGGGAAGTGCCTTTCCACAACCGATGGTTTTCTCGGACGAAACAGCGATTCAATGATTCCTGCCGGGAGCCGACAACTGACTCCTCGCCGGTCCTCGGCGGGTTAAAGCCGCCTGGGACGCATCACCACCGTACGTGACGGCCGGAGCACATGCATCGATTGGAGTACGGCCGAAGAGAGGCTCGGAGCGAGAATCGCATGAAAATTCGTATCCTGCCGGAGGCGGAACCATATCTGGCACGAGCAGTGGATTTCTACGATGCGCAGGCAGTTGGCTTGGGGAATTATTTCATCGAGTACTTGTCGGGCGGCAGAGAGGCCTTGAAGGTCCACGCCCGTTGTTTGGAAACCGCGGGGTGTCCGACCATTGTGATCGCGTGGTGGGCGGGAAACCCGGCATTGCTGGACGCGCGGCAGGCGGCCCGCGCTCATTGTCAACACCACACCGACTGGCATGAAGCAGTGTTGCCTCACGGTCGGCGAGGCACAGGTAACGAAGGTGTACCCCATGGTTTCCTATACACAACCCGAAGCAGTCGAGCATCATCTTCAGGCAGCCGCTCACCACCACGTGGCGGCCCATCACCACATGGAGGCGGCGCATCATCACGAGCAGGGTGAACACGAACAGGCCGAGACCCACACGGCTTCGGCGAAGGCTCACGGCGACAAAGCGCAGAAAGTATCTGCCGCCATCCGCGAGCCATCCCCCGCTCGCTGAGTGAGTTCGACGGCAAGCACGGCGCGGCATCCGAAAGAACTCGGGTGTCAGTGCTGATGCCTGTGGTAGTAGGGCGAGCAAGAGAGCGCCCGTGAGCGCCGCCCTGGGCTCCCGATCTCAACGCCGAATACACTGCTCTGTCATGACGCTGCCTCCTCCAACCCATCCGCACGGCGAGACGCACTTTACCGGCTCCGACTTCGTCCGAGACATCGTCATCGGCATGTCGGACGGCCTTACGGTGCCGTTCGCCCTTGCGGCTGGTTTATCAGGGGCCGTTGAGTCCAGCGGCATCATCCTTACGGCTGGCTTGGCCGAAGTGGCTGCTGGAGCGATCGCCATGGGGCTCGGCGGCTACATGGCAGGACGGACCGACATCGAGCACTTCGCCACGGAACGCCTTCGGGAAGAACGCGAGGTTGCCGAAGTGCCGCAGAGGGAAGTCAACGAGGTCACGGACATACTTCGCTCCTATGGGCTGGACGAAGACGATGCCGCCCGGGTCGTGAAGTCCATCAAGGCCGACAAGAAACGCTGGGTCGACTTCATGATGCGCTTTGAGTTGGGCCTTGAAGAACCAGACCCAAAGCGTGCAAGCCGAAGTGCGCTCACGATCTCCTTGGCCTACATCGCGGGCGGCATGATTCCGCTGGCGCCGTATTTCTTCTTCGGGTCAGTGAGCACGGCGTTGCTTGCGTCCATAGTTGTGACGCTCTTGGCTCTGCTCGTGTTCGGCTACATCAAAGGCTTGTTCACGACAGGCAAACCAGTACGCAGCGCTGCCCAGACCGTGATCGTGGGCGGACTGGCAGCTTCAGCGGCGTTTCTCATCGCAAAAGCCTTGGGATAACGCGCATCCAAAAGAGCCATGCGGATTCGCCGCTTTCCGCGATGCTTTTTGTCGAGATTCTCGTATTCCTCACAGGGCCGCACCGACTCGTCTTCATGGCGAGGCGGATGGCTTTATCTCTTGTGCCCCATCGCCTCGCAGGCCTCGTGGCACGTCTTGCATGCCTCAGCACACTTCTTGCAGCAGGGCGCGTCCCCGCACTTCTCGCACGCATCCCGACAGTCCTCGCACGCTTTCGCGCACAGTTCGCACATCTCGTCAGCCAGCGGCGAGTCGTATTCCAAGAGGGCGACGCACGCCTGGCACGTTTCGATGCAGGTCAGGCAGTGCTTCTCGCAGGTCGGGCAATCGCACCCCACGATGCATTCCCGACAGGCCCGCAGGCATGCGTTGCAGGCTTTGATGCAGTTGTCTTTAGCGACGAGGTCGACGTGCACTTCGGCTGCGATTGAAGAATGGCTGGCTAGGCTCACAAAGGCGGTCATGGCCACGAAAGCCACAAGAGCAAAGAACTTGTTCATGATGAATACCTGCATCGAGTGGTGATGGGGGAACACGTACGCGGTCGTCTTGGACGTAGCAATGAGCGCGGGGCGACCCTAGCCGGTCCAGTCAAGCCGAATTTCCCGACGATCACGGTACCGAGACAGTCGGACACACGTCTTGGACGGTGGGGCACCGTCCATCAGGGAAGATCTGTGCCGCAGGATGCGTATTTCTCAAACCGATTTGACAGTGCAAAAAACGTCGGTGCCCAGAGGCCCACAAAGATCCCGAACCGCTCGCCGTGCGCGGGATCATTTCCCTTCGCCAGGAACCAGATCGCTATTGAGGCGGCAATCGAAGCAAAGCCAGCCACGAAGCATACGGTACTCAAGTATTTGCATGAGCCCCACATAAAAGCCCTCTCTGATACAGGTCTGGGTATGTCCGTTACAAACGACGTGGCACGCAGCTGTGCACACTTTCGCAATGGCAGCGTTCACGCGCGAGCGAATCCTACGGCCACGGACAATAGTCCACGCTCCCCCCGAGCGACCGATACCTCCTGTCCGGATGCGATGGTGCCGCGAAATGGCTCCCAAGTGCTTTGCCAGCAGTTGCAAACAAGCCGCCTTGGAATTGGACACTCGGACACCGACGAGATCGGCTTCCACCCCGGCGGGCTGACAGAGCCTTCAGAAACACGCGTGTGTCAGCCTGCATCCTCGCCGGCTTCTGCCGCGTTTCTCGTCGCAAAGGCCTTGGGGTCACACGCATCCGACAGAGTTCTGCGGACTTGCCGCTTTCCACGATGCTTTTTGTCGTGATTCGCCGTGAACGCCGAGACAAAGACGCGGATCATCGAAAACCGTTCTTCCAACGGTTTGCCCAACTGTCCTTCGGGCCACCGTTCTAGTACCGCCCGATAAACCGGCCGACTGTCTCGCTAGGCACTGCCATCGCCTTGCCGGCAGGCATAGAACTATGCGTCGGTGCAGAGGGGGCCGAAAAGCCTCTGCCACACCGAATATCTGGCGGCATCCCGGGTGCGATGGCTCTGTGACTCGATCACGGAGGAGGTCGTGACCGCGATCGCCTACTCACACATGGATGGACTCATTTGTTGGACTTGCGGCAACGCTGCGAGGCCGATGATTGAGCAGTCCGACGTGGCCAAAGACTTTTGGGCTTTGCCACGTCGGTTTTTTATTGCCGTGCGGCGCCTTCGCGGTGTGCCCGCCCACGTCAGGCCGCAGGCATCACCGCAATACTCTGCTGTGCCGCTGCCGTACAGTGTGGCACGCCGTGATTCCAAAGCACCTCATCACCGGAATAGGGCACGACCGACAGCGTGTCCACATCTCGCAGCCCCTGATCGATTCCGCAGCAGCGGAACCCTCGAGTGTCTGCCTGCGGCTGATGACCCGTCCCGAGGGACTGACCGATGAGGAAGCCGCCGAGCGACTCAGCGAACACGGACCGAACGTACTCGCCAAAGACACGCGGGCGGGCATCCTCTCGCTGATCGGGCACGCTGTGCTCAACCCCATCGTGATTCTGCTCGCCATCCTCGCGAGCATTTCCTTCGCCACCGGCGACGTCCGCGCGGGAACGATGATGGCGGTCATGATCGCCCTGGGTGCAGGGCTGAAGTTGGTCCAGGAAGCGCGGGCTGACAGCGCGGCTGCCAAGCTCAAGGCGATGATTTCTGTCGGTGCGACGGTGATCCGCAGCGGCCAGGCCAGGGATATCCCGATCTCGCAGCTCGTGCCGGGCGACATCGTGGCATTGGCTGCCGGCGACATGATCCCCGCCGATGTGCGCGTGCTCACGGCGAAGGATCTGTTCGTGAACCAGAGCACGTTGACTGGGGAAAGCTTTCCGGTCGAGAAGTTCGAGGCTGAGCAAAACCCGGCGGCCAGTACACCCGTGGAATTCACAAGCGTGGCATTCCTGGGCACCAGCGTGGAGAGCGGTTCGGGCACCGCGGTGGTGGTCGCCACCGGCCAGGATACGTATCTCGGCGGCACAGCGAGCTCGCTGACCGAAGAGGAACCGCCAACGGCTTTCGACAAGGGCATCGAAGGCTTTACGTGGCTGATCCTGCGGTTTGTGGTGGTCATGGTCCCGCTGGTGTTCCTCATCAACGGGTTCACCAAGGGCAATTGGCACGAGGCGTTCTTTTTCGCAATCGCCGTCGCCGTCGGCCTGACGCCGGAGATGCTGCCCATGGTAGTGGCGGTCTGTCTGTCGAAAGGCGCGATCCGCATGAGCCGCGAGCGGGTCATCGTCAAGCGGCTCAATGCCATTCAGAACCTGGGGGCCATGGACGTCTTATGCACCGACAAGACGGGTACGTTGACAATGGACCGAGTGATCCTTGAACGGCATTGCGATGTGTCATTGAACGAGAGTGAAGAGGTCCTCGCGCTGGCGTACATGAACAGCCACTTTCAGACGGGTCTAAAAAACGTCCTGGACCGCGCGGTACTCGCGCATACCGAGACCCACTCGCACGCACAGATTCCGGAATACGCGAAGGTGGACGAAGTGCCCTTCGACTTTCAGCGACGCATCATGTCGGTTGTCGTAAGGACGCCCACTGGCAAGGATCTCGTCATCAGCAAGGGTGCGCCGGAGGCGATCTTCCCGCGGTGCGTGTCGTTCACGCTCGGTGGCACGCTGTATCCGATGGATCATGCCCACATCGCCACTCTCAAGACAGAGTACGAGCGGCTCTCCGCAGATGGCTTTCGGGTGCTCGCCATCGCTTCCAAGGAAATTGATCCTCACGGCATCATCGCCGGCGATGCCACGCCCTATTCGCAGGCCGATGAGTCGGACCTGATCCTCAACGGATATGTCGCATTCCTCGACCCCCCCAAGGAGACTGCCGCCGCCGCCATCGCGTCGCTGCAGCACCGCGGCGTGGAGGTCAAGGTGCTCACCGGCGACAACGACCTGGTGGCCCGCAAAATCTGCAAGGAAGTCGGCTTGTCCACGGAGCACGTGCTTCTCGGCGCCGACATCGAGGCCATGGATGATCAACACCTCGCCGACGTCGTGAAGAAGACAACTCTCTTTGCCCGCGTCTCACCGTCGCACAAGCAACGAATCATTCGGGCGCTGCAGGCACAGGATCACACCGTGGGATTCATGGGCGACGGCATCAACGATGCCGTCGCTCTCAGGGCCGCCGACGTCGGGATCAGCGTCGACACGGCGGTTGACATCGCAAAAGCATCGGCCGACATGATCCTCCTGGAAAAGTCGCTTCTCGTCCTGGAGGCCGGTGTCGTCGAGGGGCGGAAGGTTTTTGCCAACATCCTCAAATACGTCAGGATGGGCGCGAGCAGCAACTTCGGGAATATGTTCAGCGTCTTGGGAGCGAGCGTATTCGTTCCCTACCTGCCCATGATGCCGATTCAGATTCTCACCAACAATCTGCTCTACGACATCAGCCAGACCGCTATTCCTACCGACGATGTCGATCCGGAGCAGGTCGAAAAGCCACGGCCCTGGAACCTGCGCCAGCTCACACGGTTCATCGTCTTCATTGGCCCGTGTTCATCGCTGTTCGACTACACGACATACTTCATGATGCTGTACGTGTTCAACTGCTGGGACACCAGCACGCCGGAAATCGCACGGCAGAGTGCCAGTCTGTTCCAGACGGGCTGGTTCGTGGAGAGCCTGCTCACGCAGACGCTGATCATTTACATCATCCGCACGAACAAAATCCCGTTCCTCCAGAGCCGCCCCTCGTGGCCATTGGTGGTCGTTACGTCGTTGGCCATGGCGATCGGCGTCGGAATCCCGTTCTCGCCCGTCGGCGGCTCCCTCGGGTTCACGAGGCTGCCCACACTTTACTGGCCGTTGCTCGTGCTCTCGATCCTGAGCTACGCCATGCTGACGCAGGGAGTCAAGACGTGGCTCCTACGACGGCAATGGATCTGACGCGGGGCGTTGACCAGGCGTCGTGCAACCCGGCCGCTTCCGCTGAACTGGTGAAAGTGTCTCCTGCACAATGACGCATGCCTGCCGCAGCCGTGCACATCTTGCATATGGAACGCAGCCCATGCGTAGCGTTCATCCGTCGGACGAGTTGGCCAGCGAAACTACTGGCTTTCACGTTTGTCCGCGGCGAACGCGCCGCGTAGAGATTCATCGACAGGAGGTTGTGTTTTCGGCAGCGGGACGCCAGTGGTGTGCTAAAGGAGGTGTTCTCATGCTTGGATGGTCCATCTTGTTTCTTATCGTGGCCATCATTGCCGCCGTGTTCGGCTTTGGTGGCATCGCAGTGGCGGCGACAGATATCGCTCGGCTGCTCTTCGTAGTGTTCCTGGTTCTGTTTGTAATCTCGCTGTTACTGGGGTGGCGAAGTACGTCACCGCCACTCTGACCCATCCGGCTTCGATCATCACACACAGGGTACAACAATGAACGAACTGAAATTCAAGGGCGAGTGGAACGAGTTGAAGGGCAAGCTCAAGCAGAAATACGCCCAACTGACCGATGACGACCTCATGTATGCCAAGGGCAAGGAAGACGAACTCCTCGGCCGTCTGCAGAAGAAATTGGGTCAGAAGCAGGATGAGATCCGGAAGCTCATCGCCGACCTATAGCCATAAACACTCACCGCGGTGAGATGGGGTGCTGGAAAGCGAAGCTCTGTGCAATCGCTGCAGCAGGCGTGTTTGCTGCCAGTGCCGTGCTGCTAGAGATGCGAACCGCCGCGGACGACATTCAAGACCGCCACGAACCGGTCCGCCAGCATCCCACACCGGGAACGCCCTTCTGGTTTGAAGTGATTGAAAGCTTCAATGCGAAGTACCAGAGCGATACTGCGGGGCATATCGGCCGGAGAGGCAGTCTTTCCCTCCAACCGCACGTGCTCCTCGGCTACACTAAACTAGCATCCGAATACGAACTGCTCCCAAAAACCTTCACGTACGAGCATACGCCCGTTCATTCGCTCAGCAAGCATCAGTTTTCACGGTCTCAATCTCGTGTTTCCGGTCAGCTCCCAGACACTGAACCCGACGGATTCGCGCAGTTCCACCTCAGGCTCGACCACGAGCGCTGCGACAAGCGTCCGAGCGGCCAGGTTCCGGTTCCGCGGATGAATCGACCTCCTCGCCGGCCACCCTAGTCTTTCTTTTCAGCGGGTTTCCGCCAAGGGCGACGGCCTGCCTTGAAACAGGGTCGGATCTAGGGAAGTCGTTTTTGAAAACCTGCGATTTCAGCGTCCCAGATCGCTCTTCAATGATCCCTGCCGGGAGCATTCAGCATCTTGGTGCGTTACCGCAAGGAGACGCACCAAGACGCAACCCCATGCAAACACGTTGAAAACCGTAGTGTGCTTCCCGGGCTCTGTCACCCAGTGCATCCATATGCGGCCCTTGCATACAGGTGCAGAGTCGAATGGAGGGAATTTTTTTTCGGCCTCTGAATCGCGTTTGAAACCGCACAAAGTCGGTGCCAGACGACGCGACTGGGGCCGGTCAGCCGCCTCGGCCGTTGTGAATCTTCGTGATCGCAGCTGCCCCTTCGCTCCAGGCCACTTCGTGAGGCAGGCGTTTCGAAGCTGCGGCGATCGCGGCCACCGCGCCTGCTGCCTCGCCCATGGCCACGGCGTTGCCGGTGACTCGGTAGCTGGCATGGGCGACAAAGTCGCCGCTGATGCAGCGGCCGGCCATCATCAGGCCGTCGACATCCTTGGCGATCAGGGCGCGGAGCGGAATGTCGTATGGCACCACCGTGATGCCGGCGCTCGTGTAGGCTGCCTTCTTGTTGATGTCGGCGCTCAGGGCATGGATATCGACCGGAAACGTCGGCCGCGTCACGGCGTCGTCGAATCGGGACCCGGTGGAGACATCGTCCTTCGTTATTTTGTATCGGCCGGCGATGCGTCGCCCATCGCGAACGCCGATCTGCTCGGCCGTGGCCACGAGTTGTAGCCCGCTCCACGGGCCGCCGAGGTTTCGCAGACCGGCGACGATCTTGTTCACCTCCGCCCGGGCCCGCACCGTGGCTACGGTCACGGCCGCGGCGTCGAACGGCTTCACGCCGTACTCGTGATTCATCATCACCAAGAGCAGGTCGTCGCGCACCTGCCAGAGCGTCGGCTTGCTGTAGGACGGAAAGTGACCAGTCTTGACGATTTCCTCGCGGAGCAGATTCTTCGCCAGTTCGTCTTTTCCAGAGGGATCGGGGCCGTGCAGGAACGGCTCCAGAGCCGTGGCATCCCTGCAGACGAGGAGCGCGTTGAGTGACATCGGCTGGCATGGACAATCGGACGATTGGCCGATTTCGAAGCTGCAGCCGGCCAGGGAGCCGAGATCGCCGTCACCAGTCGCATCGACGAAGATCGGGGCCTGCCACGCCTCGCGGCCCGATTTCGACTCGGTGACGACCGTCCTCAGGCGACGCCCTTCGCGATACGCGGCCGACACTTTCGTGTGAAACTGAAACTGCACGCCCGCTTCCAGGCAGAGTTCCTCCAGGAGCAGTTTCATCCCTTCGGGCTGGTAGCTGATGCTCTTCCTGCTCGTGCCATTGCGGAGGCCGCGGTCGGACAGCTTCTGCGACAGTTCGAGGGCGAAGCCGGTCTTGTCGAAGTCGAGCAGATACCCGAGGAGCCCGGCGGTCCAGACGCCGCCGAGACAGCCGCGCCACTCGAACAACCGCACCCTCGCCCCGCTGCGGGCCGCCGTGATCGCCGCTGTCACGCCTGCGGGGCCCCCACCACAGATAATCACGTCGGCATCGCAGACGAGGGGCAGATGCAGGGGTGGTTCGGGGAACTCATTCGGCCTTCCAGTGGCGTCGGAGGCGGCTTCCTCGGCGCTCGCCAACTGCGAACCGGCGACGGCGGCCATCGCGCTCACTTCCAGAAAGCTGCGGCGACTTCGGGAGGCATCGAACGGGTTCATGGGAGAGATTCCAGGACGTGAGGAGACACGGTCGCCATCGGCGTTCGACGGTTCCGTGCAATGATAGAGCAGAGCTGTGTCGCGTTTTATCCCGGGTAGCGTCTCTGCAGAAAAAGGGCTTCCAGACTCAAGCCCTCGCCACGGGTGGCGGCCCCCGCCGACACCGCCGCCGAAAGTGAATCCGCAAAAATCCAGCCGCTTGAGTGACGTGAGAGGAAATCGCCCCCATCCCCCTTTTGTGTGCGGCACGCTTGACTCTTTGATGTGTACGGGCGTATAGTTTCTGCCAATAACGCACCGTTTTGCATCGGAGGCACACATGGCCCGCGTCTCACTGCACGACCTCGGGATCGATCGCCTCAGTATCGAGGAACGGCTCCACGTCGCTGAAGCGATTTGGGATAGCGTTGTCCACGACGTGGAGGCAACACCGCTCCCGGATTGGCGGAGAGCGGAACTCGAGCGACGGCTCGTCGATAGCGTCGCCAACCCTGATGCCGTGCGGCCCTGGGGCGACGTCGAGGCCGAGGCCCTCACCCGAGGAAAGCGTTGAGCGACAATCTAGGGGCGAATCTAAAGGTGGGCACCGTTGACGCAGGAATGGCACGCTCGCATTCCCTTCGACACCGCCCCGGAGCCCTCTTCGCAGGATCGTCACCCTCAAGGCAGTCATCCACGACGGGAAGGTCGGGGGCCTGGCAAAGAGCTGCGTCCCCTTTTCACACCCTCAGAACTCTTTGGCAGCCTCTTGGAAGGCCTTTCGTAAATCGTCCCACGCAGACTGAGCGCCCTTCTCCAAGTGCCCCCATGCCTCCCCACTGGATTTGCGAAGCTCGTCCAACTTTCCGAGGGCTGCTTTCTGTTTCGCCTGGAGGTCAGCCATCTTTTCGTTCCAGCGCGTTTTGGCCTCATCCTTCAGGGCGTGTCCTTTTTCATGGAGCTTTGCTATTTCGACCTCCATGTCCGCGAGGCGGGCCTTGAGCCGCACCTCAAAATCCTCCTTGGCCTGTCCGGCAGCACTCTCGGCTGTATCGATAGCCTTTTCCGTGTCGAGGCGGACGTCCTCGGCTGTAACTTTGCGAACTGTGTGCTCGACTGGGGGCTGCGTGCAGCCGTTACAGCTCAAAAGGACCGCTGCACTGAGCGGCCAATACAAACGGGGCATCGACGCACCTCCTGTCGGATGATGAGGACTGTGTCCTTGCGAGTCGGCTTTGGGAGACTCGCCGAAAGCGGTTGGCCCGCTGCGAGGAAAGGTTAGCCCTGCAGCCGCTTCGGGGCGCGACTCGTTATTCCCGGGGCATTTTCATGCGGGCTGCATGCAGGACACTTCCGGAACAGTGCGCCCTTGACGAAGCGGACAGTCCCTCGAGACACCGCCCTGCGGCGCCCGAAAAGTCCACGGTCGCCGAACTGCGGGGAGTGTCTCCTGTGATCTCACGCATTCCCGCCCGCCGCTGCGTGATTCCAGTCGGTCTGAGGCGACTCCGCGTAGCGTTGCCTCAACCGACGGAGCGGTTTTCCTTCGAGAGGTACCTGACCCATGACAAGTGAGCGGTTGAGATGCGCCGTTGTGATGGTGGCACTTCTTGGGAAAGGAACCGGTCGCACAGGGCACGTGTGAGCGCAGGCGAGATTCAGACAGGTGCTCTGCGCGTCAGGGCCGGAAAGGGAGGGAAGGACTCCACGAGGTCGTTTTTCATCTTCCTTGGTAAGGAGCGAACTGTGAGTCCGATCGTACTTCTCCTTGTTGTGATCTTGATTCTGTCACTGCTCGGCGGTGGCTACGGCTTTCGGAGCGGGAATGCCGTTCTTGGCACGGGAGGCGGCTTGATTGGGCTGATCCTGCTCATCCTGCTGATTCTTGCCCTGCTGGGGCGTTTGCCACTGTAAGCGGTCACCACTCGCCCGCGAGGCTCGTGGTCGTCGACGGCATGAACGACGACGCGATCCGGGCAGCGTCACTTGTATCGTTGTCATGGTTGATGTCCGTCGAAACTGCTCCAACCAAGGTCGTAGCGTGCGGAGAGCCTTCGCAGCAAGTAGGAAGCTCTTCGCATAGGCTGCGGCCGCGGCTCACTCCGGCCGTCGCCGCCTTCGCTCGTTGCGACGCTTTCGCTTCTTCTCGACCTCATCGATTGCCGTCTGGGCGACGCGGCACATTGCGTCGTGGGCCTCCTGCTTCGTGGTCACACCCATCTCGACCAGCAGCGTGAGCCAGCCCGCCTCGTAGTCGTGCAGGCGATTCTTCTTTGGGCCGTTCATGCTGTCCTCCTTTGGGAATGCTCGTGGGGCGCGAGATCGCGGCGAATCCTGCCGCTACTATTCGCTCATTGCATCGACAACCTTGGTCTCGTGCCGGGAAAAGCCCGGAATAATCGAGCCGTCGCGTCTTTCGAATGGGTGGACAGTGCCGGGCGACGCCGTTGCCGGCCAATCGACCAGAAGCCGCCCGCCGGCCGATGTGCGATAGTGATGCCTCCCTCAGGAGATCCACACGTGAATCCCGACACGTTTCAAGCGATCAGTCCATACCTCGAAGACATGTCCATGATCTTGGAGGAGATGCTCCAGGAGGACACCGACAACGCCAAGCGGCTGCGGTATTCCCTCATGGAGATCAGTAAGGCCTTGGGGACGGATTTCTCCGTGGATCTCAACGTGATCGTGCAGGCTTTTTCCAGTCCGGAGCTACGGGCACTGCCGCTCGTGCAGATCGGACTTTCCTCCAACAACGGCGACAAGCCCTACGGCCACTCGGCCGACTGCTCGCCCCAGCGGTACATCGTCGGCGGTGAGATCCAGGTCGTGCCCCGAGACCGATGCCCGAAGTGTTGGGAAGACTGGATGAACAAGTTCGAGTATCCCATCTGCGAGCACTGCGAGACCACGCTGGGCAAAGACTGCAAGGTGCTCTTGGATTCGGATCTCTGCCCCTTCTGCGAAGCGGGCCACGTGTCGATGCAGAACCCCGTGTGCGACGAATGCGGCTATGAGGTGGATCTCACGATGGTGACGTGGGGTTGAGAAAAGAGCTGCGTCCCAGTAGTGTTCGGCACGATACGTGCTGTTCCCCCGTGGCGGCAAGTTTTTAACTTGTCCGGGAGTTGACGCTGCTGGTGCGTGCTGAAGCCAGCCCGCCGGCT
>CAZOMJ010000032.1:0-4404 GCA_964581055.1 uncultured Candidatus Kuenenia sp.
CTATCCCCGCGACCACCATGGCCAGTGGTTCTGGGAGAGCGGGTTCGACAAGGATCCGCTCGGCGATGCCGAGGGCATCCGCGACTGGAACCTCCGCGCGGTCTACGGCGCGTTCAATGCGATGAAAAATGGCGACGGTGCCGACAAGCATAAGACCGCCGTCCTCACCTGGGTGGCGGCCATCGGCGGCCCGCGGGAGAGCCGTCGGGTCCTCGGCGACGTCGTGCTCACGCAGGACGACATCGTGGGCAAGAAGGAGTTTCCCGACGGCTGCGTGCCCTCCACCTGGTCGATCGACCTGCATTACCCGAAGAAGGAATACGCGGAGAAGTTTCCCGACAACCCGTTCATCTCGATCGCGGTACATGACAACCGCGTCGACCGCACCTTCGGCTATCCCGTTCCCTACCGCTGCTTCTACTCCAAGGACGTGGAGAATCTCTTCATGGCCGGTCGCTGCATCTCGGTCGATCACCAGGCCCTCGGTACCGTCCGCGTCATGAAGACCTGCGGGATGATGGGTGAGGTGGTGGGCAAGGCGGCGAGCGTGGCGATCAAACACGGCACGAATCCTCGCGGGGTCTACGAGAAGCACTGGGGCGAGATGGACGAGCTCCTCAAGCTGCCAGGCAAGGCCCGGCGAGCAAGCCCCTCGGCGCCGATCGAGATCCCCGCCGACGCCCTGCCGCCGGTTCCGGCCGGCTGATTACACTGACGTCATGAATCCGTGGCTCAGCGGTCAGCATGTTTCGTCGCGGCCCGGGCCGTTGATCGCGCACGCCGCGCGGGTGGCGGTCGTGGTGGCGCTTGCGTGCGTCGTGCATGCGGAGCACGTCCGATATGTCGGGCGGCAGGCGACCGCTGATCTGGCGAGCCTGCCGGTTGCGCGGGTGCAAAAGTCTCTGGCCGAGGTTGCGGCGATTGGCGGTCCTTCGCATGCCGTGGCCGGCGGCCGCGATCTGCTCGACGCAGCCGGTGAGCGTGTCGGCACGCTGTTCACAACATCGCCGGCCGGCGATGTCGCGATCGGCTTCTCGGGGCCGACCGATGTCGTCGTCGTCTGTGATCGCGACCTCCGCGTGGCGGGCATGGAGGTGCTCTCCAGCCGCGACACGCGGGACCACGTGCGGGCGATCGAACGCGACGCCGCCTTCTGGCAGTCGTTCCGTGGCAAATCGCTCGAAGAGTTGGCCGGCATGAAGCCCGACAAGGCCCACGCGGTGGCGGGCGCCACGCTCACGAGCCTGGCGATCACGGAGGCTCTGGTGCGACGGCTCGGGGGCACGGCGGCGGCCAGCCGGTTCGACCGCGTCCCGACGCTCGACGATTTGCAGGTGATCTTTCCGGATGCCAAGCGGATCGAGCCCGATCCTGGCGATCCAGCGGTGATCCGCGTGCTGGCGGCCGACGCGATCCCGCTTGGTTTTGCCCTGCGGACGAGTCCCGTAGCCGATCGCGTGATCGGCTACCAAGGTCCGACCGACGCGGTCGTCGGCTTCGACGCCGCCGGAAAAGTCTGCGGAGTCGTGGTGCTCGCCAGCTACGACAACGAGCCCTACGTGGGCTACGTCCGCGACGACGCTGCCTTTCGTGGCGTCTACCTCGGCATGACACTCGAGTCGCTGGCTGGCATCGATCCCGGCAGCACCGGTGTCGAGGGAGTCAGCGGCGCCACGATGACGAGCCAGGCCGTGGCGGAGGGGATCATCCGCGCCGCGCGGCAGCATGCTGGGCCGCGGACTGCGACTGGTGGGAATGGATCGTGGCTGTCATTCCTGACGAATCTGATCGCGGGGATCGACGGCCCCCAGTGGGGTGCGCTCGGCGTCATTGCTACAGGGATCGTCACCGCCTTCACGCGGCTCCGCGGCACATGGTTCGGCCGGCTGGCCCTGCCGATTGTGGTGTTGGCCTACCTCGGCTTCGGCGCCGGCGCCCTGCTCTCGCAGGCTCAAGTGTGGGGCTGGGCGCAGGCGGGCGTGCCCCGCGGGGCGGTCGTGCTCATGGCGCTCGCGATGGCCGCCCTCGTGCTGCCGATCACCACGCGGCGAAACGTCTACTGTTCGCATCTGTGTGCGCATGGCGCGGCGCAGCAGCTGCTCGTGCGGTTCGTGAAGCCGAAGCGAAGCGTGCCTGCGTGGCTGAAGCCGGTGCTCGTCGCGCTGCCGTGGGCCCTGCTCGCGGTGGCGATTCTCGCGGCGGTTCTCCACTGGCCGCTGAATCTCGTCGATCTCGAGCCCTTCGATGCCTACCTGCCGGCGGTGGCGGGGATCGCGGCGCTCGTCATCTTCGCCGTCAGCCTTCTCGCGAGTAGCTTCGTGCCGATGGCCTACTGCCGGCACGGCTGCCCGACCGGCGCCTTGCTCGACCACCTGCGGCTGCATCGCCGGGCCGACCGTTTTTCGTGGCGGGATGGCGTGCTGCTCGGCTGCCTCGCCGTCGCAGCGGCCGTGCACTGGTGGCCGGTATGAACCGGTGTGTGGTCGGACTCTGGCTGCTGCTGACGTGCTCGTTTGCGGCCGCGGAGTTGCCGACGCTCGCCGGGCCCGCCATGGGTACGACCTACCGGATCTCGCTCGCCGCCGCCATGCCCGGCATGACCCGTGGCGAGGTGCATCGCGAAGTGGAGGCGGTGCTTGCGCGGATCGACCGGGCGGCGAGCACATGGCGGCAGGATTCCGACGCCAGCCGGTTTAACCGGGCGGCCGCGGGGGAATGGGTGGCGGTGTCGGCCGATCTTCTGTCGCTCGTTGAAACGGCTCGCGGAATCCACGACCAGTCGGAGGGAGCTTTTGACGTCACGGTCGGCCCGCTCGTGCGGCTGTGGGGCAGCGAGGCTAACGAGCCATCCGCGGCCGCGATCGCCGAAGTCTATGGTCGCGTGGGCATGCGCATGGTCGAATCGCGACCTCCGACGCCAGAGGCCGGAGCGGCCCTGCGGAAATCACGTGCCGGCGTCGAGATCGATCTGAGCGGGATCGCCCCCGGCTATGCCGTGGATTGCATCGGCGAGCGGCTTTTGCAGCTGGGCTCCCGGGCGCACCTGGTGGAGCTGGGCGGCGAGGTGCGAGCCTGGGGGCAGCCGTCGGAAGGCCGGCCGTGGCGGGTGTTGATGCGGGGTGCTCATGACGGTCGCGAGCGACCGCAGGAAATCGACCTCCCCGACGGCGTGGCGGTCGCGACCTCGACATGTCGCCCGGGCCGCTCTCCGATCGATCCGCGGACAGGCCGTCCGGTGTCGGCGGCCAGTTCCAGCGGCACGCCCAGTTCCAGCCGCACGGCGACCGTTCGGGCCACAACCTGTGCCTCGGCCGACGCATGGGCGGTGGCCGCGATCGTGCTCGAACTCGCGCCGGATAAAGACGGCACGATTACGGCACCATCCAGGCCAGCGGGCCCGACTGCAGCCAGACGAGCAGGCCCATGAGCAGCACCAGTGCCAGGCTGTGCGGAAACACCCGCCGCAGGATGGCACCCTCCTGACGGTGCTCGCCGGTCGCGGTCGCCGAGACGACGATGCTCTGGGCGTCGATCATCTTCCCCATCACGCCGCCGGTGCTGTTGGAGGTGCAGATGAGCAGCGGGTCGAGGCCCAGTTGCTCTGCCGTTACCCGTTGCAGGCTGCCGAACATCGCGTTGCTCGACGTGTCGGAGCCGGTGAGGGCAACGCCCAGCCAGCCCAGGAGCGGCGCGAAGAAGGGGTAGAGCCAGCCCGACCGGGTGAGGGCCAGGCCGAGCGTGACGTCGGTGCCGGAGTAGCGGGTCACGAACGCCAGCGCCAGCATCAGGGCGATCGTGACGAGCGACAGCGAGAGCCGCCGTAGGTTTTCCCACCAGATCGCCACGGCCCGTCGCCAGGAGATGCCCAGCCACGGCACTGCGACGACCGCGGCGACGAGAATGCCCGTGCCGGCGGCGGAGAGCCAGTTGAGCCGGTAGATGGCCCGCTCGATTTCACGGGGCTCCCTGGTGGCGGGCGGGACCTTGGCCACGCGGCCGTCGAGCCAGGGCACGGGGAATTCCGGGGCCACGAGGCTCTTCGGCAAAAGCGGCGAAACCATGCGGCCTTCGAGCGCGGCCTTCACTGGCGGCAGCCCCCAGCAGAACACGGCGATCGACAGGAGTGCCCACGGGCTCCAGGCCCAGGCGATCGCCCGAGCCGAGTCGCCCGAAACGGGGACTGCTAGCGGAGTGTTCGGCGCGACAAGAGCTTCTCCCCCGTGGGGGCGAGTTTTCAACTTGCCGAATGCGGCCCCAAGCCCGACAAGATGAGCAGCAGGTGCCTGTCCCCTTTTCACCCCCCGTTCGGCCCCATGCTGCCAGCACTCGCGTGGTTGCCAGCAGCGGAGAAACCCGGCGAGTGCTCCCAGACTCACGATCCCCGCCACCACGTCGACGAGCGCC
>CAZOMJ010000033.1:0-12763 GCA_964581055.1 uncultured Candidatus Kuenenia sp.
CTTGCCGAGCCCGCTGACGACGGTCGCGTGGGCCGTTCCCTTCTGGTCGAGCCGCAGGATGCTCGTGCCGCAGAGGCAATAAGTGGTGCCATCGGCCGTGATCGCCACGGCGGTCGGCTTCTCGAGGCCGGCCACTTCGCGGATCAGCTTGCCGTCGGTCGGGTCGCACCAGCGCACGAGGCCGCGCTCCGGGTAGCAGAGCACCATCTCGTGGTCGTTGGCCGCCAGCCCGGCGGCGTGGCGGCCGGGATCGTCCGGTTTCTCCTTGTCAGCGGGCTTGTCCTTGTCAGCGGGCTTGCCTTGGTCGGCCGGCGGCAGGGACGTGGCGATCGCGGGCAAGTCCTTGCCGTCTTCAGCGGCATAGGGCCAGATCTCGTTGTTGGCCGAGAGCACGAGCAGCCGATCGCCGCTCTTCGCGAGGGCCACGGCCCCCTTCCAGGGCACCCGCTGCATCTTCGACCACAGCCGGCGGCTGCCATCGGGCGAGATCTTCACGAGATAGTTTTCGATATTCTCGGTGCAGGACGCGCCGATGTAGACGCCGCTTTTATCGGCGGCCACAGCGATCGGCCCGCCGTGCGTGCCCGGAGCCACCAGGCGATAATGCTCGAGTTCCTGCATCGGATCGGGAGCCGGGTCGGGATAGTCGCTGGCCGCGGTGAGCAGGTATTCGGTCTTCAGCCGCCCGGGCATCGCGAGCAGCTTCCAGGAATACTCACCCGCAGGCACCGGGTTGCCGACTTGATCGAGGCCGTCCCAGAACTCGCGCTGCGTGCCTTTCTGCCGCGGCACGCCGCAGAGCAGGCTGCGGACGATCTCGCCCTTGGAGTCGTAGACATTGATCGACACCCGCATCGGGCGGGCGAGTTCGTACGGCAGCTCCACGCCGGCATCGAGCGGCGCCGCAGCCGCCCAGCCGCAGAGGGCGATCAGGATCGTAAACGCGATGAGCAGTTTTTGCACGGGGTTTCCTTTGATGGTGATGGATCGCGTCATCCCACTCGCTTCCGCGAGGGGCTTTTGGGGAGCGAGGGGCTTTTGGATGATTTATTCGACCGACGCTTCGCCCCATTCCTTTGGTTCGAGACGGCTTTCATGCGGGATGTCGTCGATGACGTTGGCTGAGAAGCTGTTGTTGGAGAGATACGCGCGGCGTACCGCCTTCCCGACGCCCTGGGCGTTGCCGAAGACGTAGCCCACGTCCATCTTCACCTTCTGCCCCGGCTCGAGCTTCAGCCTCAAGACATCGAGCGGGATCACCACCTTCGCCCGGAAGCCTTTGTCCGTTTTCTCGGTGGTGAGGGCGACGTTTTCCAGGAAGCGGATCTCGTCGAAGCTCTCCTTGCCAGTCGGCGAATTAAAGACCGTCGGCTCCCCCTTGAAGTCCTTCACCTTCGGGAAGTAGACGGTGGCCAGCGGCTTGCCCTGATGCTGCGTGACCAGCACCCGCACCGGCTCGCCGAGGTTGTTTTCCAGTTGGATGTCGAGGCAGTTGCCCCCCTTGAAGAGCAGCTTCGGATCAGGCACCGCGTTGACCAGCGGCGTCGGCGACGTGACGTCGTATTCAACAAGCAGGCTCGTCGAGTCGCGGGCCGTTTTTACTTTGAAGCCCCAGCCGTTTTCCAACTCCTTCTCCACCGCCTTCGCGGCGGCGAGATCCTTGCCGATCGCGATCCGGTTGGCGGCGGCGATCGCCATCTTGTATTCCCGCTGTGCCTGCTCGGCCTTCGCGGCCAGTTCAGGCGTGTGCACGTAGGTGCCGCCCGGCAAGTCTTTGATCGTGTCGAGGCCGACCACTTCCCAGACGCGGGCGTCCTGGCCACCGCCGATCGCGAAGTAGCGCTGCTTGCCATCGATATCGAGCCTGCCGAAGTAGCCGCCTTGGCCTTCCGGCTGCCCCTCGTCCTGGCCGCGCTCGAGCATCAGCCGGCCGTCCTTGAGCAGGGCGCCCACATACAGCCCATCGGTGCGGAATACATGATTGGGGCCGAAGTAGGTCTGGAAGACGACAAAGTCGCCTCCCTTGCCCATGCACTGGGTCATGCCCCAGAGCTTACCGGGGCCGGTCACGCCGAGGTTCAGTGAGCGACGCCAATCGGCAATTCCGCGGTAGCTCCAGAGCGGCTTGCCGTCCTTGCTGTAGCGGGCGAGCGTTCCGTCGTTCGCGTAGGCGAAGATGCCGCCGTCGTCCGCCTGCGCGGAGGTGTAGCCCACGGGCAGCGGATACTTTTCCGCTTTGGCGAGATCGTATTTCGGAATGCCGTTCTCCATGGTCACCGGCTTGAGCACATGCCCACTGCCAAGTAGCACCGTGAGATCGGGGAAGACGTGCACGATGTTGAACTCCAACCCCGTTCCCTTGAGCGGCACAACCTCCTCCGGCTGCACGCAGAAGTCGCCGTTCTGGTCCTGCCAGAAATACTTGCCGGTCGGATACTTCGTGCGATCGGCATCCATGAAGGGGATGCCCGCCGGGCCGATGTAGTCATAGCCGACGTGGATCATGCTCATCGTGGGCTTGAAGAGGTCGCCGTCGCGATAGAACAGCGCCGAATAGTGGGCGTATTTGTTGCCGTAGAGGTACTGCCGGCCGTTGGCTGCGGTGACGATCTTCGGGCTCCCGCCATACGAGCCCGCGCCCAGTTCGGGAATCATCTCCGGCGACGTCTTCCGCCAGATCGTGGTCAGCGGCGTGACCTTGTAGTTCTTCCAGTCGATCCTCCAGAGCACGTTGTGCACGAGGATCTCGTCGGGCTTTGCCGGATCGATGAACCCGTAGGCGAAGTAGTCGCAGCCGCCGAAGAATTCCTTCTTGAAGGCTCCCGTCTTCGCGTCCCAGACGCTGATCCGCTTGGGCGCGTCGGCCGTCTCCGCCACCCAGAGCTGGCCGGTCTTGTCCACCGTGATTCCCCCCGGCATGTAGATGCCGAGCGGGTCGTACTTCCCCTTCGCGGGCCGGCCGCCCTCCTTGCCGATGCTGCGGAGGTACTTGCCGGTCGCATCGAAAACCTACACATTCACGAGCGCCCCGGCATTCGCCACGAAGATCATGTTTTCGAAGGCGGCGATGCCGGTGGGCTCATCGAGCCTCTCCGCGATCGTGATCACGGGCTTGCCGTCCTTCAGCACGAGCACCTTCCCGCCGCTGATCACGGCGAGTGAGCCATCGGCAAGCGCGGCGAGCCGCTCGGGCGCTGGCACCTCCCAGGTGCCGATCACCGCGCCGGTTTTGGCATCGAACCGCCCGATCAGGTTCCGGGGCTTGTAGCTGGCGAAGAGCGTCTTGCCGTCGCAGGCGAGACCGGTGACGACGTTGGTCTTGTCGTCGCCGCCCGGGGGTGCGTTGATCTCATCCTTGCCGCCGAGCTGGATCGGCCGCGCCTCATTGGCGGTCATCAACTGGATCCCCAGTGTCTTGGTAAACCCATGGCCGCCGGCGGAGAAGACGGTCGTGTTGTCCGTTGCCAGATGCGTGGCGTCGAAGTTGCAGCCCCACTGCTTCTTGCCCTCGAAATCGGTGCGGATTACGCCCCAGCCGAATTCGCTGCCGTCCCAGGCGAGGAGCACGCCGTCATTGAATGCACACGCCGTCCGCGGCGAACCGTGGTCGGCGCCCCAGCCCCCCTTGCCGTCGACGGTGGGATACGCCGGCTGGCCGGAGTTGTGCACGCTGAACCGATACTCGGCTTTCACTGGCTTGTGGTAGATGCCCCGCCAGGTGTAGGTGCCGGCAGGCAGCAGGTTGCCGTTGTCGTCGCAGCCGTCCCACCGCTCTGTGTTGGGCCCGCCGAGCCGCTCCTGCTGCGGCACGAGGATGCGGACATTTTCGTTCTTGTCGTTGAAGATTTGGATCGTGCACTCGGTGTCCTCCGGCAGCGTGTAGCCGAAGTCGAGCGGCAGCGGCCGATCCGGCGGCACGCCCTCGAGCACGAGCTTGCGATCGACCTTGCCCGTGGGCGAAAAGAGAAGCTTGCCCCAGCACTTCGTGCTCTGGAACGGGAAGCCCGCCTCGCGCAGGCAGTCGTAAGCCCAGGCCGCGCCGCCGGCGGTCGACTGCCCGTCGGGCCGCGAGTAGTTGAACTGCACCGTGCTGGCCACGACGTCGCCGGCCTTGAGGGGCGCCTTGGCATTGAGCGTGGCCCACGGGATCCGGTATTCGAACGAGTAGCCCGTGCCGTCGGGCCGCTTGAGATACTTCGCCTGATACTGGTCCGGCGGCACGAGGCCGCGCGGGGCGTTCTTCGGCTCGCGGTAGGTCATGCCGAGCTGCATCGCCAACTGCGGCTCGCTCGCCTCGGTGTAGTGCCAGAGCGTGAGGTGGGCGATGTCGTCGCGGGTCTCCGTCGGGTCGCCCTTGCCCTTGTACTTGAACGTGCTCTCGTCGAGGATCGGGTAGCCCACCTTCGGGTCGGTGGTGAGCCGGAACTGGCAGGAGTCGGCATCCCAGCCGCGGAAGGGATCGGTCTCCGGGCTCCGCATGTTCATCATCGGATTCGGGTCGTTGACGTGGGCGCCGAGATAGATGGCGTCGGCGTCATACATCACGGCGAACTTCGCGTTCATCGTTCCGCGGGTGGCCTGAATCACGAACATCTCGATCTCGCCCGAGAGATCCCAGTCGTCGAGCTTGCCGTCGATCGTCACATTGCCGGGCGCGGGCACAGCGTAGAGCTGCTTGTGGCGGCCGCGGCCGTTGTCATTTGCCTCGGCGGGCGACGCGATCGCCGGGGCGAGGCAGGCGAGGAGGACCGCGAAATGCTGAGCGGAACGGGGCAGGCTCATGGTGGGAAAAGCTCTCCAGACGGGGCGACGTAGGCGTTCTGGACCATAGAGTCGCCGGTCCGGCCGGATTCTTACGGCCGGGCCCATCCCCACCAAAAGCCCCCGGCGGAAGCCGGTGGGGTGACGCGATCCATCTCTATCCGCGGGTTTGATCAAATGCCCGCATGGTGATGCCCAGCGTCATCCCACTCGCTGCCGCGAGGGGCTTTCGGTGACCATGGGGCGAAAAGAGCTGCGTCCCCCGTCTTTTCCGAATGGCTGCTGCCGCCCTGTTTTGCTTATAATTTTCGTATGATCCGAACCGTAGAAGCGATCGTGGACGAACACGGCCATGTACGGCTTGCAGAGCCGTTGCAGCTGCCTCGTTCGCAGCGAGCATTGGTGACCATCCTTGACGAGGAGCCGTTGCCGACGCTGCACGCGGATTCCTTGCTTAGCGAACAGGCACTTGCGGAAGATTGGAATCGCCCTGAGGAGGACGCCGCGTGGTCGTACTTAGGCGAGGCTCAGTAGCGCTGATACCCTTCCCGTTCTCAGACCTGTCGCAAACGAAGCTCCGCCCGGCGATCGTCCTGGCAAGCGTTGGCCGGGGAGATTGGGTTCTCTGCCAGGTAACCAGCAACGCCTATGGGGATGAGCTTGCGATCCCGATTGCGTTGGATGATTTCGCGGACGGAGGTCTGCGAGTCGAGAGTTTTGCGAGGCCCGGAAAACTCTTCACAGCCCACGAAACGTTGATACGGCTAGAGACTGGCCGGCTCTCTGCGAACGCCTTCGAGCGAATTCGCGCGGGCGTTGTCGCGATCTTTGGTTGAAGGCGTTGGTCCGACCTCGCACCGAAAGCCCCCGGCGGAAGCCGGTGGGGTGACGCGTTGCGATCATCAGCGGAGCGGTTTGGCAACGGGCCGGTACGGGGGAGTGGCGGCACAGAGACCGCTTGTTGCTTCATCGATCTTGAAGCGGTGAACCGTAAAACTCGACCTCGGCCAGACCGAGATTCCCGTGTCCCCCATGGGGCTTGGCAAACCGGATCTGCACGTAGCGGGCGTGACGGCCAACTGGCAGCAGGTCGCCGGCGTCGGGCTTGTCGCCGGGCGGCTCGTGCAATTTGAATTCGCCCAGGTCGGTCCACGGCCCGTCTGCCGTGTCGCCGATGGCGAGGCGAACCTGCTGGGCCGCGGCCCGCACGTTCGGCCCATGCCCCCAGCCAGCACCGTGGGCGCTGCGTGTGTTGAGGTTCCACACCCGCACTTCGGCCAGATTGCAGACGGCACCAAGCGCGAATGTCAGCGCTGTCTTGTCCGGATCCGACCAGTCGGCGTACCAGGCGTTCTTTAAGTCGGTGTCATGCACCGGAGGGGTGACGCTCCGATCCAGCCCGCTTTGGTTGGTCAGGTTGGCGAGGATGTCCTGTCGCAAACGAAGCCAGTCTTCGGGATACCCCTTGATCGCCTCGCCGGCCACCGTCACGCCCGCCACGGTCAAGCGCTTCGCGCGCGGATCGCTGATCCGCAGGGTCGCCGCGCCGCTGGAGCCATCCAGCACGTACTGCGTGGCGACGACCGGCGCTGCCACCAGTTCGCGGGTCGGCGCAAGTTCCTTCACCTCGAGCGACCGCGCTGGCAGGCGCACTTCGGTCTTGCCGGCGGGGATCGTGACGCGCGCCGGCAACTCCTGGTAGTCGCGGCCGGCCACCGCCGTCCCCTTCCACGCGAGCGACACCGGCAGCGGCGTTGGGGCCGCGGCGTTTCGGCTAATGATCCATTCGGCCTTTTTGCCGTTACGCGAGACCGCCGGCATCGACGGACGCACGGTCACCACCGGCAAGGCGGGAGCCGGCTCGGGGTAGAGCGCCGTCGCCGGGATGTGCTCGATCGGCTGGCTCAGGCTTTCCCAGTTGAGGTGGCACTGCCCGTCGGCCGGCCCTGTCCACTCCACCTTCATCGCATAGCGCTCGCCGGCCTTCAATCGCACCGGCTCGGCGAACGCTTTATGAAACGCGCCATCCTTGCTGCTCGCATCCAGCAGCAGCTTGCCGCCCAGCCAGAGCCGCACGTTGCCTTTGGCATAGACCGACAGGGTGTAGTCTTCGCTGAACTTAGGCTCCAGCATTCCCGTCCAGCGTGCGGCGGCCACAGCCGGTTTTCCTTCGGCAGCCGGCCAGGCGAATCCTTTGCGCGCCGGCTCGAACCAGAGCCGCGGGGCGGTCTGACTCAAGGCCGGTTCACCGGCGAAATCCGCCGCGCTGAAATACTCGCTCGACAGGCCTTCGCCCTTGGCGACGGCATGAGGAGCGTTTCCGTCGAGCTGGACCTTGCCCTGCTGCCGCTTGATCTGGTCCCAGCCCTTGACGCGATAGACCGGCACGTTGTTCCAGCCGGCCCCGAAATAGACCGCGTCGCCGCCCGGAAGCTCGGCAAGCGAGCCCCCGACGATCATGTCGTATTGGAACGAGCCGAGGTTGTCGAACGCATCGCCCTTCCAGTCGACATCTCTCCACCAGGCGTAGGCCCGGGCCGGCAGGCCGTCATCGGCGCGGCGATCCAGCAGGCCGCCGATATACAGGCCGTCGTCGCTCCAGAACTCGCACGGGCTGACGATCTTGTCGCACACACCGATGGCGCCCTTCACGCGGCCGGCCAGATAGACGGGGTGGTGCAATTCGCCAGGTTTCTGCGGCTTGCGGGAGGCATGCGGGCCGACCCGCCAGAGCAGCGTGCCATCCTTGTCCCATTTGCAGATGGCGCTGCGATCCACCAGATTCGCAGGCCACTGCCAACCGTGGCCGGGACTATACGTATCCTGACCAGTAAACCCGTCGCCACCGCCTTGAGAGAGCGTAAACACCGCCCCGTCCGGTGCGCACAACAGCGACAACGTGTTGGCGAACGGCGTGGTGGCGCCCTCCACTGACTTGCTCCAATCCCATACCGGCGCGCCGGTCGAAGTCCGCCCCTGCGCGGGGAACCGCACCCAAGCAGGCTGATTTTCGCCGTGATAACCGCGGCCCTGATAGATGTTCAACGCGTCGTCGAGGAACAGGCACGGCGAACTGGAGCCAGAAAACCCGTGGCCGTCGCTGGGCATGAGCCGCAGCTCATCGCCCTGAATCTTGAAATCGCCATTGGCGTCTGCCCAGCCAAATCCGCGCAGAAGCCGGTTCGCCCGGTTGGTTGGGATTTTGTCCGAGAACCTCCGGGCAGCGTCCTGCCAGACCGCGGGCAACTGCTCAAACGGCTTGAACGGATGGGGCCCGACATCCAACAACCCCAGTCCCGCCACCGGCCGCAGCAGGCCGGCCGGCTCGTCAACCTTGAGCAGCAAGCCGGCATGGATATCGGACCAGAGATAGGTCTCCTTCTTGCCGTCCCCCTTCAGGTCGAGGTGGAGCGGGATCAACCGCCTGGCCATCTTGTAATGCGAAAAGAAGGCCGGATCGAGTTCCGCGTGCCAGCGATAGCAGGCCCGCACCGTCCAGTCCTTTTTCGCGTAGTCCACCTTGACCTGCATCACGTAGCCCCATTGGCTGTCCATCCAGACGAGCGTGGGGTCCTCGGGATCGGGCGCGGCGAAGGTGTAGAACTGCTGGCCGCCGTACCATTCGCCCAGAAGCTTGCCGTCGCGGTCGAAACGCGCGGTGCGCCGCGGGGCCGAGTCGCCCTCGCAGATCACGAATCCGCCATGTCCGTCGCCGTCGATCCCGCACACCGTCAGGAAGTCTTCCGGCTTGTAGAGCCCCTGCTTCCGCCCAGCCGGCCGCCCCAGTGCGGCCTGCAGTTTGAAGTCGGCGCCGAACCGCTTGATCTGCTGGCTCGTGCCGCCTTCCACGACCCACAGTGTCGCGCCGGCGGCATCCCAGGCCAGCCGCGTTGGCTCGGTCAGGCCCGCGATGACGGTCGTGCTGGAACCGTCGCGGCCGACCTTGACGACGCTTTCGCCGCTGATCACGACCGCCGTCTGGGCATCGAGCAGCGCGACGTCGCGCAGCTTTTCGACCTTGACCTGTTCGAGCAGTTTGCCGGTGTCAGGCTCGACCCAGGCCAGCGTGTCGGCCACCGGAAACGTGCCTACCAGCGCGCCGGCCCGCGCCGCGATGCGGGCGACCGGGGCCACCAGTTCCATCTCCGGGACCGACCACTCCGCGCCCGGCTGCGACGGCTTGAAAGTGAACTCCATGACGATCTTGCCGTCCACCGCATCGACCGGCTGGGGGGTGTTATAGGCGGTGGGGCCGAGCATCTCCATCTGCGCACCGGGCTTCAGGCCGTAGGCCCCGAACCACTGGCCGTTGATCTTGCAACCGATCACGGTGTTGGACTTATCGTTCTGGCCCACGGTCATGCGGACAAGGTATTGGTTGCGGAACAGGTACGGCAGCGCCTCCCCCACGGGAATCTCGATCGTGCGCTTCTCGTCGGCGGTCGGTGCGATTGGTTCGAGCTTCCGCACCGGCAAGATCAGGCGGTAGGCGATGGGCTGTTGGTTGGTCCCCAGGACGCGCTCGCCGGTGGATTTCTGCAAGACATCCACCATCGCGCTGGATTCCAGCACGAAGAGGCGGTCACCGTCGACGGACAGGTCGGTAGCCGCTTCGGGGGCGCGGAACTGCGCCTTGTTCCAGCGGAACGTGCCGTCTAGCGCGACCGACCCCAGCAGTGGCGAACCCTCAGGCGCCCCGCCGACCGTGATCGACTCCCCATCGCAGGCGACGCTGACCGGCCCGTTGTGCTGGCCCGGCCAATGGTTCAGGCCAGTGCTCGTACCTAGCGCCATCAGGTATTCCGCCTGCAGCCCCTGTGACTCCAGCAGCTTCCAGGTGTAGTCCCCCGCCGGGACAGGCTGCCCGTTTCGATCCAGGCCGTCCCAGGCGATCGTATGCTTGCCCGCCTCGAGCGGTTCGGCATTGCGTAGCGTGCGAACCTGGATGCCCTTCGTGTCGTAGATCGCGAGCGATACGCGGCCCGGCTTGTCGAGCGTGAACGCGATGTCAGCGGCGTGGGATGCGGTCGCAAGAAAAAGGTGGCAGGCACCGAATACCAAAAGCCCCCGGCGGAAGCCGGCGGGGTGACGCGTTGCGATCATCATTGGCGTGGTTGGGTTCGTTGGTGGTGGATCGCGAGGGGTTTGGGGGATGGCACGGTCACTCGACGGTGAATTTTTCGAGCTTGCCGTCGACCACGTTCTTGTGGATCAGGAGGACTTCCTGGCGGCCGGCAGGCAGGTCGATCTCGCCCGACAATTCCGTCACGACCTCCTCGACGGAGGTCTTCGGCTTGAGGCCGGCGGAACGGGAGGCGAGCTCCAGCGGAACCTCCTTCTGCTCGGTCTTCGTCGGCACGAGCTTGCCGACGGTCTTGCCGCCGACCTGCACGTCAAACTCCATCGGCCGCCGCTCGCTCGGGACGAGATGGTCGCGGAGCGCGAGCAGATCCTCCCACTGCGCCTGCCAGCACGGCTTGCGGTCGGAGTAGCGAAACACGCCGGTGGCGACGATCTTCTTTTTGCCCGCGGCTTTCACGTCGCCGACGAGCTGCACCGCCTCCGAGAACCGCAGGTCGGGCACGAGCATGTCGGCCGTCGCGGTCTCGACGTAGGCATCGCCCGCCTTGTAGTGAAGCACCCACTGCTTCGGCAGAAATTCGCCGGGGACAGGATGAGCCGGCTTGGCCGCCGGCGCGGGATGCTTCACCTGATCGGCAGGCAGCGGCTTCTCGCCGGGGAAGGCGATCGCGAAGGGCTTGGGCGATTGACGAAGGGCGAGGCCCTGGGCCGAAAGGCCATCCGTCTTGGCCGAGGCTGGCTTGCCGCCGATGTGGAACTGCCGCCACAAGGCCGCCTTAGTCTCCGCGATGGCGGGTGTGATCCGGTCTGCCGGCAGCTTCGCGAGCGATTGCGCGCCGGCCATCAGCCCCGTGAGGTCCGCAGCCTGGATCACGAGCGTCGTCGCCCGCGGGGCAAACGCCCAGGGCACCGCCTGCACCACGGCCCGCCCATTGCCTGGATACGCTCCGCTGACCTGCGGCCAGAGCATGCCGGCCGTCGCCAGGGTTTGCGCCATCGGATTGGCGTCCTTTGCTCCCACGAGCTCCAAGAGGATCAGCGGCTTGCCGCACCGCCAGCCGCTCAGGCTGCTGGCCCAGTCGTTGCCATTGACGGTGTCTCGCTTGATCTTGCCGATCGCGTCTCCGCGATCGATCGGGGCGTTCTCCTGCTTCTGCGCATCGGAGAGGTCGTAAGCGATGGTGTAGGTGCCGATCGCCGGATTCTGCCGGATCTCCACGGTGACGCCGCGGGCGGCCAGCGTGGTCTTCACCTGCTCGGCCACGGTCGCGAGGCCCGGATCGAAGACCGGCAGAACGACCGTCGTGCCCTTGGCGAGCATCGACTCGATCGCGTCGCGATTTCGCACGACCACGGGCTCGCTCAGGGCGGTTGCGTAGGTCGCCGCCGCCGCCGCGCCAACCTCCACCGGCAGCGTGGCGAGTTCGCCCGTGAGCTGCGACCTCACCTCGACAGTCCACTTTCCGACAGGATCATTGGCCGCGATCGGCAGGACAATCGAGAATGCACCTTCCTTGGTCGTGGACCTGTAAAACTCCGCATGCGCCGTGCCGTCGGGCCGCCGGATCGTGAGGTGGAACGGCAACACGCCCACCAGCCGCTCCCCCTTCGCGTCTTGGAATTCCACCGCGACGGCGAGGTCATCTCCCGCCTTGATCGACTGCGTGGCCGACACCGCGACGCCCTTGATCGCTCGCGGCAACGCGGCGAAGACCCGCGCCGTCGTCTGCGAGAGGTCGCAGGCAAACGGCTTCAGTTCACCGATCGCCTTTTCGTCGGTGCAGTCGTAGAGAAAGCCCTCCTTCGCCGGCTTGCCGTCTGCGCCGGCCAGCGGGGCGAGCCCTTCCCTGACCTGGTGCCAGTCGGCCTGGTTGGAGACCCATGAATCGTTGACGGCGACGATGTAGCTGGCATCGCGGCCGCCGTCGATCTGCATCAGGCTGATCTTGCTCTCCAGCGCCTTGTCGGATGTGAGCCAGGCATGGCCCATGCTGCCAAGCGCCTCCGAAAAGACCTTGGCGAGCGCAGGATACTCGCGCTCGAACAGGATCGTGTCGTTCTCGTTGCCCACCATATTGGGCGTCTGCCAGACGTGGGGCTTGCCCGGCTGGGTGAACGACTGCGTGAACGCCAGCTTTTCCGCACCGGGAATCTCGACCGTCGTGGAGCCGTCCACCAGAATGCGCCCGCCCTGCTTTGCGAAGGCGGCGAGGCCGGCGTTGACCTTCTCCGGCAATTGGAACGTCTGGGCGATGACGACGAGCGCCGCCACGTCGCCGGCGCGCCCCGAGGCGATCTCTTCTTCGGTGACGAACCGCGGCGTGTAGCCGAGCCGGGTCAAGGCAATCAGGGCGTTGTACGAGGCGTTTCCAAAACCCATGACGACGTGCTGGCGGCCATACTGCGTCTTGGACCAGAGGATGCCGACGCCATGATCGCCCCTCGCCTCGACGGCCAGGGCGGCGAACCGGTCGAGGAAGTCGCGGCCGGCCACGAGGTCGGCCTCACCGGCCTTGCCCTTCATTGCATCCCAGTTCGTATCCTTGGTCATGCCGCCGAGGACATTGGTAAAGGCTTCATGGGCGAAGCCGTTGCCACTCACGCCGAAGGCCAGCCCGTGGGCCGCGACGCGGGTGAACTTGCCGGGAAAACCGGCCCGGTGGTGCGCCGCGGCCAGGGCGTTGCTGATCCAGGTCGGCTTGTCGCCCCGCTCCATCTCGAGCAGGGCATCCACCAGCAGCCATTGATAGATGTAGTCAGGGCCGCCCACCACGTCGTTCCAGGTGCTCTGATACTGGAAGTCGAGCGGCGCGTAGGCCGACGGAAAATACTGGCCATGCCGCACGGCGGCATGATCCGACTGCACGCTGCTCGTGTTCTTGAGCGCCGGATCCACGCCCCGCAGGTTCTTCCCGATCGC
>CAZOMJ010000034.1:0-33501 GCA_964581055.1 uncultured Candidatus Kuenenia sp.
ATCAAACTCGACGGCCTTGTCGAGATCCTTAAACAGCTCTCGCTTGGAGATGTTCATGACGCGGATCTTGAGCTGGGCACCGGTCTCGGAATTCATCACGAGGTGATGCATGCCCCGCCACGAGCCTTCCAGCTTCTGGAAATCGGCGTTGTGCATGATCGCGGCCAATTGCTGCGACATCGTCGCGTCGATCGAGGCGATCGCCCGATTGATCGTCTTGGTGATGCTCTTGTCGAATGTCACCGTTCCCTTGAGCGACTCCTGAACGAGGGAGCGGATGAGCTCATCGCGACGCGGCTTCTCCACGGCGCGGGGCATCATGCTGGTGATCTGGTCCAGCAGGCTTCCCGCTGCTGCGGCCGATGCCGCCTCTGGCTGCTTCGCGGATTCTCCGGCGGTGCTCATGGCTGTTCTCCGTCTTGTGCAACTCGGGCATCAGCGCCCGGCGGCAAGGATGAAAAGGATGTGAGTCGATTCGATAGATGACAGGGACAACGCAGACGGCAGAACGATTACTTGCCCTCGGGCTCGACGCCCAGTTCTCCGGCAAGCTTCTTGACCTGTTCGGCATCCTGCAGCAGTTTTTCCAGTTCGCCCTCGAGGCCGTCGGCGCGATCCACGGCGCTGAGCAGTTCCCGCAGGCGGTTGCGGGTGTCGAGGAGCTTCCGCAGGGGCTCGACCTGTTCAACGATCTTCGCCGGCTCGAAGTCCTCGATCGAAGAGAACTTCAGCTTGACGGCCATCTCACTGCCGTCGCCGGCGAGGGTGTTTTCGACCTTCATCTCGACGCCAGGGGTCATTCGCTTCATGACCTCGTCGAAGGAATCGCGGTCGATCGACACGAACTTGCGATCCTTGAGCGGCTTGAGGGGCTCGGTCGGATTTCCCGAGAAGTCGCCCATGACGCCGACGACGAAGGGCAGTTCCTTGACGACGGTCGCACCTTCGGTCTCGACGTCGTACGTGATGTGCACCCGCGGCTTCCGCACGCGAGACAACTTGCCGTGAACCGACTCTGGCATGATTTGGCTCCTTCGACCCGCTCTCTTGGTTGATCACACAATGTGACGCGGAGAGAGTATCCTCCCGCACCCAAAATTGCAAAGCGGCCCCCCTGCAAAGCGGCCCCCCCAGCAAAGCGGTCCCCCCTGAATGCGAGCAGGGATCAGTCGCCGCTGCCACCGCCACCATCGCCATACCCGCCACCATCGCCATCCATGCCGGCGGCCCGGAACAGCAGTGACAGAGCGGCTTCGTCGCGAAGCAACTCGCGGTAGTAGGCCTCCCGCGGCAGCCGCCCCAGCCGCACGACATTGCGAATCTGGGCCCCGATGAGGCTGTGCGGGTCGTGCCGCTCGAAGAAGTCGGCGATCGATTCCAACTGGCTGAAGGCTTCCGCCCGGCCGGTGGGTGCACCGGGCCTTCCTCCTCTGCTCTCCCCTTCACCCCCCGCGTCATCGGTGGCGGCGGCGTCGCCGCTGTCGGTGGCAGGCTGCTCGGGGGCCGGAATCGCCGCCGGGGCGAATGTCCGGATCGCCGCATCGCATTCCTCGAAGAGGTCGCGGATCGGGCCGGCCGGCAGCACGGCAGTGCCGCCGGAGGCACTCGACACCGCTGTCGACAGCAGTTCCCATTGCTCCGCAGCCTGACAGAGATCGAGATAGACCTCCTTCAGGTGCGGCAGCGGCGTGGTGGCGACGGCCTGTTCGAACTGTGCAGGCGACACCGCGCCGCGTTCGACGGCTAGTTTCAGCTTTTCCTCGCTCTCTTCGTGCACGAGGTCGCGGCTGCTCCGCCAATGGCAGATCGCATACTGCTCGTCTGAGCGGCTCTGTGTGAGCGGAATATGGAGGATGGCGGGCACGAGGAGTCCCTCCGACTCCATGCCAACAAGCCGCTGCAGCGGCAGGGTCCGCTCCTCGACGACGGCCTCGTCGTCCGCCGGCCCGTCTTCCGGATCGGGAATCGGAAACAGATCGCTCCAGGACGACTCCACCATCACCCGCGTCATGGCGAAGCCGGCAGCCAGCCCGACGAAGCCGTCGGTCCGCGCGAGCGCCTCAATGGTCATCGCCGCGATATCGAGGTCGCGTGAGCGGTTCTTGAGGATCTCGAGTCCGCCGTCCCGCACCTCGACCCAGACACCGCGGGCCGCGGGCCAGCCCCCCTCGGAGTTATCGCCGTCGTCGGCACGTCGCTCAATCCGTCGCGCCTCCTCACGAAGATCGCGCAGAGCAGATCGCGCTGCCCTGCCCTCCTCGGAGATTTGAAGGTTCTCACCGGCGGGAAAATCCCCGCTGATCGGATAGCTGAAGAGATCGGGATCGATGTCGGCGGAGAGTGGCATGGCAGAGGCTCCTGTGCGGCCGCAAAGTCTACTCACACTCTACAATGTGAAACCATGCCACGGTGAACGGACCGGCCTCTGCGGCCCCTGCTCCTGTCGCGCGACCCGCGGCCGGGCGGTCGGGTTTTGCCGGTCATGCCGTCGATGCGGCCCCGTGCTCGGTGTGGCCGGTCGCCTGTCCAGCTCGAACTGCCGCGTTAGCTATAGCCGCCGCGTTCCAGGGCGATCCGCAGATCGGCGAGCGTGCGGGTCTGCAGGCGGCTGGCCCAGGCTGTGCTGATGCCGACCCGCCGGGCCGACTCGGTCAGTGTGCGACCCTCAAAAAACGTCCCGCGCACCAGAGCCGCCTCCTTCTCAGGCAGGGCAGAGAGCAGGTCTCGCAGGAACATGACCAGCTCAAGCTGAAGCGACGCCTCGCCGGCATCGCCCTCTCTGGACATCACGCTCACGTTCTCCAGGTCGTTCCGCGTCGGACGTCGAGCGGGAGGCTTTTCGGCGGCGTCGGCGGCCGCTCCTTGTGCCTTCGGCGAAGCGGCCGTGGTAGCAGTGTCTGTCGGCTTCCGTTCGTACTGGCGGCCCTCGAACGCAGCGCGGTCGAACCAGGCCATCTTGCCGAGCCCGTCGAGCATCGCGCCACGGATGCGATGCCAGGCGTAGGTCGTAAACTTTCGGCCGCGGGTGGCATCGAATGCGGCGATCGCCTCCAGCAGGCCGATCTGTCCGTAGGCCACGAGGTCATCCAGTTCGACAGTTCGCGGCAACCGCTGATGCGTCTTCCAGGCGATGGCCCGCACGAGCCCCTGGTGCAGCATGAACATCTCGTCCCGCTGCGCCGCCGACGCCATCGCGGTCATCGCGACAATCTCCACCAGACGATCCCCACGATCGCGACGACCATGAGTGCTGCGGCGGCAAACAGCACGCGCGACGTGCGGCCCGCCCATGCCTCAGCCCGCAGGCTCTCGTCTGTCCAGTCGAGTTCGCCCTGCATTTGGACGACCCGATCCAGCAGGCCCCGGACATACGCCCGCCGGCTGGCGTTGCCCGAAATCGACGCCACGTAGCAGCCAGCCAGCAGCGGCATGAGACCGCGGCGCCCGTCGACGCCGCCGTGAAGGTCGGGAGAGAACGCCTGCTGCAGCACCCTGGCGATCTGCGTGCTGACATGCAGCCGCAGCCGGCCGAGCATGGCCAGCAGATGGCGGTTGGCGGGCTGCTGCGCGATCCGCCGGGGGTCGAGCAACAGTTCCGCCAGGCGGTCGTTCAGCGAGCCCGTCGCATTGAACGCCAGGGCGTGCAGATGCTCGGGCGTCGGCGGCAGGCCCAGAGGAAACGGCTGCCCGCAGGCAGCGGACCGCTTGCCCGCATCGAGCCGCGTCAGCAGATCGTCGATCGCGGGGTCGTCCTGTAGGACGCCCGCCACCAAGGTGACGGGCGCCCGCACACCGAGTTCGCGAGTCATCGTCGCCAGATCCTCGCCCACCGCCTGGCCGAGGCTCGCGGCTTCCGCATCAGCGGTGCGGTTTATCTGGAGCGGGAGCAGCACAACGACACCATTGATCGCCGCCAAGGGCATGCGGGCCTGCCGCAGTTGGTCGCAGGCAAATTCCAGGCGGTCGGTCGCCTGACGCCGCTCTTTCCCGGAACGCGGAGGCGGGTTCGCCGGTGCCGAGCGCTGACCGTCGCCGGCAATCGCCGCCTCGCCGTGCTCCCCGCCAGACTGATCCGCGACCGCCCCCGACGCGGTCTCTGTCTGCGATGAGTTCCAGGCCTGCACTCCGCCGGTCGACGCCGACCTGACCGCCGCCGAGGCGACCGCCGTCTGCCCGGCTCCGGAGAAACAGACGAAAATGGCATCGCGCGAGGCGAAGATATGGAGCGGTCCACCACCGGCCGGCGACTGCTCGACCACCAGCGGCGTCGGCGGTTCGGCGAAAAGAGCCCGCTCCGCCTCGCCCCCGTCGCTGCCGAGCACGAGAAACAAAGGCGATTCCGTGAAGGAGATCTGCTGTCGGCCGAGCTCGGCGACGGCCGCCGACCAGGCCGCCGCGATGTCGGGCCAGCGGCCGCCCTGGTGTTCCAACCAGAGGCGGGCTGCCTGGTAGACCAACAGCGGCACCACAATGAGCAGCAGCAGGAGCGCGACCGCCTTCCCCGGACTCCACCATGACTGAAGCACGGCACGGTCGCCCGTTCCAAAGACCACGATGGCAGCGAGCACGACGACGACGGATTGGAAGAGAGCGACGATCCAGGCGATCCGCGCCGCGACGGACGCCTTGGCGAACCAGCGCACCGCTGCCGCACAGGCCGTGAACGGAAGGAGCAGGATGTTCAGCAACAGCTGCATGGTGGTGTGGGCCGAGGCGGGCTGGTGGTTGGCAACAGACTCAGGCGAGCCGGAGCAGGATGGTGTTCACAGGAGGAAGGCCCCCCACGCCGTGACGATCAGGGCGGCCGCCGCCAGCGCCGACGAAAGGATCGCCCACATCAGTTCCGACCTGCCCGCCAGAGGCGGCGCCCCGGGCACGTCCGGACCGACCGTAGGCACCCGAGGGCGATCGATGCTCAGCTTGACGAGCTGCCCGTTGGATCGGAGCCAGGTATCGAGCGCGTCGGGCCGGTCGCGGAGAATGCCGCGGAATCCCATCACGACGGCGGCCACGTAGATCTGCAGCGCATTCTGGGAGGCGATTGCTGCGGCCTTCTCGGCCCGCGCGTAAAACTCGGTGGCCCGCCGCCGCGTGCCGTACAGTTCGACTTCCAGCGCATGGTTCTCCCACCACGACTGCCCCGGCCACGCGATGTCGACGATCATCAACTCGTCGGCCGCCGCGGCCAACGCATAGCCGGCCAATTCCCAATCAGCCGCCAGCGGCCCGCGGCATCTGGCTGCCGTGGCATCGAACCGCGCCCGGAGCAACGCCCGTTCGGCCTCGACCGGGCCGGCTTTGCCAGACGCCGCCCGCTCCGCCAGCGCAAGTACATCCTGCATCAGAGGAACCGCCGCGACGATGAATTCTGGCGTCATTGCCCTACTGCCTGCATGATCGTCCGGGCCTGCGCGGATGCGTCCGCGGCGTCTGTCACTTGGGTATGGCGAAGAGGGCGAACTCGAGCGATCCCGTCCGGCTCTCGTAGGCCACCTCCACGCGGCGGCGTCCGGCCAGTTCGTCGGGATTCAAGATCGACGAATCCCGCAGGCGGATGCCCATCGACTGTGTCGCCTGCACCGACCGCCAGGCCGGGCTCTCCGTGCCGATGCGATAATACAGCCATCCGCTCCGCGCGGGCAGAGCACGCGGCGGACGATCGACCGGGAAGAGTTCGAGGCCGGGCACGCCCATGCGGAACAACCGATCCACCTCCTCCGTGCTTCCGAGCTTCCAGTCGAGGTGGCTGTCACCCGTCAGCAGACGGTGGCAGACCTCTTCCGACATGTCTCCTCGCAGGACGCCGACGTAGCACTGCCAGTCGGATTGCAGCCACTTGGGCTCGAGTGCAGCCGACAGCGTGGCCGTACCGATGCCGACGAAGTAACGCTGCTCGAACTCCAGCACCGCCACCCGCGACAGCATCGCCTCGATGATGTCCTTGACGCGACGAAAGATCCGCGCCAGTTCGTCGTGGTCGTAGACGGGCAGGTCCTCCAGTCGGCGATCAGCCTCGAAGATTGCCAACTGGCCGGCCACGCGGCAGAGCTCCGTGTAGGCCGTTCGAGGATGGACGCCGCGGGCGAAGGCGATCACCCGCAGCACGGCCCGGGCTTCGAGGAGCTTGGAAAGCATGAACAGCCGATCGAGATCGCCGGGCTCGGAACTGGAGAATCCGACCTGTCGACTGACCACCTGCTCGCTCAGGACTTCGACCTTGCGGCCGATCAGGTCGTAGACGCCCCGCACCACGTCGCGGCCCAGAGGCGACCACGCCTCGACCGACAGCATCGGCGGGAAGTAATCGGGATCGATCTCGGGCGCCCCCTCGCGGTTCCCCGACTGGCGGATCTGCGCAATCGGCAGCAGTTCGAAGCCGGAGAGGTCTTCCGTGGAGAGCTTCAGCCGGACGTTGAGCCGGCGAAACTCGATCTCCTGATCGTTGCCACCCGATGCCTCGTCCTGCAGCGACTGCCGCAGGGCGATGGAACGGCTGCGGTCATGCGGGCCCGGCGGGGAGACGTTGGGACCGGCGGGATCGAACCGGGGCACTGCCAGGTAGACCCGCACGAACTCATTGGACTGCAGCGACTCATCGAGGGCGGCCGCGAGCTTCGCCACCTCGGCCGACGCCGTGGCAAGGCTCACCCGCTCGGGCTCCTCGCCCGGCTCGAGCCAGACGACCGTGCCATCCCTCAAGCGGGCTTGGCACGCACGGAGTTCGAACTGCCGGTTGGCGAGCGCCACCGGATCGATCTCGAGCCTCACGATCCCGTAGCAGCAAGGGTCATCGGCCACGGTGGACAAGGCCAGCCGCTCCGCCGCATGACGATCGGCTGCCTGGAAATGGTGCGGCCGAAGGAACATTCCTTCCGACCAGTTCACGGGAAGATGGCGCATGAATGCATTCCGGATGGCGACGACCGGGGATCTCCGACGACCGGGGACCACCACCCTGGCCGTGCGGCGACGCGACCACCGGGGGCACGCTGTAGAAGGTCGCAACGAATCCGGTATCGTACCCCGCGCCGCTCAGTCGGTAAACTCCGGTCACTCTCTGGACAGTTCTCCATGACCGAGCAATCTCCTACCAACGCCGACCCCGCCGCACCGACCGTCGATGCCCTTCGGGAGCGTCAGGACCGTTGGCGAGGCGGCTCCTCCTCCACCCCACGACCGGCATCGCGCAGGGTCGCGACCGGCGCCGCTCTCGCTCTGGCGGCCCTGGCGGCACTCCTGCTCTCGACCGCCCTGGTCGTGGCCCCGCTGTTCTCCTGGCAAACGGCCGGCGTCGCCCTGATCGTGGACGATTATTCCCTGGACTTGCTGCCGACGGTGCCCTTCGCACACCAGGATGCGACAGCCCTGGCGACGTCGCTGTCGGGCCGCCTCTCGCCGTCGATGTCAGGCGAACTGGTGCAGCTCAAAGGCTTCGAGACGGTGGAGTCGATGCGGGATCGGCTGCACGGTTTCTTCGTCGAAATGCCTCTCCGCGGCAAGGACTCGATGATCGCCTACGTCCGTGGGCAGTGCCTGGTGCCTCCCCCGGTTCTCGATGCCGATGGAAACGAACGCCCCGATCCTCTCGGCGGCCACGCCTGCCTGGTGGCGGCCGACGCGACCCTGCGCGGCGAGGGGCTCCGCGAGATGGTGCCCTGCCGCGAGATCGTCGAATCGATCGGCTCCGCGGCAAGCCTGACGACCCTGGTCGCCATGGATCTGGGAAACCTCCGCTGGGACCCCAGGATCGGCGTGATCTGCGGTCTGGTGCCGCGGCAGTTGGATCGTGATTTCAAGGCGCCGCCTATCCGGGCCAACGGCCAGAACTGGTTGATCGCATCGCACGATACCCTGCAGTATTCCGGGGCGAGCGGGACCGCGAAGCGGACATTCTTCGCGGCCGCCCTCGAGCAGGGTCTGGCTGGTGCCGCCGACCAGGCCCCCTGGGGTGACGGTGATCGCGTCGTCGAACTGCACGAACTGGCCCCGTTCATCGTCGCGTGGACCTCCGAATGGTCGCGGCTATCGACCGGCGGCCGCGCACCGCAGCGGCCCGCGGTCTGGAAACTCGGCGTCGGGCGAGTCGCGCTTAGCGACATTCCACGCAACATCAGGCTGGTGCGAGTGTCGCCGACGACAGGCGCAGGCGCTTTGTCAGCCCTGCGCCGTCTTGTTCCAGGCATGTCACCGTCACAGCCGGTGAAGCCTGCTCCCGCTGCTGCCCCCGCTGCTGCTCCCACTCCCGCCACAGCGCCGGCAGCCGCTCCGGCTCCGGCTTCAGCTCCAGCGATTGCGACGGGTGTCGCGGCTCCTGCGGAAACCGCGGCCGCCGCGGCCATCACGGCTGCGGTGCCCACAGCCGTGGCCTCCGGGGCTGCGGCCGTGCGCGATGCTGCGACCACGGCGGCGGCAGTCGCGGGCTCGGTCGTTCCTCCACAGCCGCAGGTGGCGGCAGAGGCGGCCCCTGCATCGCCAGCCCCGGCGACCGGGCAACCCACTGTGGCAAATTCGCAGCCCACTGCAGCCGTTCCGCAGCCGGCAGCTCCAGGGGCGGGCCCCCAAGGGCAGCCAACTCCCGTCGGACCACAGCCCGCCACTGCATCGCCGCAGACCGCGGCGGCCCCGACGCCCCGCAGTGACAATCCCTGGGATCTTCTGCAGTCCGTGACCAGCCGCACGGGCCCGCCCCCCGGCTCGCTTCCACAGCCATCCGTGATCGATTTCGCGCCGCACCTGTGGCGGCAGGCGGCTTCCTTCGTCGCCGCCGCGACCACCGACGCGAGCATCGAAGGCCCCGGGGCGGAGCGTGCCCGGGCAGCGTTGCAGCGGTTCAAGGCGGCGATGGCCCGGATCGACGACGCATCGCCGGCCGGCTTCAGCGTTCAGGCGGGCTCGCCCCCGGCCGAGGCACTAGCCGGCGCCCGTCGGGCGGCCAACGCAGCCGGCATCCCGCAGGCATGGTCCGCCTCACCCAAGCCATTCCAAGCCGCCATCGCCGCCCGCAACGACGCCGTCGAGTTTGGCTGGGCCATGCTCGACGTGATTGGGCGTCTCTCGGGCGGTGCTGGCCCACAGTTCATCGCGCCAGGAATGATCGATGGGTTCATCGCCCGCATTTCCCGATTGAGCAACGCGATCGCGCAGTCGCCCTCGATGCCAGCGGCCGACAACGACACCGCCCGCCTCGATCCGCTCACCACCGCCACCCAAAACATGCTCGCACAGTCGTCGTTGCTCCGGTCCCTCCAGAACCAACTGCTCGCCAGCCTCACCGCCGAGGCAGGCTCGTCGATACGGATTCCGCTCCACGACCGCATGATCCTGCTGCGGTCGCGGCTGCCGGATGCCGCCCAACGTGCCAGTCTTCTGACCATCACGCCCGCTGCCGGGGACGAGACGAATGCCGGCGCCAGCGGCACGACCGAGGCGGTTTTAGTTCTGAAGGCGGAGGGCCGCCCGCCGCTGCCATCCGGCCCCCCCCGTCCCATCGACCGTGCCGGCTGGAAAAACTGCGCCTCGCTGGCGACGGTCGTCATCGATCTCGTCGAGGCCTCCGGAATCAACGTCACGGCGGGCCAGAACCGGGGGCCGACGATGCTCCAGCCGACGCTCGACGACATCGCCGCCGCCCGGCGGGCGATCGCCGCACTCGAAAATGCGGCGGGCGACGACGCCGCCGCCGGCGACGCCGCGGCCAAACTGTCGTCTCGCCTGACGCGGCTCTTCGAGCGGGCCGCAGTGGCGGCCACCCGGGTGAACGACGCGGCGAAGGGACCGGCCAACGTCGTCGATTCCGACCGCCTCGGCGGATTGCTGCGGATGCTCGACCCCCGCGACGCCGCCGTTGTAGGCGATCGCATGATCGCCGGACTCACCCGCTGGAACGCCGCCCTGCGCTATGGGCTCAGGGTGCAACGGCCCGATCCCACGCCTCCCCGCCTCGGCGTCGCCACCGATATCCAGATCTCCGTCGCAGATGCAGCCCGCGTGCCTGCAACAGCGGCGCTCATGCTGGAATTCGATCCGGCACAGCTTGCCGTGCGACTGCCGGACGGCACCAGTCTCGTCGAGGGTGTTGCCATTCCATCGCGTGACTTGCCGTGGCGCGGAGGTGCCTTCACGGTCCAAGTGTTGCCCCTGCGTCGCGCAGCCGGCGGCGATAAACGCAACGCGACCCTGCTGCATGCAGTGCTCACCGCCGATGATTACATCGAGAAGGCGCATCTCTCCATGCCGCTCCCATCGGAGCGCAGCGTGCTGGTGGCGGTGCGCGGCCGCGTGGGCAGCATCACTGGAATAGTCGGCGACGACGGATGGGTACGGGCTTCGCGTACCGCCGCTTCCGCGCGGGCCGGGGCCGTCGACGAGGTGGCGGCCTCCCTCCTCTCGCTCACCGGCCAGCCCACGCGGGTGACGGCGTGGCAGCTGGGGCTGGACAACCTCTCGGGCGAAGCCCGCAAGCTCGACGTCGAACTCCACGCGATCCCCGGGACGATTTCGCCGAACGGCCGCGAGCGGGCCTGGTCCGATGCCGCGACGGCGTTGCTCGCAGGCAGATCCACCGGCACGCTGCTGGCGCGTGCGGCAGGCGTGACGCTCGGCGTCGACAGGCAGATCGTGCCTCTGTCGCTCAAGCCCGACGACGGAGGTCAGCCGGATCAGGAAAAGGCCGCACCGGCAGCCCCCCCTGCGGCGGCCGCGAACTCGGGGGCCTTGGAACTTCCTGCGCCTCAGCCCGCGGGCGGCCCAGCCGGCCGCGAGGTTGGCCCCGACCTCGCGCTGGTCGTCCGCGACACGCAGGCACCGGCCGGGGCTCGGCCCACGATCACTCGGATCGTCCTCGGCGCCCAACACCCACGGGAGATCATCGTGGCCACGGCGAGATACGACCGCCGCGCCCGCACCATCACCGTGTCGCTCGAACCGGTCGATGGAAACGCCACGCTCCTGCCGCCGGATGGCGTTCGAGTAACGCTTCGGGAGCCCGTCGGTGAACCAACCACTGGCGGAGCACAGGCATCCATGATCCGACCGGTCGTGCCCCGCAAACCGGGCGCGTTGTTGACGGCCGCCGCACCGACCAGCGACGTCGTCGCCTCATGGAATGGCCCGGATCAAGGCACCGCCCGCTTCTCCCTCGACGTCGATGGCTATCCCCGCGCGTTCAACTTCGCCGTCGACTGTTCATCCGCCGCGGACATGCAGCCACAGGGGCCGCAGTACGACTGGCGGCAAATCCATATCCTCGCACCCACGGCCGGCACGACGCTTCTCAAGGCGCCGGTCGCGACGGTACCGATGCGGCTGGCCGTCGACGCGCCCACTGACACCTTCCTCCCCGGCGACAGCATCGGCGGTTCTGTTGCCGTCGTCCTGCGACAGATCGGCGCCGGTCTGGGTGATCGCGGCGAGGAACGCACCGTCTGGACCGCAGCCCACGATCGCCAGGTGACGTTCACGCTCGAGCCGCCGGCGGCGGGGTCATCGCTGGCGATCAAGACCATCGTCGACGACTGGACGATCGCCGCTTCTGGAGAGGGCTTCGCCAATGTCGACGTCTCGGCCGAGGCACGGCTCGTGATCGCCGGAGTGCAATCACCCGTCGTCGACTCACGCCTGCTGGTGTTCGACGGGCAGGCGCCGGTCGTGGAAGTACCTCCTGGCGTGCAAGCCACCGTGGGCAAGCCGATTGCGGTGCCGATCCAGGCCTCCGACGATTCGTCCGACGGCTACCTCATCCCGCCCGAACGCCGCCGGCCCGGCGTCTCCGGGCTGAAGTCGGTCGAGTGGGCGATCGATGTCGAGGGGAAGGGCGTGCCGAAGGAGTGGCAGCCGGCCGTCTGGCTCGGCGGCACCAACTACGAGGTGCGGATTGACTCGGCCAAGCTTCCGTTCGGTGTGCGACTGCCCGTGCTGGTGCGGGCCACCGACGCGGTGGGGCTCTCCGATCCACCGTCGCGAATCTGGCTGGAGGTGGGGGCAGAACCGGCCAGCAAGCTGAATTCCCTGACCGGCAAGGTCGTGCTGTCGGGCCGGGGTGAGCCCAACCTGCCTGTCGCGCTCAGCGGCCCTGGGGGCGACAGGACCGCACGAACCCGCCAGGGCGGCGTGTTCCGGTTCGACGATCTGGAGCCCGGTCAATATAAGGTTTCGGTGCAGGCGCCGGTTCGCAACCAGATGCGCAAGGTGGAACCGACGCCGGTCACGGTCGACGCGGCCCCGGCCCCCGCGGCCAGCGTGACCCTGGAACTGAAATAGCGGCAGCGGGCAGGTCCCGCGTTCCCGGCGCCGATCACACCGCCGGCACGACCGGCACATTCATTGTCACCGCTCCGCGACGGACAATCGCGACGTTGACTGCAACCGCTCCGGCCGCGCGGTGCGGGCATGACACCCCCGGTTCCTGACGATGTTGATGGGAGCGGCACGACGGTCGGCCCGGCAAACGCGTTGCGGGGTCGATGCGACGGCGGCGAGGGGGATAGGAACCGAATGGGATTGCCAGCAGGTCTGCGCCAGTGTGGCCGGACGATGCTCTCCATGCGCACCAGCGCATGCGTGGCGGGGCTGGCCATCGCGCTCGTGCAGGCGACACTCTGCGCAACGCCAGCGCATGCCCAGACCACCGCCGCGCCGACGACGGTATGGAGCTTTCTCGGTGTGCCCAATCCCTTCGGCATGAACGCAGCCGCCCAGCAGTCCGCCAATCCGGCGATCCAGGCCGCCGCCAAGGCCAAGGCGGCCAAGCATGAGATCTGCAAGAAAAAGGCCGCCATCAAATACCTCGCCGGCCTCGGGTGCACGCCGGAGCATCCCGAAGTCATGCCCGCGCTCATGGCCGCCATGGACGATCCCGACGAGCAGGTCCGGTACGAGGCCGTGAAAGCCGTGCTGCAAACGGCCGAGGTCTGCCAGTCGCGAGATCAGAAGAAGGAGACCCGCAAGACGAAGGGCCTGAGCGAAAGCTGTGCGGACTGGAAGAAGGCATTGGAAAAGAAGTTCTGCGACGCCCTCGATCGCCTCTGCGGCAAGGCGCCGCCCAAGGAACACAAGCACAAGCTCAAGAAGGCCATGAAGAACATGGTGGGCGGGGAGTGCGAGGATCCGACGAAGGAGGATTGTCCATGCGCCGACAGGCGGGGCTCGTGCTGCAGCCCCGAGATGCGTGAAAAGCTGATGAAACTGGCCTACGGTCGCGACGACATGGGCTGCTTTCTCGAGCCGAGCAAGCGGGTGCGGGATCTCGCCGAACAGGCCCTCAATGCCTGCAACGCCTGCGCCTGCGGGTGCGAAGGGATGATGGGCACGGAGTCGGGCATGGATCACGTCGTCCGGGAGATGCCGCCGGTCGATGACAGGGAGACCCGTCCCTCCGACAACGTCCCCCTGCCGCTGGGCGGGCCCTGCTATGACGACCGGCTCGTCGTGCCTCCGCAGATGGACCATCGCGAGATGGTGCCAACGCCCGCTCCGCCGCCCGAACCGGAGGTGATTCCCACTCCTGCCGCCGCGATGGTCCTGCCCGGCACCCGCAGTGTGCTGGTGCGGGCACCTCAGACTGCGGGGCCCCGCCCATCCGCCGCCGGTGTTGAAACGATATGGCAGCCGCTCGATCCAGGCGTCTCATTCGCAGAAGCCGATGCGGCGGACGTGCCCTGGTTTCTCGTCGGCATCGAGCAGCGACAGCCGTCCGCCAGGATCGCCGGCCAGCCAGCACCGATAGCGGCAGACCGCCGGCACGCGGAATCGCGGGTCGCCCTCGCCCCCATGGCCGCCCCCAAGGGCATGCCGCAGCCGATCGCCGGCCCGGCCGGTCGCAGCCCGCTCCCTGCGCGGCAGCCCGCAACCGGCTCGCCGGCGGCACGTGTCGCCGGCCTATGGACCCCTCTCGGCCCCCAAGCATTCATGGCCGGCGCCGCCGATCTGCCCGGCCCGTATGCCTGGGCCCCCATGCCGCCGGAAGACCCGCTCGCGGTTGTCCGCCGCCTGGCCGGCCGGACATCGCCGCCGCAGACGACAGCACGCTCGGTAACGGCGGAGCCCGATCGCACGGCAGTGCCGTCGACCGCCGTCAGCCGAGCCGTGCCCCCTGCCCCGCAATCACCATCCACTGGCATGACGGAATCTGATTGGTTGCGTTTGCTGGCGCTCGCCTGCCTGGCGGCAGCTCTGGCCGTCGCCGTCGTCGGTTGGCCGCGTGAGAAGCAAGCAAGCCCGCAACAGTCCGCTGCTGGCAGCCGCGTTATGATGCGAAGTAATGGTGGATGACCGGCATCCGGATCGAATGAACCGATGAAGCATTCTCCTGACGAACCAAACGACTCGGAAGGCGGCGGCTCCGCGACCCCCGCGGCGCGGGCCGGTTCCTGGCGTTCCGGCCGCAGCGGGCGAGGCCCACGGCATTCCCCTGCCGATGACGTCCGCACCGTGCCGACGTCGACGATCGCTGCGCCGGTCACCCAGGCATCGTGGCGCGGAGGACTCGATCCGCATCGACGTTCGCGATCGTGGTGGTTGATGGCACGGCGGATCCTGCTCACGGCCGCAGCGCTCGCCTTGATCGTGCTGCTGGTGCGGATGCTCCTGACGGTGCGTCGACAGGTGCCGATCGTCATGGGTTTCGTGACCAACTACCGGTCGCCGCTCGCCCCCATCGCACTGGCCGAAGAAGACCGGTCGTTGCTCGCATCCCTGGGGACTCCGGGAAAGCGTTTCTTCGAGCCGGGCTCGGCGGTGATTTTTGACACCAGCCCCGCGATGGCCACGGCGACCGCCGACGAGATGCTCGTCACGCTCGCCTCGGCCCTGCGCCGCGCCAAGCCCGGTGGGCCCGACGGCAACATGGCGATCGTTCACCTGACCGCCATCGGCACGCTCGATGACAAGGGGCGCCCCTGCATCATTCCGCCGGGCACGTCCGCAGACCCCGCGGGAATGGAGGAAGATTCCTACCTCCGCGTCGACCGCCTGCTGGCCGGCCTCCGCGACGCCCTTCCCGAACGCGTCGGCATCCTCGTCGTGCTCGATGCCTGCAGGCCTTCGACCGACTGGCCGCTCGGCGTCGACGACGGCGCCTTCCCGCCCGCCGTCGAGGCCCTCATGGCCGGCTCCAATTTGAAACGCCTGTGGGTGATGGTCCCCGCATCCACGGGGCAGAATTCATACGCGAGCGCCGCACAGGGAGCGAGCGGTGCCGTGCTGGAGTTCGTGCGGGGCATGCGCGGCGCCGCCGACGCCAGGCCCTGGGGCGACGCCGACGGCCGCGTGGAACTCCAGGAGTTGTCTGCCTACCTCGCCTTTCGCGTCGATCACTGGGCGCGGGCGATGTTCGGCGAACGCCAGACTCCCATCCTGACAGCAACGCCTGCCGACCGAAACGCCGACGCGGCGCTCGCTTGGACGGCTTCCCGCACGCCGGTCGTCGAGGTGCGGAGCGATGCCGACGTCTACGAAGACGCCTGGCTGGTCGATCGCTGGAGAGCGGCTGATCGGCTGCGTTCCTCGGCCATCCGCGAGCGGCCGCTGCTCTGGGCGTCCTACCTTCACTTGCTCCTACGGGCGGAGAAACTCCGCACGGCAGGAGCGGCCTACCGCGACGAGCAGGTCGACGTCGACACGACCGTCGAACGGATGGAGACGGAACTCGGCCTGCCGCTGATTTCGAGCGCGCGGCTGCTGCCTGGCATCCGTCTGGCCTACAGGCGGTCGGACACGGTGGAGGAACGAGAGGACGAAGATGTGCAACGGTGGCTTGCGGCGGCCGAACGCTTCATCGGGCTCGACCAGCCGCGGGACGAGGCAGCGAGGCCGCCGGCAGTCACCGAAGATATCGACGCCTGGATGCTCAGAGCCGAGGCCGCCTGGCGGTGGATGGTGACACAATGCGTGGAAAATGCGGCCATCGACAGGGCTGCCATCATCCGCTGGCTGGAATGCGTCGGCACGCGGCCCGAGGGCACCGCGTTCAACCCTGGGCAGATTCATCTGCTGCGGATGCTGGTGCGGTGGGCCGACCCTGCCGACTGGCAGCGGCAGCCGGAGGCGTTTCGCGACTTTATCCGCATGGTGTCGAAGTCCCGCCAGGCCGTCTACGCCCAGGATGTGCGGGCCGACCGGATCATCGAGGCCAACGAGTTGGCCAGCCTGGGAAATGCCAGGATGCGAGAGGCACTCGACCTCGCGTTCGTGGGCGGACCGAACAATCTGGCCGAAGCCGTCCGGTTGTCACGCCAGAGCATCGAGGCCTTCGACCAGCGCATGACGCTTTCCCGGCAGCGGATCCAGGCGCTGGAGTTGCTCGACATCATCCGGGCGGAGCTCCCCTATCTGGCGGCCTGGTGGGTCGAGGAATCGCGACACGCCGCCCGCCAGCCGATGGACGCGGAGAGCGGGAGCCTGCGCACGAAGCCTGCCGATATCGTGGCGTTGCTGCTCGCGGTCGAGCAACTCGAACTGACCGTCGATGCGGCCTCGGTGGCCACGGGCGATACGGAGCCCATGACGGCGCCCTCGGCCGATACGATCGACGAAGTGCGGGCCCGCTGCGACGCGCAGTTCAGCGCGATCAAATCGGTCTTCCTGGAGAGTTGCGCGGACCTGGCCACCCAGGCCCCCGAAAGCCCGCGCACGCACGGTGCCATCCGCCGTGTGCTGGCGCTGCCGTTGGCGAACGGCGATCTCCGGATGCGGCTGCTGCGTCGTGCGGACACCCTCGATCGTCACCACGTCGCCCTCATGGCCCGCGTGCCCTCGCAGGGCGACGATCCGCTCCCTCCGGTCGAGCAGGCAGCCGCCGTGGCGGGATGGGTGCCTTGGCGAAACGTGCTGATGAATCCTGTCCTCCCCGTCATCGCTGCAAATCCGTTCGGCGCGCCGACTCTGCCCACGTCGGCGGCGGACATCGCCGCGAACGTCGGCCGTCAGGTGACGGCCGTCCGTTCGTCCGCGCGATCCCTCCCCGCGATCATCGCGGGCTTCGACCGCCAGCGCGCCGAGTTGGAGATCGGCAGCCGCGACAGTGATGCCCGGGTGCTCGAACTGCTCGCGAGCGCGAGCCGCGTGAGCCGGCGTCTGGCTGCCGTGGCCGGTCAGCGTCCGCGGATCAGCGATGGCTCGACGCCCACGAAACGCTACTTCGCCGCGGCGTGGCACAAACGGCTCATGCAGCATGCCGAGACGACGCTGGAGGAGTTTTGGGGGGGCGTCGAACCGGACGAGCCGGTCTATTGCTTCCACAAGGCCCGCGTGTTGATCGAGTCGGCGGGAGAGATCGTCCGGAGCAATTCCATCGACTTCGGTGCCCGAGACCGCACCCGCCTGACGGAGAGGGTCGACGCCCTCGCCTCGCAGTGGAGCGGGTTCGCCGACCTCGAAATGACCCCCAACCGGCTCATCCTGCCATCGGCCAGTGGCGTCGCCCCCCCGCGAAACAAGGTCCGCCTCGCCGCCCATCCGGGTGTACCGTCCGGTCTTGCAGCGCTGTGGCTCTCCGAGTCGGTGGATGGCCGGCCGCTGGAGCTTCTTCAAGCCGATACCGCCGGTGGTTCACGCGGGACCGCACGCGAGGGCTTCGCCAGCCGCACCGGCGCGCGAGTGGCGTCGCCCCCCGAGGACACCTTCTGGCAGCTCGATCCCACGGCTGCCCACAGCATCGAATTGAACCGTACGGCCGTCCTCGACCTGACGGTCTGGTATCGAGGCCACCTCATGGTCGTCGGCCTGCCGGTCGCGGCCGCGGCGGCCTCGCGGACGACCGAGTGGGAGGCCTCACCCCAACTCTCGACGCGGGTCACGGTCCGCGGCGACCTGCCGCAGGCGCAGTCCGTGGCGATCGTCTTCGACTGCTCCGGCAGCATGGGGCAGCGACTGGCCGACGGTCGAACCCGGCTCGATGCGGGCAGGGCCGCGGTCGCCGAACTCCTCGCGGGCATGGCGAAATCCGGACGATGGGACGTATCGCTCTGGCTGTACGGCCATCGCACCAAGTGGTCGCGTGACAAGGACGGCAAGTATGTCGCCGGCCTCACCCCCGCCGGAACCGCCGCCAAGGCCGGCGCCGGCCGTGCCGGCCAGCCCTTCACCGTGGTGCCGGGGGACGACGTGGAGCAGGTGCTGCCGATGCAGGCGCTCACGCCCGCCCTGGTGGAACGGATGGGCATGATCCTGTCCCCACTCGAGCCCGGCGGCGAGACTCCGCTCTATCTGGCGATCTCGGAGGCGTTGATCACCGACTTCGACGGCGGCCGTACCGACCTGCCCGGGCACGTGCTCGTCGTGACCGATGGCGCGAACGACCAGACGGGCGGACGCTACGTGACCGCTTCGGCCGTGGAAGACCAGCTCGCCCGGAAGAATGGCCGTCGCCGCGTGCCCCTCAGAATCGACGTGGTGGGATTCGGGTATGCGGCCACTGCGATGGATCGTGCGTCTCGCATGGACGAGGTGCGCAATCTTGCCATCGGCTCCGGGGGGCGTTTTTACGAGGCCGCCAACGCCGAATCGCTGGCCAAGTCGCTCCGCGAATCGATGCGGCTCATACGGTGGCAGGTGCGGGGGCCGGATGCGCCCCGGGAGAGCGCCGGCCTCGGCGCGTCGCTGACACTGCCGCCGGCGCTCGCCGGTCGGCCGCGGGCCTATGAGGCGGTGCTCGAGTCCGGGGCAAATCCGCCGCGGCGCGGCTTCGAAACGGAGGGCGGCGAGGCGATTGATCTCTATATCGGCGGCGGCAGGAGACTCGAGTTCCGCCGCTACGACGGCGGCACGGAGCAGGGTCTGCGGGACAGCCGCACAAACCTCTTCGCCCCGTCCGATCCGCAGCGGCTGTTCTTCGTGGGAGCGCATCTGGCCTCGCGTTTCGGCGACTCGGTCCGCTTTCCGCTGTCCATCCAGAGTGCCAATGCGGCCGAGTTCTCTCCACGGCCCGTCGAGGGCTGGGTCGAGGTGACGCCCCGTTCCGGTGACGGCGTGGTCGGGGCCCCGTTCGTCTTCTACGACCTGTCGTTTCAGCCCAACCGACCGGTGCCGGTGCTCGATCTCGTGGCTACCCACTGGCCGCGATCGGCCGACCGGGCCGAGATCCGCGGCTGGTTCCGCTTCACGAAGACTCCGCCGGATGCCGCCGTCACGCTCGCCGACCTGACGCCCGGCGTGGAACGCCGGCTGGAGCTGACGGGCCTGCCGGGATCCGAGATCAGGGTCAGCCTGGCGCCCACCGAGGCTGCCGACCATGTGCAACTCTCCGTGCTGGAGAGCCATCCGGTGACGTTGGCGGACAAGCTGCCCTGCGTGCGGGTGTGCGTGACTCCCGCCTGCCTGCGGGCAGTGCACATCGTCGAGCCGGAGACGGGCCGGGTGCGGCATGAATTCACGGTGCGAGTGGAAGGTGGCCGCATGCCGCAGGACGTGCAACTCCTGATCACCGATAGACAGCGGGTGCTGAACGGGGCGGTGAGCGTCACGGCGGCAGGCGCTCAGCCGCTGGCTGTGCCGGTGCCGGCGGAGTGAGGTCCCGCTTGCCGCCGTTTCGGCATACACTGCTCGCATGGATGCCCCGCCCCCTGAGCCCGACTCCCAGTCTCCGGCACGCGATGCTCGTGTCGCGTCGGCAGGCACTGCGGCGCTCGTCGCCCTTGCCGTGCTGGCCTTCGGCGCCGCGGCCACGGTCATGGGTCCCGTGCTGCAGCCCTTCCTCGTGGCGCTGTTCCTCTTCCATGCCACGCAGTTCGGCGCGAAGTCGTTCGCCAGGCTGGGAATGCAGCCATGGACCGCCTACCCCGCGCTCATCGGCGTGACGCTGATCTTTTCGATCCTCACCGCGCAGTTCGTCTACCGCGAGGCTGACGTCTTTCGAAAGACGTGGCCGCGATACGAGGAACGCATCGCGGGCTACATGTCCGCGTGGTGGCCCACGTTCGCCTCGCAATCGCAGCCGGCTGCAGGTGCCGCGCAGGCGGCCGCCGCCCCGGCAGGCGTCACGCCCGCTGCTGACCTGGAGCCACTGCCGGAGCAGACCAAGGATCTGCTGGAGACCACCGACGATACCGTCGAGAAACCGGCGTTAGCAGAAGCGGGCAGGGCCGTTGTCAGGCCCGTGCGCACGACACTCACAGAATTCTTCCGGATCACCTCGCAGGATGTGCTGGACTACGTCTTCTCGCACGGGCTCCACGTCGCGGAGCTCTTCGTGGTCGTGTTCTGCTACCTCGTCTTCCTGTTCCTCGGCAGCCGCAAGCTGAAGGCCCGCGTGCTCCGCGCCTTCCCCGGCGAACGGGGCGGGCGGCTGGTGGCCATCGGCGAGGGCATCACGGAATCGATGGAGCAGTTCATGGTAGTGAAGACGGCGACAGGAGTGGGCATGGCGGTCTCGGCCGGCATGATCATGTACCTGTTCGGCCTCGACCACTGGATGCTGTGGGCGTTCCTGTTTTTCGCCGCGAATTACATCACGTATATCGGCAGCATGGCTGCGTGCGTTCCGCCGCTGGCAATGGCCTACCTCGACCTCGACAATGCGGCGATGGCGACGCTGCTCTCCACGTTGATCGTGCTCAATCGCGTCTTCTGGATCGACTTCTTCGAGCTGCGGATGTCGGGAAAACAGCTCAACCTCGACCCCACGCTGCTGTTTCTCTGGCTCTCCTACTGGGGCTGGGCCTGGGGAATTCTCGGCCTGATTCTCGCCTACCCCATGCTGGCCGCGGTACGGATCACCCTCGAGCATCTGGGCGGCCTGCACGGCTGGGCCCTGCTCCTCAGCGACGAGTAGGACATCGCCGGCCAGCCCGCAGATCGAGGGCCAACGATCAAAAGGGGACGCAGCTCTTTTCACACCCGAAGGAGTTCGACCCGTGGCCACAAGTTTTCAACTTGTGGAATCCGTCCCGGGAACACGGACAAGTTAAAAACTTGTCCCCACGGGGGAAGCACATCCCGTGCCGAACACCACTGGGACGCAGCTCTTTTCACACCTTGACCTGGGAACGAGTCCGCTAGCAGATGCGGGGCAACTGCTCGCCGATCGGCATCGGGATCATGCGGGTGCCGCCGACCGCGGTCCGCATCACCACCAGCCGCGCATGCTCGGCGACGATCCTGCCGAGCACGACGGCCTGCCTGCCATGCTCGTGTGCCCGCATGGCGGCCAGCACCCGCACGGCCGCCTCGGCCGGCACGACGGCCAGCAGCTTGCCCTCGTTGGCCACGAGCAGGGGATCGAGGCCGAGGATCTCGCAGGCACTCGCCACGTGGGCATGCACCGGCACGGCCGCCTCGTCGATCTCGATGCCGCACGAGGCCAAGCCCGCGATCTCGTTGAGGCTCGTGGCCACGCCGCCGCGGGTGGGATCGCGGAGCATGCGGATATCCGGGCAGGCTTTCAGCATCGTGGCGACGAGTCCGTGCAGCGGCGCGGTATCGCTCTCGATCTGCGACTCGAACGCGAGGCCCTCGCGGACGCTCATGATTGCCATGCCGTGGTCGCCGATCATGCCGCTCAGGATCACGACATCGCCGGCGCGGATAGGGCCGGCCCCGATCGCCACGCCCGGCGGCACGACGCCGATGCCGGCGGTGTTGATGTAGACGCCATCGCCATGGCCGCGTTCCACTACCTTCGTGTCGCCCGTCACGATCGGCACGCCCGCCGTGCGGGCCGCGTTGGCCATCTCGCCGACGACGGCGGCCAGTTCGGCCATCGGAAAGCCCTCCTCGATGATGAACCCGGCGGTCAGGCAGAGCGGCGTGGCCCCGCTCATCGCCAGATCGTTGACCGTGCCGTTGACCGCGAGATCGCCGATCGATCCACCCGGAAAAAAGAGCGGCCGCACGACATAGGAATCGGTCGAGATCGCCAGCCGGCCGCCTCCGGCGAGTTCCGTGGCCACGTCGAGCACGGTCGAATCACCGAGCCGGTCGAGCAGCGAATTCGAGAAGGCCGGCAGAAAAATCCCCTCGATGAGTTCGTGCGTCAACGCCCCACCGCCACCGTGCCCGAGGATCACGTGCGGATAATCCCGCAGCGGTGCCGGGCAGGCGAAGTTTGAGAAGTCGGGGACATCGGAATGGTGCGTCATATTCCACGAACCCAGCAGTTTGAAGCCAAATCGTTCACTCGCGAAATCCGTGAGGGGCTGCCCATGCCTCGAGAGCCGGCGTTGCTGACCAGCGCAGGCAGGATGCCGGAGCGCAGTCAGCATCGAGTGAGCGAAGGCCAGGATGGCCGTAGCGAACGTCCGGCGACGGGGCATGGGCAGCCCCGAACCGCGGTTGACTATGCTCCCAGTAGCAACTCATGCCGTCCCTGAACCCTGCGTGATCTCGAGAAACCGTCCCGCGTTGTAGTAGGCCGCGCACGCGCCCTCGCCCGACACCATCGTCGCGCCCAGCGGCCTGCGAGGCGTGCACTCCTTCCCGAAGGCAGGGCACTGGTTCGGCTTGAGCGTGCCCTTGAGCACCTCGCCGCTCCGGCAGAGGGGCGATTCCGTGGTCGTGATGCCGGTCACCGCGAAGCGTTCATCCGCATCGAAATCGCGGTAGGCGTCGGAAAGCGACCAGCCGCTGCCGGGAATCACGCCAATGCCCCGCCACGCGCGGTCGTGCGGCGTGAATACCTCGGCGAGCACGGACTGGGCCGCCTCGTTGCCCCGCTCGCTCACGACCCTCGCGTAGGCGTTCTCCACCTCGTGCCGCCCCTGCTCCAGTTGCAGCACCGTGCGGCGGATGCCATCGAGCAGGTCGAGCGGCTCGAATCCCGTGATCACGATCGGCACGCCAAATCGGTCCGCCAGCGGCGGATACTGCCAGGTGCCCATCACGCTGCAGACGTGGCCGGCGGCGAGGAAGGCATGCACCCGGTTGCCGGGTGACCGCATGATCGCATGCATCGCAGGCGGCACGAGCACGTGCGACACGAGCATCGAAAAGTTGCGGAGCCCTTCCTGTCTGGCCAGTTTGACCGCCATCGCATTGGCCGGCGCGGTGGTCTCGAAGCCGATGGCAAGAAATACGACCTCGCGATCGGGATGCTGCCGCGCGAGCTTCACCGCGTCGAGCGGCGAGTAGACGACGCGAACGTCGCCGCCACGGCCCTTGACCGCGAAGAGGTTCTCGCGGGAGCCCGGCACGCGGAGCATGTCGCCGAACGAGCAGAAGATCACCCGTGGATCGGCGGCGATCGCCAGCGCCCGGTCGATCACCTCCAGCGGCGTCACGCAGACCGGGCAGCCGGGGCCGTGGATCATCTCCACCTCCGGCGGCAGCAACTGGTCGATGCCGTTGCGGATGATGGAGTGCGTCTGGCCGCCGCAGACCTCCATGATCGCCCACGGCCGCGTGACCACACGAGCGATCTCGGCCACGAGCCGCCGGGCCTGCTCCGCGTCGCGATATTCGGTGAGGTGCTTCATGTGAATCAGCCGGAAGTCGGTTCAGCCAACTCTGCCTCGGTCGCGTCGTCGCCCCCGCGAAGTTCCGCGAGTTCCTCCTCCAGGAGCCCGAGCTCCGCGAAGGTGCGGAGCGTCGCCTGCGCCGACGCCTCGTCGATCCTGCTGATCGCAAAGCCCACGTGCACGATCGTGTAGTCGCCGACCGCGATGTCCGGCAGATAGGCGAGGCAGACCTCCTTGACGACGCCGCCAAAATTCACGCGGCCCATCCGCGTGCCCTGCTCCTCGTGGATCGATTCGACCTGACCGGGCACGGCAAGACACATCATTCACCTCCCCGCTGCCAGAGCATGACGCGATTGTTTCCCGAGTCGGCCACGGCCATGCAACCGCCGTGGAGACAGATGCCGTAGGGCCAGCAGAGCGTTTCGGGGGCGACCGCTTTCCAGTGGTTCTCACCGCAGGCGTCGAAATCGCACTGGCCGACCACGTCGGCGGCCTCGCTCCCGCATGGCTCGTCGATCGGCAGCCGCCAGAACACCACCCGGTTGTTGCCGGTGTCGGCCACCGCGAGGGAATCACTCGCCAGCGAAAGACCGTAGGGAAATCGCAGCCTGCGGCGCCCCTGTTTCTGATGGGGCAGTTCCCAGGCCGAACGAAAGTCCTTCTGCCCGAGCACGACGTCGGCCGGTCTGTCGGCGGCGGGCCGTCCCGCCCAGCCGAGCACGCGGTGGTTGCCGGCATCGGCGACGAAGAGCATCTCGTCGGTGCCCGCAATCGCATGCGGCCAGCGAAAGGACGACGGGCCCACCGGACCGCCGCGATTCTCGTCAGCATCGTGCATGCCCCCCTGCCCCAGGACGATGTCGGCCGGCGCATCACGGTCGGGCAGACCGTCCCAGATGAGGACCCGCCGGTTGCCGGTATCGGCCACGTGGAGCCGACCGCCGATCCACGCCAGGCCGTAGGGCCAGTAGAGCGTGTCGGCGGCGACGGAATTGCGGCCGCGATTGCGTTCCGCGTCGCCGAGCGAAGGCTGGCCGATGCAGCCATCGGGCGGCACATCCGAAGACTCGGGCACCCTGTTCCAGAAGAGGATCCGGTGATGCCACGCATCGGCGACGAGCAGTCTTCCTTCGGCGACGATCACGCCCGTCGGCAGATGGAGACCGTTTTCGGGACCGCGGCCACGGGCAGCGGGCCCCTCGTCCTCGAAGGACGCCTGCCCGAGCACGATCTCGGCCGGCGTGCCATCCTCGGCGGGCGGCCCGTGCCAGATGAGGATCCGGTGATTTCCCGAATCGCAGACGACGAGCCGTTCATCGTCGAGCCAGACGCCGCGAGGCGCGTAGAGCTGGCTGCGGGTCGGCTGCGCGGCTGGCAGCGCGAGTCCGCCCGCGGATGCCGCCCCCAGCCGGCATGCCGGCCTCCACGCTGCAGATACGGTGGCGGTCATGTCGGCCTCACCCAGACCACGCCGTCGGTCACGCGGAGCGGAAACGGTTCCAGCTGGCACTGCGGAGCGGAAAAGCACTCGCCGCTTGCGCTGTCGAACTGAAACCCGTGCCACGGACAGGTGATCGTGCCGGACTCGACGTCGCAGACCCCACGCTCGAGCGGCAGTCCCTGGTGCGCGCAGGCATTGCGAAACGCCCGCAGGCCCTCCTTCGAGCGGAGCACGATCACCTGCGCCCCGTCGGCCTCGAAGGCAATCGGTCGATCCGGCACGACATCGTCGGCCACCGGCCCCTTCACCCAGCCGGCCCCCTGCACGACCCGCTGGCTGCCGTCGGGCCCCGCCGCCACGAGCGGCAGCTGGATCTGGAGGACGTCGACAGGCTCCGCTTTCCATACCGGAACCTCTTCCGGCTCCGTCGGCACGACCTCCACGCCCTCGATCTCCGGCACGTGCTCCTTGAGCGACTCCTCCACGGTGGTCCGCAGCGTCACCGACGACATCGAGCAGCCGTTGCAGTTGCCGGAGAGCCGGACGAACACGCGGTTGTCGCGAACGTCCACGAGCGCCACGTCGCCACCATGCGACTGCATGGTGGGCCTCACCATCTCGATCACGCGGCCGACCCGCGTCCGCACATCGGCCCGCACGAGCCCGTGCATCGAGAAAAGGGCATGAACCGCAGGATCGTCGACCAGTTCGAAGAGTGCCTCCTTGCCATGTGGATCCTCCTTGAGCCGCCTGACGATCTTCGTCAGGCCCACCTTGTGGAACTCCTCGATCGCCGACTTGAGGGCCAGCGCCTTGGCCCGCACCCCGGGCTCGAGCGATCCCACTTCCGCCACCGCGTGGTCGACCCGTTCGGCCAACTGTGCCAGATCATCGACGGTGAGCGTGGGCACGCTCGTGGCATCAGGATCGTTCATGGTGTTCGCGTTGCTCATGGTGGCGACCGATTTCCCTCGCGTGCGCTGCGGGCTTGTATGAGAGGGTCTCAGACCGGCTGGTATCCGGAATGCTGCTCGAGCGCCTCGACGGCCTTCTGCAGCAGGAGTTCGGCGAACAGGCCGCGGGCGAGTGCGCCCACCCCCTGCTCCACCGTGCCGGCCGACGCGAGCGCCGCCGTCTGCCAATCGACCGACCGCTTCGGCAGCGATCGCAGCACGAAACAACCGCCGTCGACGTCGTCGAGCAGGAAGTCCTGGAAGATCGCGTCGACAAAGGCCCCGAGCCAGACACCCTCGCCGTCCGGCGAGCCGCGCAGCCTCGCCAGTGCCGGCTCGGCGCCCCGAAACCGCTCCTCGAGCCGGGCTACGAACCGCTCGGTCGCCGTCTGCAGGAGGAAGTCGAACTGCTGCCGCTGGTGGAGATCCATCAGGGTGCCCCTCGCGTCGATACGGACGTCGATCGTGTCGCCGATCCCGACGCTGCTTTCAGCGTCGCACGCGACTCGGCGTCCAACTGCTGGATCTGGTCGAGCATCTCCTTCGCCGTCGACGACTCTTCGAAGCAGTCGTGCCACGAAAAGAGCTTGTAGGCATGCGCGAGTTTTTCGATCGCCGGCTTGAAAATGCCGAGATGGGCGAGTGCGTTCCCCTGATTGAGCAGCACGCGGGCGTGGGCCACCGGGTCGCGGGCCTCGGTCCGCACCTCGAGCACCTCCTCGTAGATATCGACCGCCTGCATGAGATTTTCTTCGGGATGCGACGAGGGGAGGTATTGCAGGCCGCTCGCCAGATTCATCTGCACGCTGGACCACATGTCGGGATCCCGCTCGCGGTCATACACCTTGAGCGCATGGCGGAACGACTGCACGGCGATCCCGGTCCGGAGGAGATCGCTCGATTCGCGCGAGGGCATGGAAAGGTAGGCCAGGCCGAGGTTGTTCTGCAGCTGCCCGTAGCACGCCGGACTCGACTCCTCCGTGATGCCGGCAGCCAGCGCCTTCTGGTAGCAGTTCACGGCCTCGAGCAGCTTCGGCCGGTTGCCATCGGCGGCCGCCTGCTGGAGGACGACGCCCCGCCTCATCCAGAGTTCCGCTGCCAGCAGGGGCAGCCGTGCCGCCCCGGCGAGCCGCAGGGCCTCGTCGAGATGTTCGAGCACGCTGGCCTCGTTGCCGGGCAACGACATCAGAATGTCGGCGAGTTGCATCTCCAGGATCGCCGCGAAGACCGGCGCCGGCTCCCGGGCCGCCGCGATCGCTTCCCGGAGTTCGTCGGCCGCCCGAGCCACATCGCCGCGCTCGATCCAGCCTGCGGCCGCGGTCATCCGGACGAGGGCCGCCAGTTCACCGTCGAGCGGCCCGGGCTCCGGCAGATCATCGACGATCCCGTTGGCAAACGCGACGGCCCGGGCGAGCGCCGTGATCGCCGCATCGCCTGCGGACTCGATCGCGGCCAGCGCCTCCGGAGAGGGCGACCGCACGAAGGCGTTGTAGCGGTCGATCAGCGTGTTTTCCGCCGAGCCCGTGGCAGCGTCCACCGCCGTCGCATCGCCGAGCATGAGCGCCGCCCGCGTCGCATCCCGACCGGGGGGCACGAGCAGGTGCGATTCAGGAAACGGCCGGATTCCCACCGGCTGCGGCCGCGGCAGCACCGTCTCGCCCGGCGTCACGGGCCGCACGGCGACCCGCAGCCCAGCGACGTGTTCGTCCCACTGTGCGGCGTGTCGGCCGGCGGACATCTGAAACGCGAGCGCCTCGGCGACGAGCACGCTGCGGTCGCCCTCGTGATTCCGCTGCTTGAGAATCAGTCCGCCCCCAGCGCTGCCACGGGTCGGCAGGAGCAATAGGCCGTCGCCCTCGCGGACCGCGACCAGCGTGTCGCCCGGGAAAAAACGGCCCGCGACGGCCCGTGTCAGCCTCAGATAGCCGTCGGACGTGATCTCGACCTCGCAGCGTTCCTGCGTGCTTCCCGTCATGAACCCACCTCCGCCGCCCGTGTGCCGAGCCGCTCGAAGAGTCGATCGACGAGACGGTCGACCGCCCGATCGACCGCCGGCGAGAGCCCCTCGCCGATCTCGAACGTCTCCCCCTCGATCAGATAGGCCGTCACGTTGTCCGGATACTCGTCCTTGAGCAGCCACCGGCCGAAGGCGATCGCATGGTCCCAGCGAAAGGAGTGCATGTTGATGCCGGTGAGCGGCGGTAGCTGCTCGACTTCGCGGCCGGGCACCTCGAAGACCGCCCCCGGTTCGCTGCCCGACGCGCAGGCGTCGACGAGAATCACCTCCTCGAAGCCCCGCATCTGGAAGGCCACGTCCATGCCGCCCGTGCCGCCATCGGCGCACCGCACCCCATCGGGCAGGCCGCGTTCCCACATCCGGCGGATGAGCACCGGTCCCGCGGCATCATCGCCACGCAGGAGGTTGCCGCAGCCGATCACGATCGTCCCCACATGTCACCCCGTTTCACCGATGCGAAACCGCGCGAGTTCCCTGCCGGTCTTGCCGTCGTAGGCATGCACCGTACAGACGAGGCAGGAATCGTAGGATCGCGCCACGTGGCCCATCTCGACCGGGTCGGTGGGATCGTGGATCGGCGACCCGATGAACGACTGCTCCATCGGTCCGTGCACGTTGTGCGCATCCCGGGGGCCGATGTTCCAGGCAGTCGGCGTGACCACCTGGTAGTTCTCGATCCGTCCGTTCTCGATCACGATCCAGTCGGAGAGCGAGCCGCGGGCCGCCTCCGTCGAGCCGAAGCCCTTGCCCGACGCATGCTCGACCGGCTTGGTGTAGAAGTTGTCGTGCAGCTGCAGCTCCGAGAGCCACTTCTGCGCGAGCTTGTAATACTTGCACGCCTCGTGCATGCGCGCCATCACGCGGACGAGCACGCTCGGCCCTGCCTTCTTGATCGCGTCGAGGAAGAGCGGGTCGTGGTCCTGATGCGTGGCCGCCCCCGGTCGCCCGGCGTTGACCTGGCGGGCCAGCGGCCCGGCCTCGAATGGCATCGGGCCCTTGCCAGGCACCTCGTACCGGGGGCTCTTGGCCCAGCTGTACTTGCCCTGCTTGTGCCCCTCGGCAGGATCGATGGGGTCGGTCCGGCCCTCCCAGGGATGGAGGTAGGTCTCGCCCTGGTAGAAGGAGTGCGCCGTGCTCTCGCGGACGCTCAGATGGTCGAAGTCGTGGAACTGCTCGCCGTCGTAGACGCCGGCGCGGTTGATGAGCGCCGCGTTGCGACCGTCGATCGTCGGCCGCTCGTACAGCTCCGGCTGGAAGTAGGTGCCCGTGGCCAGAAACTTCCCGCAGCCGTAGCCGAAGGTATCGAGCCCGATCGTCTTCGAGAACCGGAGAAACAGGCCGCAGTCGCTGTCGTGTTGGCTCTCGTTCTCCTCGGCCCAAGCCCAGACGTCGTCCCAGGTCCTGTTCTCCAGCCAGCGGTCGATCGAGCAGCCGAGCCACTCCTTCTCCAGCCACTCCCGCTTCCAGTATTCGAGGATCGCCATGGACCGCGTGACGTCGGCGAGGTTGGGCGCGCACATCACGCCCCCGGGGATCATGAAGCTCGAATGCGGCCACTGCCCGCCGAAGATCGCATACACCTCGACCGGCTTGCCAGAGAGCGTGACGCCTTTCTCGTAGCCCGTGCCGACGAAGGGCGCGAACCGTTTCACGACCTCGTCGTATTCATTCGCCTTCGCGTAGTTCTTGTTCGTCAGGTCGATCGCGAAGAGTGCATAGAACCAGCGGGGGATCGACTGCAGCGTCTCGCACGCCTGTGCGATGTTGCGCACGAGGGTGGCATTCCGCGGCACGTGCGTCCGCCACGCCGTGTCGAGGGCGTAGCATGCCTTGTAGAGGTGGCTTCCACCGCAGATGCCGCAGATCCGCGGCGTGACGATCAGGCCCGCCTGCGGATCCTTCCCCTTGAGGATGATCTCGAAGCCGCGAAACATGCTGGCTTCGGTCCAGGCATCGCTGACGACTCCATCCTTGACCTCGATATGCAGATCGAGGTCGCCCTCGACCCGCCCGAGCGGGCTGATCCGCATCTTTTTCGGCTCTGCTGCGACGGTAGCCATGGACATCTCCCTCAGGGAAGGCGGGTTACGATTGAATCACGAACAGTCGGACCGGGGTTGCCCGTGCCACATCGCCGGACGTTCGCTGCGGCCATCCTGGCCTCCGCTCACTCCATGCTGGCTGCGCTTCGCCATCCATGGCTTCGCTTGCCAGCAAGGCCGGCTCCATGGCACGAGCAACCCCTCGTGGTGTGCGTGTCATGAGACTCATACGACAAACATGTCTTCCTTGGACCACTGCGGCGCGGCCATCCGGGCAGCCACGGCATGGGCCATGTAGGTCAGCGATCCGGTGCCGCTCTGGTGCTCCTTGGGAATCACGCCGGCGATCTTCTGCGTCTTGAACACCGTGCCCGGCATCAGGTCGTGGAACGGGAACTCGGGCTCCGTGCACCCCGTGCAGGGCATGCCCGCGCGGGTCTTCGACGACTGCCGGTTCCAGAGGATCCGGTTGCAGGGGGAGTGGGTCATCGGCCCGCGGCAGCCGAACTCGTAGAACAGGCAGCCGGTGCGGGTGCCCTGCCCGAACTCGTGCGTGTGCTGCTTGTACTCGTAGAACTGCACCCGCGTGCACCCCGTCTGCGTGAAGGTCTTGAAGAAGGTCTGCGGCCGCTGCAGGTCGTCGAGGGCGATGTCCTTCGCGCGGCCGCTGGCGATCGCGACGAGGATCTGCGTCACCCAGTCGGGATGGCAGGGGCAGCCCGGGATGTTGATCACCGGCAGCCCCCACTTCGACGTGAAGCTGGGACCGAGATAGCCACCGCGATTTTTCTTCAGATACTGCAGCCCGACGCTGTCGGACGGGTTCGGCGCCGTCGCCGGAATGCCGCCCCAGCAGGCGCAGTCGCCGAGGGCCACGACCGCGTTGGCCGCGACCGAGAGCTCGGCCACCCAATCTTTCATCGGCCGGTCGGCGAACATGTTGAAGCGGCCGGTGCCGTGTGGCGCCCGAATCACCGTCCCCTCGAACACGAAGATGTCGAGCGGCCGTTTGCCCGACACGATGTCGCCGAGCATCGCCTTGACATGATCGCCGAGCTCAACGCCCAGCGACGGGTGCCAGAGCACGTCGATCCCGAAGTCGGTGACGAGGTCGCACGCGCTCGGCTCCTCGGCGTTGAGGAACGACATCGTGTTGCCGCTGCAGGCACCGCCCTGGAGCCAGAGAAGAGTCGCCATTGTTGCCTCCCACTTAAAGCCCGAATGTGACGAGCACCCCGCAGATCAGGATCGCCAGGCCCGCGAGGGCATGGCTGAACCGGCTGAGCTGCGGCAGATGCAGGAACGACATGCCGAATCGCATCACCATCACCGTCAAGGTCATCGTCGCCACGGTCGCGAGCGTGAACGAGGCCACGACCGCCACCACCGCCCACGGGCTCGCCTTCGCCGCCGGATACATCAGCAGCGGTATGAGCGGCTCGCACGGCCCGAACATGAAGACGAGCAGCAGCAGCCACGGCGACCAGACCGAGGCGACCACGGCCCCCGTTTCGGCCTCCGACGCGACATGGGCCGCCATCGGGGCCGTATGCACGTGGCCGTGCGAGGCAGTGCCGACATGGGAATGGCTGTGCATGGTGCCATCGACGCGGGCATGCACGTGGGCGTGGGGAGTCGTGCGGATAGCCTGGACGATGCCCCACGTCAGATAGGCGAGGCCGAACGCAATCAGCATCCAGGCGGCCGTGTCGCCCCGCAGCGACTCGAACGCCTCGAGCTTCATCACGACGACGCCGAGGGCAAGGCCGAGAAACCCGATCAGCACCGATCCGGCCACGTGCCCGAGGCCGCAGCCGGCGGTCACCCAGAGTGTCCGGCGGGCCGACCAGTTTCCGGCCCGCGACATGGCGACGAACGGAATGAAGTGGTCTGGGCCAAGCAGCGTATGCAACACACCGATCGACGCCGCCGTGAGGCTCAGGATGAGGGCTTCAGAAGACGGACCCATGACACGGTCTCCTCCCGCCGCACCCCTGCGACCGGCAACTCTATCGGCCGGATGGCCCGACAGGGAAGCGGCGACGCCCGTAGAATCCGCGCCCCTCCAAGAACAGGATCCAGAGCAGCACCCACAGCGGGCCCGCTATGCACGAGTTGTCGATCGCCAACAGCATCGTCGAGATCGCGGGGGAGCATGCCCGGCAGCAGCCCGGCGGCCGGGTCACGAGCGTGACACTGCGGATCGGCCGGCTTTCCTGCGTCCACGAGGACGCCCTTCGCTTCAGTTTCGACCTCGTCACCGAGGGCACCCCGCTGAGCGGTGCGTCGCTGGCCGTGATCGAGGTGCCTGTGCGGATTTGGTGCGAAATCTGTAAAGCGGTGGTCGAACTCCCCGGCATCCAGCGGTTTGCCTGCCCGACATGTGGACACTTGAGCGGCGACATCCGCGCCGGTCGCGAACTCGACATCGAATCCATCCAGATCGCAGCGGGAACAATCGCTACGCCCCACCCCGAATCGGCACAGCCGGAGCCATCATGATCGAGCCACGGATCGTCGAGGTTCGGACGAAGATCCTGAAGAAAAACGACGAACTGGCCCGCCAGATGCGTCGCGAATTCGAGGCGATCGGCCTGCTCGTCGTGAACATGGTGTCGAGCCCCGGGACGGGCAAGACCTCGTTCCTCCGGGAAACGCTCTCGCGGCTGCGGGCCCGCGGCATGCCGGTGGCAGCGGTCGTGGGGGATCTCGAGACCGACAACGACGCCCGCCGCCTGGCCGAAAGCGGCGTTCCCGTCCGGCAGATCATGACCCACGGCCTCTGCCACCTCGAGGCCGACATGGTGCATTCGCACCTCGACGGCTGGAACCTCGCCGACCTTCACTATCTCTTCATCGAGAACGTCGGCAATCTCGTCTGCCCGACGAGCTGGGACCTGGGCGAGTCGGTCCGCCTCGCCCTGCTTTCGGTCACCGAGGGGGAGGACAAGCCTCTCAAATATCCGGGGCTCTTCAACACCGCCGACATCGCCGCGATCACGAAGACCGACCTGTCCGTCGCCTGCGACTTCGACCGCGAGGCCGCGAGGGCCAACATCGAATCGGTCCGGCCCGGCATGCGGATCATCGAGACGTCGGCGAAGTCCGGCGCGGGCATCGACGAGTGGCTGGACTACCTCGCCGACAGGCGTCGGGCACTGTAGGGGCGGGCTTCGACTTGCGGTGTGCGGTGCTGACAGGCCTTATTGGTTCGCCGGCTGCGGCATGCTCGTCAGCGTCGGCATTCAAGATTCACACGGTTCCCTACACCCCCAGTGGCGGCACGTTTTTAACGTGCCCGTGTGCCGCCCCCCCGGGGCGGCGCGGGGGTGAGATGCCCGTGTGCCCCCCCCCCGCCCCCCCCACCCCGCCACCTAAAACCCGCGCCGCCACGGGGGGGCGGGACATGGGCACGTTAAAAACTTGCCGCCACTGGGGGTGTAGGGAACCGTGTGAATCTCGAATACCGACGCTGACGAGCATGCCGCAGCCGGCCAACCAATACGGCCTGTCAGCACCGCACACCGCAAGTCGAAGCCTGTCCTACAGTGCCCGACGCCTGTCGGCGAGGTAGTCCAGCCACTCGTCGATGCCCGCGCCGGACTTCGCCGACGTCTCGATGATCCGCATGCCGGGCCGGACCGATTCGATGTTGGCCCTC
>CAZOMJ010000035.1:0-16432 GCA_964581055.1 uncultured Candidatus Kuenenia sp.
TAGGCGATCAGGTCGTGCCGGCCGGTCCGTGCATAGTAGGTGATCGAGTCGCCGACGGGCTTGTCGATCGGGGGATATTGCGTCGTGCCCAAGCCGGTGAGGCCGAAGAGCTTCCACACCGGCTCGGCCGCCACGCCGGAAAGAAACTCGCCACGCGGGTCGGCCCAGCGATCCTCCACGGCGCTGGCCACGACGAGCGGCCGGGGAGCCACCATCGCCAGCAGCGTGTGCTGGTCGCAGGGCAGCTCCGTTTCCCGGTCGGCATAGGTCGCGAAGGCGGGGCAGAACCAGTGCGGAAACCGGTTTGTGATCACGTCCACCGTCTCGCCGAAGTTCCGCCGTGAAAGCGCCGCGCCGCCGCAGCCCGATTCGTTGGAGACGACCATGGCGAAGCGTTCGTCGCAGGCGCCGGCCCAGAGCGCCGTCTTCCCCAGCCGCGAGTGGCCGACGACGATCACCCGGCTGGGTTCGACCTCCGGCAGCGTCACGAGCCAGTCGAGGATGCGGGAGAGCTGCCAGGCCCACGTGCCGATCGCGCCGGGCTCGTCCGGTGGCAGGCTGCCCTCGACGGGGTGGCCGAGTGATTTGAGTGCGCTCGCAGGCCGGCCATCGGCACGGTCGGGAAAGACATCGCCGTAGTAGGCGGTGGCCATACCATAGCCGCGGGCCAGCATCGCCTCGACGGGCCAACGCTGGCCGCTCGTGCCCCGGGAGGCCTCGGTGGCGCGGTGGTCGACGACGGCGGCCGCCTTGTCGTCGGGCATCCAGGCGGTCGACAGCCGGATGGCAGGATCGGCATGCTCGGCGTGATTGCCGCGGAAGTTGAGATTGAGGAAGACCGGCACGCGGTTGGTTGTGTTCGCTGGCGAGGTCTTGGGCAGATCGGTCTTGGGCAAATACAGCAGGACCTCGGTGGTCGGTGCGTCGGCCGCTGTGCCCAGTTTCAGCGTGGCCTGGAGCCGCACCGCCGCGACGTCGCCTGGAAGCGTGACCTCGGCCCGATCCACGTCGCCCACCACCGTTACCGGTACCGCGGGCAGTCGGCGGCCGTAGAGGAACCTTTCCAGCATCGCGAACTGATGCGGCCGCGCGGTCTTCTTCCACGCTTCGGGCGAGGAAGCGGGCACACCGTCCGGTCCCGCAAGCACATCGGGCAGCGTGTACTGGCGAACGGCGGCTTCGTCGTAGTTGGGGTCGGCGGCGCGTGAAGCGGGCATCGGTGAAGCCATCGCGACCAACAGGGCCAGCGTCAAGACAGTGCGACTACGATGCGAGCGGGAACGTCGGTGCGGAGACATGCGGCGATTACCCCAGAGTGGCCATCGGGACAACGGGCCCTGCGGATAGATACGGCCCGGCGTAGATCTCGGCAGAGCTTACAGGCCGAAGGCGTTGGCTGCCATGGTGAGGTTTGTTGGCTATCCGGCGGGCAGGCGAAAGCGGTGTGAAGCCGGCTGCTTTCACAGCCCGACGGCATTGCCGACAAGAGCCCTCAGGTGAGCCGATGGGCAGAGACGGTTCGATTCGAGCAATTCCAGGTAGGCGGTTGCAAGATGCTGCCCGTTCCGGATCGCACGCCTCGGGTTCGCATCGAAGACATCGTGTGGCTCGACACACAAGTCGGTGGTGTTCACGTCGCATTGTTCCACACGTTGGACAGCCGAGCCTGAGGGGAGACAGGTTTCGTCTCCGGCCTGATGGCTGTGTTCATGGCTCGCGACGGTTGTTTCAAGCCAAGCGACGCTACTGGCGGAACGTGATGCGGTGGATGCGGTATTCGCCCACAACGTTGCCGGGGTCGAGACGGAAATGACCGTTGAGTCGGCCTTCGATGCCCCATGCCAGCGTGTGCCGCCCGGCGGCAACGGTGCTCTTGATTGAGCGGTTCTCGCAGTATGTCTCGTCAACGCAAGACTGGTGAAACAACTGGATGGTCGTTTTTTCGGGGACGGTGATTTCCAGGGACACCCAGGTCGTCCGATCCGGGTTCAGTGAAACTTTCGGCAAGAAGAGATAGGGGTCGAATCCCGTCGCGGTGAAAATCAGATCACCACCATGCAGGCGAAGGTCCTCGAGTTGGTTTTTGTGTCCCGTGTGCGCGAGCAGGGATTCGTTGGGAAGGGTCTCCTCCACCGTGCACTCCAGGTCCTGCGACCATTGGGACAGTTTCACGGGGTGGAGGTAGAGGTAGGCGTCCGGAAAGTGGTGGAGCAGGCTTTGAAGCGATCTACCGAACGGTTCGAATTCCTTGAAGTCGTCATGGGTCCAAAGAGCTTTTCCCCGAAGCTTCATGTCGCTGCAGTTGATGATCCTCTCCGTGGAGAGGACCAGCGCCGTGGGGATCGCGTGTTCCACGAAAAGGTTGGCCGCTGCGAAGACTCCGCAGTAGTGACAGAAGGTTTTGATCGTATCGGCGGAGATCACAAAAATGTCCGAGTATCCACCGATGAGTGGATACGCGAGGTGGAACTTCCGTTGTGTGAGTTGAGCGTGCAAAAACCGTGCGCAGAGCCATGGGTTCGTGAAAAGGGCACGCAGCCATCCGGAAAAGTCTTGGGGAACCTCCCAAATTTGCTCAAAACACAGAGGCCCGCTCGGCAATCGCAGTTTCCGAAATCGTTCCGCAGCGGCATCCGGAGTGGGAAGTTCCCTCTTGGCCTGAAGGCCATTCTGCTGGAGTCTCCACTCGTATGCCATTTCCACCCGCTTCCAAAATCCCGCCCGCCTGTCGGTGTTGTAGCTATTGAACGGCGAGATGAAGGAGTATCCATCGGGCAGGGACATCTCCGTGGCGAAGGTATGCTCGTCGACCCTCGGATTCAGAATCAGGTCGTCCGCAATGAAAAAGTAATGGGTAAAATCGGGACGATAAAAGGATCGGAACGCCTGCGCGAGAAAGCCCTGGAAGTAGTAGGAGTTGTCATAGACGGGGATCACGTTCTCGCGGTCACCAGTGTAGAAGGGCACAAGGTGGAAGATGTGGCTGAAGCGTTTTTTGTAAATCCGCTCGAGCACCTCGATGTTTTGATCGAAGCGGTGATTGTAGATGATGATGAGGGCGACTTTTGTCACGGGTGGATCACCACTTGGTGGCTAGGATCTGAATGGGTGGGGCGTCGCTTCTGTGCATCAAGGGTGTGTGCTGGCCACGCCATCCTTGATTCCCGACGTCAGCTGACCCGCTCGAGCTTCGTGATGCGGCCCGTCGCCACCCACTCGGCCACGAAGATGTCGCCGGAAGGGGTAAAGCAGGCGTCGTGCGGATGCACAAACTCGCCGTCCCGCCACTGTTCGGGCTGACCGCGGAGGTTTTTGATCTCGGCGAGCCGCTCGACCGCCCGGCCCAGCCTCGCCACGACCTTGTTCTTCTCGTCGAGCAGGGTCACGCAGGACTTCAGTTCGGGCACCACCATCAGGTTCTTCCAGCTGTCGAGGTTTGCCGGCAGTCCAAAGCCGGGAAGCGTTTCCTTGTAGGTGCCGTCCATGCCGAGAATCTGCAGGGTATCGTGCGCCCGGTCGCAGACGACGATCGACGGCTCGCGTGCCGTGCCGTCGGCGGCGGGACGGCGGTCGATCCAGATGCCGTGGGGCGTATTGAACGTGCCCTTGCCATTGCCGGCACCGCCGAAGGAGCTCATCCACTTGGCGTCCTTGTCGTAGCGGTGGATCTTGAACGAGCCATAGCCATCGGCCAGCAGGAAGCCGCCGTCGTCGAGAAACGCGAAGTTCGTGGGCAGGAAGCCCTGCCGGTTCCAACTGGCCGCGGTGGAGGTGTCTTCGCCGGCCGCATAGGCGCCCGACTCCATGGGTGCCTTGCGATACCAGACGATCTCGCCAGCGGGCGTCATCTTCGCGAAGCTCTTCACCTGCTGGTACCCGCAGACATAGAGGAACTCCTCGTTGCCCTCCTTGCGGACCTCGATGCCGTGGCCGCCTCCCTGGAACTCGCTCCCGAAGGCCCGGATGAATTTCCCTTCCGAATCGAAAACGAAGATCGCCGGGTGGTCCTTCTGCTCCTTGCGTCCCTCGTGGATCACGTAGAGGTTGCCCGCGGCGTCGACGGCGACAGTGTGGGTGGTCTGCCAGGTGAACCTGTCGGGCAGCTGCGGGAAGTTGTGGCGGACGCGGAAGGTGTGGGCTCCTTCGCCGATGATCGTCTCGCCGCCGACCCGGCGAACGTTCGCCACGGCGGGCGTCGCCGCGGCAGTCGCGGCGAGGGCCGTCATCCCGGCGAAGGTCCGGCGAGAGACGCGGAGCGGGAGACGGCGGACGGTATGGTCGTGGGGCATGGCATGCTCCTGCGTGAGAGAGACCCTTGCTTGCTCTGCGGGCTTGGATGAGAGCGTCAGGAAGCGAGCGGTCGCGTCATCTCGACCGGCACGACCCACTGGTCATACTGCTCGGGCGTCACGTAGCCGAGCGCCGAGGCGGCCTCCTTCAGGCTCGTCCCATCGACGTGGGCCTTCTTGGCAATTTTTGCCGCCTTCTCATAGCCGATGTGCGTGTTGAGCGCCGTCACCAGCATCAGCGATTCGTCGAGATGCTCCTTGATTCGTGCCAGGTTCGGCTCGATGCCCGTGGCGCAGTGCACCCTCATCGAGTCGCAGGCGTCGGCGATCAGGTCGGCCGACTCGAGCACGTTGTGGACCATCACCGGCTTGAAGACGTTGAGCTGAAAATGACCCTGCGAGCCGGCGAAGGCCACGGCGGCATCGTTGCCGAATACCTGGGCGCAGACCATGGTCATCGCCTCGCACTGCGTGGGGTTCACCTTGCCCGGCATGATCGAACTGCCCGGCTCGTTTTCCGGGATCGAGATCTCGCCGATCCCGCACCGTGGCCCCGAGGCAAGCAGGCGGATGTCGTTGGCGATCTTGAAGAGGGCGATCGCGAGGCCGCGTTCCGCCGCACTCACCTCGACCATGGCGTCGTGGGCTGCGAGGGCGGCGAACTTGTTGGGGGCCGACACGAACGGGTGGCCCGTCTCTTTCGCGATGTGCCTGGCAGCCACGTCGCCGAACCGGGCGTGGGCGTTGAGCCCAGTGCCCACGGCGGTGCCGCCGATCGCCAGTTCATAGAGACCCGGCAGCGCCCGCTCAATCCCCTTGAGTCGGTCATCGAGCTGCGCCCGCCAGCTGGAGATCTCCTGGCCGAGCGTGATCGGGGTGGCGTCCTGGAGGTGCGTCCTTCCGATCTTCACGAGATCCGCATGCTTCTTCTCGAGCGACAGGAACACGTCGCGGAGCTGCCGCACCGCCGGCAGCAGCCGGTCGTGGATCACCTGCACGGCGGCGATATGCATTGCGGTTGGGAAGGTGTCGTTCGACGACTGGCCGCGGTTGACGTCGTCGTTGGGATGCACCGGTTTCTTCGAGCCCATCACGCCACCGGCGATTTCGATCGCGCGGTTTGAGATCACCTCGTTGGCGTTCATGTTCGACTGCGTGCCGCTGCCGGTCTGGAAGACGACGAGCGGAAAGTGGTCGTCGAGCTTGCCGGCGATCACTTCGTCAGCCGCCTGCACGATCAGCGTGACCGTGGCGGCTGGCAGTTGGCCGAGTTCGCCGTTGGCCAGCGACGCGCACTTCTTGAGAATGCCGAGCGCCTTCTTGACCGCCCGGCCCCACTGGAAGCGTTCGGTGCCGATCTTGAAGTTGTCGCGGGACCGCTCCGTCTGGGCGCCCCAGTAGCGGTCGGATGGAACCTTGACCTCGCCCATGCTGTCGGATTCGATGCGGAACGACTGCGGATCAGCGTGCATGACGGCCTGCGGTGTGGAGTGAGCGGAGAAATGGTCGTGGAAAGCCCGGATTGTCCGGGCAGTCACGATGGAATTCAATGGGGCACTCGGACACGGCAAGTTGAAAACTCGCCGCCACGGGGGCATGCACAGCCCCGGACCGTCGCCGCGTCACCGCCAGACGGTCTTGCGTCGAGCTTCCGCGGGGCGGGTTTCCTTTGGCCGCGGCGGGGCAGCGATCGCGGGGGGCGGCCCCTTGCGCTGCTCGAGTGTGATCGCCAGCCAGCCGTCGCTGCTGGCCGCCTGCACGGCCTGCACGTCGGAGAGTTTCTCGTTCTTCGCGATCTGGTCAGGCAGCACCGCGATCGGCCGCTCCTTCGGAAAGATCTTGCCGAAGATCGTCCGCAACGCGAGTTCCATCCGGCCTTCGTGCCCAGGCCCACCCAACTGAACCGGCCCCTCGCGTTCGAGAAACACCTGCTGTCCCGAACAAACCGGCCGGTAGGCGACGTGTGCGACGAGGTCATACCAGTCGCGGCGGCCGCTCTCGATCGAGTCGAGCGCGACATGGACGTGCACGAGTCCGTCGCGGCACTCCACCCGGAGCGGCTGTGTCTTCGCGAAGGCCACTGAGACGCCCTCCGGCAGCTCCTCGGGAATCCGCGGCTCGACGCCGATCTGCGAGCAGACGAGCTCGATCAGTTCCTCGAGCGTGAGCCGTTTCCCCGCGATGCCGAGCCGATCGAACGCGTTGTTCACCGAGGATTCGTGCACCTGCAGGCTGAGCATCGCATCGGCGGGGGCACGGGGACGCGGCGTGTGGGCGGCCAACTGCGCGTCGCCCGCGAGCCGCAGTCGCATCGTCGCCACCGAGGATGTCGTCTGCATCGCCACCGCCTTCGGGTCGAGGCCGAGCTTCACCAGTGGCGTCCAGACGCGGTCGCGGATGCGGTCCGCCATCTGGGCGAACTGCGGCTCCGCCTGCGTATCAACCTCGCGGCAGGCGCGGGAGATGATCTTGTCGATCACCTCGCGGTTGGCCTCGGGCATCGACTCCACCTGCTGATTCCTCGCGATGTTGCGGACCAGCGAGCCCATCACCGGCACCGCATCGAAGCTCGTCTGGATGTTGTCGACGTGCGAACGGTTGGAGGCGGCACCGGCGGCATTGCCGAACAGCAGCCCCTGCGACGAGATCGTGATCGGCTTGCGGACGGTGAACTCCGAGGCGCTGCGGGCCGTGACCGAGACGGGCCCTGATTCGGTGATCGCCCGTGAGGCGATGTCGCCATGCACCTCCAAGTTGAAGCAGATCTCGTCTTCGTCGGGCACCAGCCTGAGCGTGGTGGTGCGTTCCACGGTGCGGGTGCCGCGGACCTCACGGCCCATGACGGTGTCCTGGAACGGCGACGTGTCGACGCTGGCTCCCGGAAGAAGCTTTTCGAGAAACTGTTGATGCACAGCGATTCGCACGTTGGGGGCGAGGTAGTGATCCTCCACCGCGCGTGCCAACGGCCTCGCGCCGCTCGGATAGAAGCCGCAGATCGAACCGAGTGAGGTCTTCACGGCCATGGCGTGGGCCGCGGTCATCGTCACTTCGAACCGTTCGATGCCGTCGAGCAGACGGGCGATCTCGACGACGGTCCGCCCCGCGGCCTGTCGGGTCATCGCGGCGGCGGCGTCATTGGCGCTGAGTTCGACGGGATCGCGGTCGAGCGAATTGAAGAGGGCCGCGGTGGCTCGCCACACGGCGACGCGGCGGGCCACGGCGAGGGCGGTGCGGCGGGTGTGTGTGGCCAGACCGGCGTCGACGGTGGTGTCGGCCAGCGACATGCCGGCAATCACCGCCTCGCCCAGCATGATCAGGCTGGCGTCGGCCGCGGCGTCGCGGGGTCCCTGCGTGTCGTGCACGCCCTGGATCGCGGCCCGGGTCCGGTTCGTCCAGACGTCGATCGGCTCGCTGCCGGCGCCGCCCGCGGTGGAGAGCGTCGCCAGATGGTCGAGTTGCTGTTGCAGCTTGACGGGCTGCGGCCACTGACCGATGTCCGGAGAAGGCATTTCGTTCGGAAGAGTCGTTCCCGCGTCATGGCCGGGGGCTTGGGCGATCCTGCGATCGCCACCCCGCAGGCGGTCGAAGAGTCGGCCTGTCGGGGCGGTTGTCGCGCCGCGTGATTCGGCGGTGCGCGGCGGTGTGCCGCGTGGCTCGGTGCGCCAATCTCCCAACCAGTTGCGACGCCGGTCCGCACCGGCCACCTGCGGATGGGGAGTGGAGATGACATCCGACCAGTTGACGCCATCGGGGTCGGTCCACGGCTCACCGGGCAGCGGTGGTACGCCCAACGCACCAGTCATCGCGGGGCCGGGGCCGGAACGCACCTGGTTGGGGGCGGGGCGAAAAGGGGCGACGGCGAGGGGCTGGGGTTGGACCGGAACCACGGCGGGAGCCTGCGTTATCGCCTGCGCCCAGGTATGCGGCGGTGCTGGTGGCTGCACGGGCTGCAACGTCTGTGACGCGGGCTGCGGCGACGCGGGCTGCGCGACCGGTGGCTGGGCCGCCTGCATTCGAGTCATCATCCCCTTGAGCGACGCGGGTGGCTCAGCCTGCTGCGGGGGCGCGGAGGCGACCGGCGTCGCGGAAGCGGAAGACGCCGCGGGAGGCGGGAGAGTGGACGCGAGCGCGGCTGCAGCGGCCGGGCCCGCCGTGTCAGCCATCGCAACGCGCTGAGGCGGCAGGATGACCTGCTCGGCCGGTTCAATGACCGGTGTCAACGGCTTGCTTGGCGGGGAAGTCGGTGGCGCAGTCACGACGACAGAGGGAACACCGGGTGGAACGGCGGCGACATCGGCAGACGCGGACGAGGGTGTGTCGGGAGCAGCCGTAACGGGTGGGGCAACCGGCACTGGATCGTGTGGCGCGATCGCCGCCGTTACCGGTGTGGATGCGACCGCCCCCGGTCGCATCTGGGCGCGGGCGGAGAGTTCGGCATGTGCCGCCTCCATCCCTTCGCCACCGCTGGGCCCAGTCGTGGCCCTGTCTTCGAGGCCGAAATACGGTCCCGGCACGGGCTCCCAGGCCCGTGGCGAAAAGATCGCAGCCGCCAGCAGCAAGCCGGCCACGAACGACGACGCAAAGATCCCGCCCGCCCTTTTTTCGGACATGCCCGACCGCCCCCCTGGCCTGCGACCTGTGTCGGCTCGAGTCCGTTCCACCATCAGCGCGACGACTTGTCGCAGGGAACGGACAGGGCCTTCCAAGAGGATCGACAGCTACGATCCAAAAAATCGATTCAGAAGGTGCGGTAGCCAAAAACTACGCAGCCGGCCCGGTGAGCGAGGCGTCCGGCAGGGGAAGGGCAGCCTGGGCAAACTGGCGATCAACTCTGCCGGGCCAGCGACGGCTGTTCCAACACGGCCGTCCAGGCGTCGACGAGGATCGTGAGGTTGGCGTTGCGATCGATCGATTCCAGGGCGTCGAGCGTGCAGCGAATTGCCTGCGTGGCCTCCTCCGTGCCGGCGGCCCAGGCTTGCACACGCTGGGCCAGGGCAGGATCGCCGGGACGCTCCCCCGTGGCGGCGTGTCGCAGTGCCGCACGGTAAAAATCGACCGCTGCTTCGAGCACGACCCGCAGCCGGGCCCGCCGCGGGGGTGCCTCCTTGCCGGCGGCTTCCACCAATGCGGTGGTTTCCCGCGAGAGTTCCACGCCGTGGAGCGGCCGCTGCGATAGCAGTGCGATCAGCCGACCACGGAATGCGGTCATTTCCGGATCGAGCAGGAGCCGTGCGCGGGCCAGGCTGCCGCCGGCGGCAGCGGCGCAGCGACGGAGAAGATCGGGATCGACTGGCCCACCCGTGGCCCCGGCCTCCGCCGACATGATGCGGAACACCGTCTCCTCGTCCAGCGGCTGAAACCGCACGATCTGGCATCGCGAGCGGATCGTCGGGAGCTGCCGTTCGAGCGAGGTGCCGACCAGGATGATCACGGCGCGGTCGGGTGGTTCCTCCAGCGTTTTGAGCAGGCAGTTGGCCGCCTCGTCGGCGAGGTGGTCGGCATCGAGGATGATCGCCACCTTGCGGCCGCCGAGCGCCGGCCGCAGCAGCAGCCGCCAGCAGAGTCCCTCGCGCATGCGATGCTCGGGATCGCCGATGAGCATTTCCAGCGGGATGGTCGCACGGTCGGGCGGCTTCGCGACGACGTCGATGTCGGGATGGCTGCCGCCGTCCGCCTGCACGCACGACGCACACGCGCCGCAGGCGACCAGTCCGGGGCCGGGACGCTCGCAGAGCAGCGACTTCGCCAGCGCGATGGCCACCGTACTCTTGCCGATGCCCGCGGGTCCGATGAAGAGGTATGAGCCTGCGATACGGCCATGCGCGGCGGCCCGCACGAACTGCTCGACCACCGCGTCCTGACCGGTGATCTCACCGCGCCCCGTGGTTGCCTGCCAGCCCATGCCGCCGCCTTTTCTGTCGTGGTCGGGTCAGGTTGCTCGTGCCGAGTGGAGTTCCGGAAAGCGGCGTTCGATCGCCGCCCGCAGGCCTGCCTGTACCGTGGCGGGGTCACCGGTCCCATCGATGACGGCGATGCGATCGGGCTGACGGGTCGCCTCCGCCAGATACCCTGCCCGCAGCCGGCCACGATACTCGTCGCCCCGGTTTTCCAGCTTGTCGAGCGGGCGGGCCAGCCGGCGGGCCGCCGTGTCCAGATCGACGTCGACGAGCAGGACAAGATCGGGCTCGAGACCGCCGGTGGCAACGGCCCCCACCTGCCGGATCGTGTCGGGGGCGAGGCCGCCGGCGTGGCCTTGATAGACGACGTTGGCGAGCAAGTAACGGTCCGACACGACCCACTCGCCGCGGGCCAGACTCGGCCGAATGACCTCCGCGACGAGTTGTGCCCGCGCAGCCATATAAAGCAGCATCTCGGTGGTCGGTGCAAGCTGGAGATCGTGGCGGTCGAGGAGGATCGCGCGGATCGCATCGCCCGCCGGAGTCGCGCCGGGATCACGGCAGGTGGTGACGGCGTGGCCACAGCCTCGGAGCCAGGCGACGAGCGGTTCCACCTGCGACGATTTTCCTGCGCCATCGATGCCCTCGAGCACGATGAATCTGGCCGAGGGTGGTCCGCCGGACGTCGTCATGCGCGAGGCTCCGCGAGGCGTTGGATGGCCAGTGGGTCGGTGGGATCGAGCGGAGCGATCCGTCGACAGACATCCTCAGCCACCTTCCGGCGGCCCATGTCGATGAGGCAGTGGACGAGCCCTTTCGCAGCCTCGTAGAAGGGCCTGTTGCCGTCGAGCGCATAGGGCAGCGGTTGCGGATTGCCGGCAGCTTCGAGCGCCCGGAGACAGAGTTCGTAGGCCCGACCGAAGTGGCCCCGCGCCAGTTTCGGATCCTCTTCCTCCAGGGCGATCAGCCCCAGGTGCACGTGGGCGTCCAGAAAGTCCGGGCACTCCGAGAGCAACCAGACCAGTTCGTCCCGCGCGATCTCCGTCTCGCCCGCCTCCACCATCGCCTCCACCTCTTCCATGTCGACGCGGCGCCGACGGGCACATCGCGGATGCACCAGTTCCCAGGCCGGGCCGGCCGTCGATTCACGACGCTTGAGGGTGAGCTTTTCGGCCATGGATACTGACGACGTCGGGGAATCATCTGGCTAAGCTATGGTGTTTTGGAACTCAAGAAACACCGGTTTGCAAGGGGCTCGCGTGAAGAAGGCAGGGAAGGTCGCGGGCAGCCGCCGCAGGAGGCATGTGACCGCGCCGGCCGGTGTGGCCAATCCGGCCGCGGTGGTCCGGGCATTACTGGCCTGGTATGGCCGCGCGCGGCGGGATCTGCCGTGGCGACGCTCGCAGGATCCCTACCGTGTGTGGGTCAGCGAGATCATGCTCCAGCAGACCCAGGTGGAGCGGGTCAAGGATTTTTTTGTCCGTTTTCTGGACCGGTTTCCCACCGTCGCGGCTTTGGCCGCTGCGGCCGAGCACGACGTGCTGCGGCTCTGGGAGGGCCTTGGCTACTACCGCCGTGCGCGGCAACTGCATGCCGCGGCCAAAACAATCGTCGCGGAACATGGCGGCGAATTTCCCCGGGACATCGCAGGGCTCCGCTCGCTGCCAGGCATCGGCCGCTATACCTCCGGCGCGATCGCCTCGATCGCCTTTGATCTTCAGGAGCCGATCGTCGAGGCCAATTCGCGGCGGGTGATCGCCCGGCTGGCGGGGCATGCGGCACCGCTCGACGGCCCGCGCGGCGACGAGCCGATCTGGGAGATCGCCGCCGAGCTCGTGCCGAAGCGGCATCCGGGACGGTTCAACCAGGCGTTGATGGATCTCGGCGCCATGGTCTGCACGCCGGAGCGGCCTCTCTGCACGACATGCCCGCTTGCGGAACATTGCGACGCCAGACGCACGAACCGCGTGGCCGAGATTCCCATGAAGTCACCGCGGCGGTCGGCCAAGGAGATGCACGAGACGGCGGTCGTGGTGCGGCGGGCGAGCCGCGTCTTGGTCGTGCAGCGGGGGCCGGGCGAATGGTGGGAAGGGCTCTGGGATTTTCCGCGGCTGCCCGGGGCCGCGCGGGCCGCGCGGCGGGGCATTGAAAAGTCGGCTGTGTTGGGCGGCCTCGCGTGTGAAGCGATCCAGCAACTCGGCACGATCACGCACACCGTCACGCACCACCGCATCACGCTCGACGTGGTGGTCTGCGAGGCGGGCCGCGCCGGGATCGCCTCGCGGCGCCGCCGATGGGTGACGGCCGCCGCGATCGAGGCGATCGCAATGACGTCGCCCGGTCGCCGGATCGCCACCATGCTGGGATGAGAGGGCGGCTGGACGGTTTTCGTTCGGTCAGACCGCCGGCGGCTGGGCAGAGGGCATGCATCCGCTTGACACTGCTTTGCCCTCCCTTGAGCATACTGCTTCAGGAACGCCCCTCCCTTCCGATCGCAAAGGACCCCCGTCGTGATCCATCATTCGCTCCCGTGTCGTTGGATCGCCGTCCTGTGCCTGATCGTGATCGGTCCGGCCGCTGCCCGGGCCGCCGAGGCGGGAAAACCGCTCGAGGTCCTCTACATCACGGGCGGTTGCTGCCATGACTACGATGGCCAGAAGAAGGTGATCACGCAGGGGTTGGCTTCGCGGGCCCGGATCAACTGCACCGTCGTGCACGAGGGTGGATCGACCACCGATCACAAGGTTTCCATCTATTCAAAGCCCGACTGGTCGAAGGGCTACGACGTGGTCTTCCACAACGAGTGCTTCGCAGCCGTCAAGGATCCGGAGTTCCTCAAGCAGATCGTGGTCGAGCACGAAAAGGGCACCCCCGCCGTGCTCATGCACTGTGCCATGCACTGCTACCGGGCGGGCAACGACGACTGGTTCAAGTTCGTCGGTATCACGTCGCCGGGCCACGGCGCCCACTATGAATACACGGCCAACTTGATCGCCGAGCACCCGATCCTCACCGGGCTCCCCAAGGCATGGGAGGTTCCGAAGGAGGAACTGTATTACTGCGACAAGGTCTGGGACACCGCCAAGCCGCTGGCCGAGGCGATGAGCCGGGAGCGGAAGGCCAACCAGACGGTCATCTGGACGAACCAATACGGCAAGGCCCGCGTCTTCGGCACCACGATCGGTCACTACACGCACACCGTCGAGACGCCGCAGTTCCTCGACCTCGTGACCCGCGGCACGCTCTGGGCCGCCGGCAAGCTTCAGGACGACGGCACGCCGGTCGCTGAGTTGGCAGTGGCACCGGGCGAGGCCGCGGCGGCCTCGGGCTGGGCCGCCTCGGTGAAGCTTCCGGAGGCAGAGCAGTCGAAGGCAGTGAAACTTTTCAATGGCCGGGATACCGAGGGCTGGGAGGGGCACGTCGATCCCTACTGGTCGGTCGAGAACGGGGAGATCGTGGGGCGGAACACCGAGGCCAACGCGCCAAAGGTGAGCACCTATCTGCTCACGAAGAAGCCCTATCGCAATTTCCGTCTGCTCCTCGAGGGCAAACTCGTGACGAGCGAGATGCACTCGGGCGTGGCCATCTGGGGCAAGAAGTTCGACAAGGACGGCGAGGCGTCGAGCTACCAGGGCCACCTCGTGATGTTTCCCTCGGGCTACGGGCTCTACGACCTCCACCGTCGCGACGGCATCAGCGGCGACCAGGAGGGCCGGGCGAAGGCCGCCGGCAAGCAGCATGACTGGAATCAGATGGAGATCCTCGCCATCGGCAGCCGGATCCGATTCGCCGTGAACGGCAAGGAGGTGCTCGACTGGACCGACCCCAAGCCGGAACTCTGCGAGGCCGGACCGATCGGCCTGCAACTGCACTCGAACAAGGTGCCGCAGGAGGTGCGGTTTCGGGGGCTGGTGCTCGTGGAGGATCCGACCGACGTGCTCGTGACGGCGAGCCCGACGCCGTGATTTCAGCGGGCATCGTCCCCGTGGCGGCACGTTTTCAATGTGCCCAATGTGCGGGCCCGAGCCCGACAAGATGAAATCTTGTCGCGACGTGCAGCCGGCCTGTGCCCCCGGCTGAACGTCGCCAGTTATTTGTTATGATGCCGAGAATCCTGGCAGGAAAGCACTCTGACGAGGGAGTTTTGGCGTGGCACGTGCGGCACTGGCACTCGAAGACGGCACGGTCTATTTCGGAGAATCGTTCGGCGCTGCGGGCACCGTCTCCGGCGAGGTCTGCTTCAACACCTCGATGACGGGGTATCAGGAGATCCTCACCGACCCCAGCTACCGCGGTCAGATCCTCACGATGACCACGCCGCAGATCGGCAATTACGGTGTCAACGAGGCCGACATCGAGAGTGGCAAACTGCAGATGGCGGGCTTCATCGTCCGCGAGGCCAGCCGCATCGCCAGCAATTTCACCGCGACTGGCACGCTCGGGGAGTATCTCGCGCGGGCGGGCGTCGTGGGGCTCGCGGGCATCGACACGCGGGCGCTCGTCCGCCGGCTGCGGATTCGCGGGGCCATGACGGGAGTGCTCTCGAGCGAGGTGCTCGATCCGGCGAGGCTCGTCGAGATGGCCAAGGCCGCGCCGACGCTCGTGGGCAGGGATCTCGTCCGCGAGGTGATGCCGCAGTCAAACAGCGAATGGATCGAGCCGCTCGATGATTGGGCACGGCCGCTCGTGCAGCCGCTGGAGGGGGGCGTGTTTCCGCCACCGCCGGCCGCCTTGTCAGGTACAAAACATGTCGTCGCGCTCGACTATGGCATGAAGTGGAATATCGCCCGGCATCTCGCCAGCGCAGGCTGCCGCGTGACCGTGCTGCCCGGTAAGGCCACGGCGGCCGAGGTGCTCACGCACAAGCCAGACGGCGTGTTTCTCTCCAACGGCCCCGGCGATCCGGAGGTGCTCGGCTACTGCGTCGATACCGTCCGCGACCTGGTCGGGAAGGTGCCGATGTTCGGCATCTGCCTCGGCCACCAACTGCTGGCACTGGCCTGCGGTGCGAAGACCTTCAAGCTGAAGTTCGGCCATCGCGGTGCGAATCAGCCGGTGATGGATCTCGAGACAGGGAAAGTGGAGATCACCTCGCAGAACCATGGCTTTGCCGTGGACGAGGCCACGCTGCCGCCGGAACTGGTTGTGACCCACCGCAATCTCAATGACGGCACGATCGAGGGCGTGAAGCACACGACGGCCAACGCCGCGAGCGTGCAGTATCACCCCGAGGCAGCGGCCGGCCCGCACGATTCCGCCTACCTCTTCGGCCGCTTCCGCCAGATGATGGCGTGAGGCTGTGAGTCTGGCTGATGGAACGGTTCGGGGCAGCCCGTGCCCCGCCGCCGGACGTTCGCTTTCGTATCCTGCCTGCGACGACCAATCCGCGGCGGATCGGTGCCCGAGCAACGTCGGCTCCCGGGGACACGGGCTGCCCCCTCAAGGATCCGTCGAGGGGAATGCCGCTTCATCGCCGTGAAAACAGCGTTTTTTGACATTCGCCATCCGTGTGCCAGAGTTGCTTGAAGTTTTCGGGCGGCATCCCGGCTTCGCCCGCGGAACCCCCTTCCGCGGTCCCCCCAGTCACTGCCACCTTTTCTTTTGGAGGCTCACCTCATGAGTCGTTCCCTGATTTGCGGTCTTGCGGTCGCCCTGTCGTTTGCCGTCGGCCCGCTCGCTGATGCCGGCTTCGGCCACCATCGTCGTCACGCTGATCCCGGCTGTGCCGCACCGGAAGGTGTTGGCTGCAGCCAGTTCGAGCCCGGCTGTGCCCTCGAGCCATCGTGCGGCCTTGAGCCCGATTGCGGCGCCGAGACCTGCTGCCCGACGAATCCCTGCATCAAGTATCGCCACAAGCATGCCCACAAGCATAAGTGCGCGAAGGGCTGCTGCGCGGAGCCGACCTACGAGACGGTCTTGAACCCGACGAGCCCGGAAACCTGCCAGACGGTGGCCGTGCCGGTGTGCCTGCCGGCCTGCTGTCAGGGCTGCCCCTGCGAGACCTCGCGGTGCACGCTGCTCGGCTGCGGCCAGGTGCGGTATGACTACGCCTGCGGCTGCTCGGTGATCATCCGCTTCCAGAAGCATGGCGACATCCTCGTCACCTACGCCGGCTTCTAGTCCGACGCGGACGGATCAGAGCCCTCCGTTTGAATCACAACGAGCCCGGCCGGGAGTCCTTCCCGGCCGGGTTTTTTGATCGCTATCCAACCATCCATGGTCATCATCTACGCGTTTTATCCGAAT
>CAZOMJ010000036.1:0-7838 GCA_964581055.1 uncultured Candidatus Kuenenia sp.
GTCCGGAAGCCATTGCTTCTCGGCTTCGTCGGGATCGACGCTGCTCACAGCCCCCGCCGGCGCGAAGCCCTCGGCATACTCCTCGACGTGCTCCTCGCGGGCGCTCGTGCCAAAGAACGAATACATCACCGGCACGAGCACGAGCACGAGCAGCGTCGTCATCGCCAGGCCGAATGCCAGCGCCGTGGCCATCGGGATCAGGAACTGCGCCTGGTAGCTCTTCTCGAGCAAGAGCGGCAGGAGGCCGCCGATCGTCGTGATGCTCGTGAGCATCACGGGCCGGAACCGCAGGCACCCGGCCTCCCGCAGGGCGAGCCGCAGCGGATGCCCCTCGCGGACGCGGATGTTGATGAAGTCGATCAGGCAGATCGAGTCGTTCACCACCACGCCCGCGAGCGCGACGAGTCCGAACATGCTGAAGAGCGTCAGCGGCATGCCCATCAGGGCGTGGCCGAACACGGCCCCCGCACACCCGAACGGGATCGCCGCCATGATCAGGAACGGCTGGAAATATGACTTGAACTCCATCGTGAGCAGCACGAACATCGCGAACGACGCGACGACGAAGCCCACGCCGAGGCTCCGCAGCGACTCGTTCGACTGCTCCCGTTGCCCCTCCCAGCGGACCCGCACCAGCGGATAGTCCTTGGCGAGGTCGGGCATCAGCCGCTTCTCCATGTCGGCGGTCACGAGCGCACTGGTGAGCGAACTCTTGGCAACGTCGATGTCGGCCGTCACCGTGATCGAACGCCTCTGCCCCAGCCGGTTGATCTCGGAATACCCACGGGCCACGGTCACGTCGGCCAGTTCTCCGAGCGGCCGCTTCACGCCGTCCGGCCCCGTCACCCGAATCTCGTCGAGCGTGGCGAAGCTGCGGCGTTCCTCCCGCGGATAGCGAACCATCAGCTTCACCTCGTGCCGGCCGCGCTGCAGCCGCATCACCTCCTCGCCGTAGTAGCTCGCCCGGATCGTGGCGGCGAGTTCGGCCAGCGACACCCCCATCGCCTCGGCCCGCGGCTTGACCTTGAGCTGGTATTCCCACTTGCCCGGCCGCGAGTCGTCGTCGATGTCGATCACCCCGGGATACTGCGCGAGCCACTCCTTGCACCGCTCGACCGCCGCCTCGAGTTGACGCACGGAGTCCGTCCCCGCCTGCGCGAGCAGCTTGAACTCGATCGTCTTTCCGCCCGGGCCGATGTTCTCGGTGCCATAGATGAGCGATTCGGTGCCGGCGAATTCGCCGGCGGCCCGCCGCCATTCGCTGATGAACTGCTCGCTCGTGACGTCGCGCAGCTCACCTTCGACCAGTTCGACGGCGACCGCCCCCACGTGGCTGCCGCTCATCCTCGCATCCGGCCCCACCTCGCCCTGGGAAGACACCTGCCCGACGGCCCGGTGAATGAGTTGCACGATCGGTGCACCCGCGGGCGAGAGCTTCTGCGACGTCGCGAAGGCGGCTTCCTCGATTTTTCGCGTGGCCTCGTCGGTGACGCTCGACGGGGTGCCGTCGGGAAAGACGACCTTGGCGAGCAGCCTGTTGGCATCGATCTTGGGAAAGAGCAGAAACGGCGTGATCCCGCTGCGGACGATCCCACCGGCGACAAGCAGGATGCACATGGCCGCCGCCATCACCGAGAGGCGATTGTCGAGCGCGAAGTCCAGGAACGGGGCATACATGTTCCTGACGAACCACTTCAGCCCCCGGTCGCAGCTCTGCTGCAACCAGGTCACCACCGGCATCAGCAGCCGTAACGGGTAGAGCACGATCCCGAAGATCGTGAACACGAGGTTCTTCTCGTGCGCCAAGTGGCCCGGCAGCACGAGCAATGATTCCGCCAACGACACAAGCAGCGTGGAGATGAAGGCGAACGGCATCACGGCGATGAACTTACCCATCACCCCCGACACGAAACAAAGCGGCAGGAACGTGATCACCGTCGTGAGCACGCTCGAAATCACGCTGGGGATCACTTCCACGGTGCCATCGATCGCCGCGGCGGTCAGGCTCTTACCCATCCGACGGTGCCGGTCGACGTTGTCACTTACCACGATGGCATCGTCGACAACGATGCCGATCGCCATCAAAAACGCGAACATGGAGAGCATGTTGAGCGTCTGGTCGGTGGCATACATCAGCGCGCCGGTGCCCAGCATGGAGAACGGGATGCCCATCGCCACCCAGAAGGCGATCTTGAGGTCGAGGAAGAGCGCCAGCATCACGAACACGATGACGAGGCCCTGCATGCCGTTGGAGATCAGCATGTCGAGGCGGTCCCTGACGTCGATCGACTGGTCGGCCCAGACCGTGAGGTCGTAGCCCGGCGGCAGCTTCGCGTCGACCATGTACTTCTTCACCGCCGCGACCATGGCGAGCAGGTCCTCGCCCGAGCTGCGGTCGATCGACACCACCATGCCGGGCCGGCCGTTGATACGGTTCGTGGCGGCGACGTCGGCGAACTCGTCGCGGACTGTGCCGAGGTCGCCGACGGTGAGCACGAGGCCGTCCGGGAGCGTGACAAGCGGCAGCTTGGCGATCTCCGCCCCGACATACCGCTTGTTCTTGCCGCGGAGCAGGATCTCGCCCCCCTCGCTGCGGATCGTGCCGCCGGGGAGTTCCAGGTTCTCCCGGCGGACGATGTCGGCCACCTTCTGGAGCGAGAGGCCGTATTTGCGGAGGGTCTCCTCGGAGATTTCGACGTCGATCTGGTAGTCCTTGGCGCCGAGCAGGTTGGCGGCCGACACGGCCGGCAATGCCAGCAGGTCGTCGCGCACGAGTTCCGCGACGTCGCGCAGCTCCCCCTCGGCGGCGGCGTCGCCGCCGCCGTCTTTCGGCGCGAGCACGCCCACCTTGATCGCGGGCGTGCGGAGCGTCACCTGCTCCACCTTCGGATCCTCGGCGAGCTCCGGCATGCTCGGGATGCGTTCCACCTCCGAACGGATTTCGCCGAGCGTCTTCTGCACGTCCTTGACGTTGTCCTGCAGCTCGAAGACGCAGTAGCCCATCCCCTCCTGGGCCACGCTCGTGATCTTCTTGATGCCGGTGACGCTGCGGCATGCCTCCTCGACCTTCTGACAGATGCCCTCCTCCACTTCTTCGGGCGTCGCCCCCGGGTAGGGCACCGTCACCAGCACGATCTCCAGGTCGAATTCCGGGAAGACCTCCCGCCGCATCGACACGAACGCCATCGAACCCACGAGCAGGATCGCGATGACCAGCGTGTTCATCGCCGGCATGTTGCGGACGGTCCAGCTGACGATGCTTCTCATCGAAATGACCTCTGGGATGAACTCCGAGATGACCTCCGGGATGACTTCCGAAATGACCTCATAGTGCGTCGTTCTCGCCCGCCGTGTCGGCCGTGTCCGCCGTGCGGGTCGGCGTGGCGGCGGCGCCTCCGGAATCGACGAGTTCCATGCCGGCCCGCGGCGCGGACAGCTGGGTGGTCACCACCCGGTCGCCCGCCACCAGCCCGGACGCCGCCGAATCGAACACCACCCGGCCACCAGACACCTGGACCGCCCGTGGCTTGAGGATCACGAGCCTTCCGTCTCGCATCACCCAGACCTCACCGCTGGGCCGCTGGGCATCCTCCGGGATCGAGACGAGGGCGCCGGGCGAATCGACCCGCACGCGGACCTCCACGAACATGCCCCGCAGCAACGACTGCGGCGCCCCGGGGGGAAGCTGCGGCATCGCGGCGCCGTAGCGATCGAGCGCGGTGACATTCTGCGGATGGGTGACGAGCACGCGGCAGGGTAGCGTGCGGGTTTTCTCGTCGAGGCCTCGCCCCTCCTGACGGGAGAGCGTGCCCTGCCACTCGTAGGCCGCATCCCCGACCGAAAATACGACCGTGGCCGGCATGTCGAGCTCATCGTGGGCCACCCGCGCGGGCGAGTCGGCAGGGCGACGACTGCCCCAGACCATCGCCACCTCGTCCATCTGCAGGCTCGTGCGAACTTCCGCGGCCCGCGTGTCCTCGATCGTGACCAGCGGCGTGCCCTTGGCGACGAACGACTCCTGCTCCACCTTGTCGTCGACCACGATGCCGTCGATCGGCGCCACGATCCGCGTGCGCGAGAGGTCGAGCTTCGCCTTGTCGAGCATCGTGGAGGCGAGCGACTGGGCCTCGAGCAGGCGATTTCGTCGTTTCGAAAGCACCCGCTTCTGGCCCTCGGCGGTGGTGAGCAGGTTTGTCGCGGTCAGCTCGTCGCGGAGGGCCCGGTCGTGCTCCGATTCCGTGACGATCTTGCCGGCCTTCAGGTTCTCCAGCCGCGCAGCCTCGCGGCGGGCGAGTTCCACCTGCCGCCGCGCAAGATCGATGGTGTTCGTGTTCTGGGCGAGTTCCTCGTCGAGTTCCTCGATCGCGAGTCCCGCCTGCTTGAATTCCCGCTCGAGCCTGTCGACGTCGAGTTCGTAATCCCGGGGATCGATCTCGAAGAGCAGCGTGCCGGCCTTGACGAACTGTCCTTCATTGCATGCTTTGGCCTTCGTCAGCACGCGGCCGCCGACCTCGGCCGCCAGGGTCACCTCCCGCAGCGGTACGACCACGCCGTCGGCCTCGATCGTCAGCCCATTCGTCTCGGGCGTGGCCTCGACGGTCCGCACGGCCGTCGCCACGGCCACGTCGCTCGCCTTGCGAGCCGGCGGTGGCTGGCTGCCCATGAACAGGAACGCTGCGATGCCGAATCCAAGGATGACGAGGGGCACGATCCAACCCAGGATCGCACGGACGATATTCATGAACTGGCTTCCTCTTCAACATGGTGTGTTCGCTGATGAGCACCGGCGAGCGGCCCCGCTTCACCCAAAGCCGCCAAGGCATAGCCGGTCACATGGTCGGCCAGCGGTGCGAGCGAGTGGTGCGACTCGAGTTCCTCGCGTGGCACGAGCATTGCCACGACATCCCCAGCCGCACGGTAAACAAAACATTGGCCGATGATCGAGAGGGCCACGCGACGCAGTTCGGTCTGCGAGAGCCGGCCGTCGACGAGTTCGTCGAGGATGGAGACAAGAAGCGTGAACCGCGGCCGGACGTAGTCTTCCACCAATTCACGGCAGGCGTCCGTCGGATGCAGCACCTCCCGCATCATGAGACGGACCTGCCATGGCGGCTCGCCGAACCCCAGCATCCGCTCGAGCAGGTTGCCGACGAAGTCGCGGAGTTTCCGCTGCGGCGGCGTGCCTGCCTTCCACTCCGGCAGCGGCACCTGCCCGGCCCGCTGCTCGTGGGCGTGCTTCACGCTCTCGATGTAGAGCCGCTGCTTGTCGCCAAAGTAATAGTTGACGGCCGCCAGATTCACACCAGCGGCCAGGCAGATATCGCGGACGGTCGCCGCCTCGTAGCCCCGTTCGGCAAACTCCCGCCCGGCGGCGGAGAGAATCCGCTCCCGCGGCTCGGCCACAGCGGGCTTTTCAGCCTGAACGGAGGAGTCGGCAATAACCATCAACAGAGCCTTTAAACAGGGCATATCAGCCGCGCCAAACACGCGTTTCAATCAAGTGTATGCACGGCGGTTCCGCGCGGCGAGTGCGACTTTCTACGAATTCCCGAACGGCCTCCGGGAATGGACCGGCCGGGAGCGAGCCACATGGGCCAGGCCGCGTCTGCCTAGCCCTTCAGCAGGTCGCGGTAGACGCCGAGGAAGTGGGCTCCCACCTGCTCGTTGATGTGCTTTCAGGCCTCGTCGATGACCGCGCCGGCCAGCAGCCCGTTGACCGCCTTCGAGGCCACCGTGCCCACCATCTCGGCCAGGCCGGTGTACGGATACGAGCCCAGCAGCCGCTGCGTGTCGACATGCACGAATTCGTTGGCGGCCAGCGACAGCGTCGGCAGCTTTGGAACCGGGTCGCGGCCGTTGACATAGCGAAAAATCCGGCCCTGGAACTCGCGGTTGAAGGCCTCGCGTGCCGTCTGGTTGCCGATCATCGGCGCACCAAACGTGCACACCTCGTGCACCGGCACGAACTTTCGCTTCAGGAGCCAGGCGGCCAAGAGCGCAATCGCCCCGCCGAGGCTGTGGCCCGTGATCCATACGGGGCGGTCGCACTTTTTGACCTCGACCTCCACCGCGGCGCAGAGCGGCTCCCAGATCGCAGCGATCGCATCGACGAAGCCCTTGTGAAACCGGGCGCCCACGCCGGCCGCCGAAAGATCGTGCCCCAGCCGGCCCTCCGGCACCACGAGCAGGTTCATCGCGTCGGTGATCAGGATGTGCCCCCGGCGCCATTCTTCCACTGCCGGAGGATGCTCGTGGGAATGTCGTTGAGCGTGAGTTCCTTGAGCTTGGGCAGGTCGCCGGGCATGGCAAGCGTGTCGTCGGTGACATCCTTGTTGCCCATCTCGAGAATTACCACATCGGGCCTCTCCCTGAGGATTTCGTAGCTGTCGCGGTCCCAGCCGGTGAGATTCAAGGCCCGCTCGCCACCGATCACCCGCTCGCGTTCACCGAGACCCACGATCGCCAGATAGGCATGCTGATAGGCGAACGGCACCGCGCCGACGACGAGGCCCGCCGTGAGCAGCATCAATGGCTGCAGGAGTTGCCGCACCGTCCTGCGCCGCACGAGCACCGCCACGCCACGGCCCACCAGCCAGATGATGCCAGCGGCCGCCAGCAGCAGCCCGAGAAAAATCAGCGTGGCACCGATGATTTCGTTCATGCCTTCAGCATACGGCACGAAGCTGTTTTCAGCCCAGTGCCATCACGGCCTCTGCGCAGGCCCGCCCGCTCGCGAGCGCCCCGTTGATCGAGGCTGTCGTGCAATGATCGCCACAGACGAACAGGCCGGGAGCCACCTGCGATGCCGCCACCCTGCTTCGCCGTGCGGCCGGGGATTCATCGGGCAAGGCGTGATCGACTCGGACCGTCTTCAGATGCCGCCAGGCATGGACCGACTGGCCAAACCAGCCCGCCGCCTGCCGCCGCACGGCGTCGTGCAGATCGCCCTCATTCCCCTGCCAGTCCTGCCGGATGGAGACATAGACCACCGCGGCGCCCGGGGGCGCATAGTCGCCTGCCACGTCGGAGGGCACCGTCACATTATCGATCGGCCCGCCCGCCTCGGCGCTGACGACGACCGTCGGGCTCGAGAGCGGCGAACGCGTGGCGGCGAAGGCCACCATCCGCGTCGACTTCCAGCCGCGTGACGCGACCGCCCCACGCTGCCCCTCGGGCAAGAGCGCTGCCGCAGCCGAGCCTTCGGTGGCCACCACGATGTTCTTGGCGGCAAGTTCGCGGCCGTCGGCCAGCACGACAAGCCCTGGCTGCACGCGTTTCACAGCTGTATCGAGCAGGACCGTTCCCGTTGGCAGCCCTGCCGCCAGTTGCTTCGGGATCGCCTCCATGCCACCGCGCGGCAGGCAGGCCCGGCCGAGCGAGAACATCGCAAACGTGAACTGAAACACCGCGGCCGACGTGGCGAGCGACCGCTCCAGAAAGACACCGCCGAAGAACGGCTCGAAGAACCGCCTGATGAAGGCCTCCGAGAAGCCGCGGGCTTTGAGCTCCTCGCGGGTCGACCGCTCGGCCGCAGGGCTCGAGCGATTCGGATCGGCCGTGCCGGCCCGCACCGCCCGCAGGCAATCGCTCCGCAGCCGCGCTGTCCGCAGACCGTCGGCGATGCCCACGGTGCCGGAAAGCACCGAACCCACGGCCGTGAGCGGCCGCCGCCACGGATCGCTCACGCTCCGCAGCCGGCCCCCCTCCGCCACGAGAGCGCCCGGCTCGAAGCAGCCCAGACCGAGCGCCGCCAGGTCGAGCTGCCGCCGGCCCTCGGGGTAGGCATCGAGATAGACCTGAAAGCCGCGGTCGATGCGAAAGCCGTCGACCGTGTCGGT